>DASXYT010000364.1:0-1752 GCA_036502345.1 Pseudonocardiaceae bacterium | reverse complement strand
GTCGGTGACCTGGGTGTTCGTCCGCCTCAAGCTGTCGATCCTGCGCAACGGACTGCGCCAGTCCAGGGGCCGCACCGTCGGCTGGGCGATCGGCGTGACCTTCGCACTGCTCTACGCGCTGGGAATGGGCGTCGGCATGGTCGCCCTGCGGCACAACGACTACGCGCCGGCCGCCGCCGTCACCGTGGCCATCGTGCTCGGTCTCGGCTGGGCGGTGATGCCGCTGTTCTTCTTCGGCGGCGACGACACGCTGGACCCGACCCGGCTGGCGATGCTGCCGCTGCGCCCGCGCCCGCTGATAACGGCGCTGCTCGCGTCGTCGCTGATCGGCGTCGGCCCGGTCTTCACGCTGCTGGTGGCGACGGGAGCGGTCATCGCGGTCGCGCACGGCTGGGCGGCCACAGTCGTCGCCGTGGTCGCCGTCGCCCTGGTGATGGTGGTGTGCGTGGCACTGTCGCGAGCCGTGGCCGCCGCCAACACCCGGCTGCTCACCAGCCGCAGGGGCCGCGATCTAGGGCGTGTCTGATGTTGTGATCTTTGCCGTGTTCCGGCCTTGTGCGGGCCGGGATGCCGGTAGAACGGTCGGTATGACGCGAGCGCAACTGACCGATCGGGAGTGGGAGTTCATCGAACCTTTCCTGCCGATCGGTGCCTTCGGCCCGTACCCGCAGAATCTGCGGGCCCAGTTCGAGGGTGTCGTGTGGAAGTTCCGATCAGGTGCCCAGTGGCGGGAGATGCCCGAGTGCTTCGGGCCGTGGCAGAGCGTCTACGACCGTTTCCAGCACTGGCGGAAGGCAGGCGTTTTCACCGCGTTACTCGACGGCGCGACCGCTGAGGCATCCCGGCAGGGCAGAGTGGACTTGTCGCTGGTCAGCGTGGACTCCACCACGGCCCGGGCCCACCACGACGCGGCCGGCCTGCCGGTCGACGCCAGCGTGCTGGACGCCCTGGAAGAGGCCGCTTCTGCAAAAGGGGCACGCGCAAGGAACAAGACGGACACGCCGACCCCGCCGTCGAAGAACGCCGACGGGTGATCAGGCGCCGCCGGGCTCGCCTGGCGGCAGCGCACCTGGGCCGCTCGCGGGGCGGCCTCACCACGAAGATCCATCTCGCGGTCGACACCGCCTGCCGGCCGCTGGCCGTCATCGTCACCGCCGGGCAGGCCGGCGACAGCCCCCAGTTCATCCCCGTCCTGGAGAAGATCAAAGTCCGCGGGCCGGCCGGCAGGCCCCGCACCCGCCCTGCGGCCGTCGCCGCCGACAAGGCCTACTCCTCCAGGCGAAACCGCACCTACCTGCGCAGCCGCGGCATCAAAGCCGTGATCTCCGAACCACGGGACCAGACCGCCAACCGCAAGAAGAAGGGCTCGGCAGGCGGACGTCCCATCACCTGCGACCCGGACCTCTACCGCGAGCGCAACACCGTCGAACGCGGCATCAACAAGATCAAGGCCTGGCGAGGCCTCGCCACCCGCTATGACAAAGACCCCGCCAACTACCAAGCCGGCCTCGAACTCCGCGCAACACTCCTTTGGATCCGCAGCCTGCAAACCAAGCAGTGATCACAACATCAGACAGGCCCTAGATGTCGTAGACGACCGTCACCGGGGCGTGGTCGCTCCAGCGCAGGTCGTGGGTCTCGGCGCGCTCGACCCGGGCGGAGGTGGCGGTGGCGGCGAGGGCCCGGGTGGCGGCCTGGTAGTCGATACGCCAGCCGGTGTCGTTGTCGAAAGCGCGGCCGCGGTAGGACCAC
>DASXYT010000363.1:0-14786 GCA_036502345.1 Pseudonocardiaceae bacterium | reverse complement strand
CATCGGTGGTGGGTCGATGGAGATCGCGCTCGGCCGCGATGCCGAGCCGGATCTCGCGCTGTCCCTGCCGTTGGGGGCGGGCAGGCTGACCAGGGAGTTCCTGCCCGACGACATGCCGACCGCCAGACAGCTCAAGGCGCTGCGCAGGCACGTGAAAGCGACGCTGCGAGAGGTGAGTGACCGGCTGCGTTGGGAAGGGCCGCCGGACCGGGCGGTCGCCACGTCCAAGACGTTCAAGCAACTCGCCCGGCTGGCCGGAGCCCCACCGCAGCGCAAGGGACCGTTCGTGCGCCGCGCCCTCACCGCGAAAGATCTCGCCGAGTGGCTGCCCCGGCTGGCCCGGCTGTCCCTGGCCGAACGCGCGGAGTTGCGTGGCGTGTCCCGGTCGCGTGCCCGGCAGATCATCGCGGGCGCCGTGGTCGCCAAGGCGACCATGAAGGCGCTGGACGTGACCCGCGTCGAAGTGAGTCCGTGGGCGCTGCGCGAGGGCATCGTCCTGCACTACCTCCAGTCCAACCTCGACCGGACACCGATCGTCCCGCTGCGTCCGTTCACCGCCGTCGAGCGGCGAGCCGCCGTGCACAGCCTGGACCTGAAGCGGACCGAGCAGAACGGAGTGCTGACAACATGACAAAAGCCGTCACAGTGCTGGGAACGGGCATCATGGGCGCCGGGATGGCGCGCAGCCTGCTCCGTGCCGGGTTCGACGTCACGGTCTGGAACCGCAGCCAGGACAAGGCAGCGCCCCTCGCCGACGACGGCGCCACCCTGGCACCCGATCTCGCTGCGGCGGTGTCCGGCGCGGACGTCGTGATCACGATGTTGTTCGACATGACGGCCGTCGCCGAGGTGATGGCGGCCGCGCTGCCGGCCATGCGCCAGGACGCGGTGTGGCTGCAGACCAGCACGGTCGGCCTGGACGGCGTAGCGACCCTCGCGACGCTCGCCGAGCAGCACGGCATCACGTTCGTCGACGCGCCTGTGCTCGGCACCCGCCAGCCTGCCGAGGAGGGCAAGCTGACCGTGCTGGCAGGCGGTCCGGCAGGCGTCCGGGACACGGTGGCACCGGTGCTGGGCGCGATCGGCGCGCGCACCATGTGGATCGGCGAGCAGCCCGGCGACGGGCACCGGCTGAAGCTGGTCGCGAACTCGTGGGTCCTGTCGATCACCGCGGCGACAGCGCAGGCCGTGGGGCTGGCCGACGATCTCGGCCTGGACCCGCAACTGTTCCTGGACGTGATCTCGGGCGGTCCGCTGGACAGCGCGTACGCCCAGCTCAAGGGCAAGGCGATGATCAAGGGCGACTTCACGCCGTCGTTCGCGCTCGGTGGTGCCGCCAAGGACGCCGGCCTGATCCGCGAGGCGATGCGGTCGGCCGGCACGAACGACGAACTGATGGCCGCCGAACACAACCGGTACCTCGTGGCGCAGCGGGCAGGCCACGGCGACGACGACATGGCTGCCGTGATCACCGCCATCCGGTCCGATGTTGCGGCTCGTCAGCGAAAGGGGTAGCCAGACACCATGGCCATCGCAACAGTGAACCCGGCAACCGGCGAGACACTGCAGACCTTCACTCCGCTGGACGACGCAGAGATCGACCGCCGTATCGAACTGGCCCACCGCACCTTCCTCGAACTGCGCGGCACCACGTTCGCGCAGCGGGCCAACTGGATGCTGGCGGCAGCCGACCTCCTGGACAAGGACGCCGAGGACCTGGCGCCGCTGATGACCACCGAGATGGGCAAGACCGTCGCCGCGGCGCGGGCCGAGGTGCACAAGTGCGCGAAGGCCGCCCGCTTCTACGCGGAGCACGCGCAAGCGTTCCTCGCCGACCAGCCTGCCGACCCGGTGGCCGTGTCGGCCAGCGCCGCCTACACCCGGTGGCTGCCGATGGGCCCCGTCCTCGCCGTCATGCCGTGGAACTTCCCGCTCTGGCAGGTGATGCGGTTCGCGGCGCCCGCGCTGATGGCGGGCAACGTCGGGCTGCTCAAGCACGCGTCCAACGTGCCGCAGACCGCGCTGTGGCTGGGTGAGCTGTTCGGCAGGGCCGGGTTCCCGGAGGGCGCGTTCCAGACGCTGCTGATCGGCTCGGGGGCCGTCGAGCGGGTCCTGAAGGACAGTCGGGTGATGGCAGCGACCCTGACCGGCAGTGAGGGCGCCGGTCGGTCGGTCGGTGAGATCGCGGGCGGCCAGATCAAGAAGACCGTCCTGGAACTGGGCGGCAGCGACGCGTTCATCGTGATGCCGTCGGCCGACCTGGAGGCGGCCGCCGACGTCGCGGTGACGTCCCGTTGCCAGAACAACGGGCAGAGCTGCATCTCGGCCAAGCGGTTCATCGTGCACGCCGACGTCGCCGAGGAGTTCCAGCGGCTGTTCGTGGCGAAGATGTCCGCACTGGTCGTCGGCGACCCGATGGACGAGGGCACCGACGTGGGGCCGTTGGCCACCGAGCAGGGCCGCACCGACGTCGAGGAACTCGTGGCCGACGCGGTCGCCGAGGGTGCGACGGTGCTGTGCGGCGGGAAGCGCCCTGACCGGCCGGGCTGGTTCTACCCGCCGACCGTCGTCACCGACATCACCGGCCAGATGCGGATGTACGGCGAGGAACTCTTCGGTCCGGTCGCCGGTCTGTACACGGTGCCCGACATCGACGCGGCGATCACGCTGGCCAACGACACGACGTTCGGCCTGAGCTCCAACGCGTGGACCGACGACGAGGCCGAGCGGGAACGCTTCGTCAACGAACTGGCGGCCGGTGGGACGTTCATCAACGGTATGACCGTGTCCTACCCGGAACTGCCGTTCGGCGGCGTCAAGGCGTCCGGCTACGGCCGCGAACTGGCCGCACTGGGCATTCGCGAGTTCTGCAACGCCAAAACCGTGTGGGTGGGCTGAGCCTGGTTTCCCGACCGCCGGGCCCGGGTATGCCGTGACCATGAGTGAACGTGTGCGCATCCACCTGTTGGCGCCGTTCGAGTACGCGGCCGAGGTGCACGAGGGCCAGGACACCACCAATCACAAGGTGACGCTGTCCCAGGGCTTCGTCGACGACCTGGAGATGCCCGACGCTGCCGAGGAGGACGTGGTCGCGGAAACCATCCGATACCTGCTGGACAGGGAACCCGGCACGGCCATCCCGCACGACCTCGACCTGGACCACCTCGCCAACCACGACCACGACTACCTGGCCGAACTCCGGCCACGGCTGGCCGGTGTACACCCGAGGGCGAACGGGTAGCTCCGCTCTGTGACGAGTCAAGGACCGCCGGACCACGACACCGCCCCCCGGGTCGTGGTCCGGCCATATGTCAGTCCGCTACCGCTCGGTTTCTTCTCGTTCGGCGTCGGCATGGTGCTGCTCGGTGGGATCGGCCTCGGCTGGCTGTCCTCGGCGCAGGACGTGCGGGCCGCCGGTGTGCTGATGGCGGCGTTCGTGTTCCCGCTGGAACTGGTCGCCGCCATCGTCGCGGTGCTCAGCAGGGACACCGGCGCCGCCACCACGCTCGGCCTGTTCACCACGTCCTGGCTCGGGCTCGGCCTGTTGGACGTGCTGGACCCGACGCGGCAGACCAGCAGGACCGTCGGGTTGTTCCTGGTCGCGTTCGCGATCATGCTGGTTCCGCTGGCCGTGGCCGCCGCGTTCGGGAAGGTCCTGATGACCGTCGTGCTGAGCGTGTCGATCGCCAGGGCGGTGCTGCAGGGTGCCTACCAGTTGGGTGCCCCGGCGTGGGTCGACACCGCCAACGGCGTCGTCGCGCTGGCCGTCTTCGTCCTGGCCTGGTGTGCCGGGACCGCCTTCCTGGTCGAGGACCTGCGTGGTCCCACAGCGCTGGTGCCACGCCGTGGCCAGGCCCGGGCGGCGTTGGCCGATGGCCGGCCCGGCGTCCGGCAACAGCTGTGAGTGCGCCTGGCGCAGGGTCGGTCCCGACGTGGTCCTGAGCATCGTGCTGGCGGTGGCCGCCTCGATGGCCAATGCCGTGGCGTCCGTCCTGCAACGCAAGGCCGCCCGCGAGCGGCCCGAGTCCGAGGCGTTCGAGTTCCGGCTGCTGTGGCATCTGGTGCGGCAGCGTGCCTGGTTGGGCGGTGTCACGGCGATGATCTGCGGCTTCGTGCTGCAGGCCGCCGCGCTCGGTACCGGCCCGATCGCTCTCGTACAGCCGATCCTGATCCTGGAACTCGGTTTCACGTTGGTGCTGAGCGGTTTCGTGTTCCACACCGGTCTGCGCGCCAGGGAGTGGCTCGCCGTCGCCGGTATGAGCGTCGGCGTTGCCCTGCTGCTGTTCGCCCTGCGCCCGACCGGCGGGAATCCCGGTGCCGTATCGGGCTGGACGTGGGCGCTGGCGTCGGCGGTCACCGTTGGTGTCGTCGGCGTGCTGGCGTTGGTCGGGTACCGCGCCCGGGACACCGGCCGGGCCGCTTACCTCGGCGTGGCCACGGGCATCGGTTTCGGCTTCACGGCCGCCCTGATCGCCGGAATCACAGCAGGCGGCCTCAGCCACCTGTTCCTCGACTGGCAGACCTACGCACTCGTCGTCGCAGGCCCTGCTGGCTTCTTCCTGCTGCAGAACGCTTTGCAGAGCGGCCGGCTGGTCGCGTCCCAGCCCGGGCTGACGCTGTCGAACCCGTTGACCGCCCTGGGTTGGGGTGTCGCCGTCTTCGGCGAGCGGGCCCAGACCGGCGGCTGGATCGTCCTCGCGGTGATCGGCGTCGCGTTCATCACCGTGTGCACGGTGCTGCTCGGCCGGTCACTGTCCCTGCAGGACAGCGGCTGACCGGGCCAGGTCAGGATGCCTTGGCCGGGGCCGACTTGATCGCGTCGACGAGTTGGGACTTGGTCATCCTGGAACGTCCCCGGACACCCATCTCCTTCGCCAGTGCGTCCAGGTCCGCCTTGGACATCGACGCCGGGTCCGGTGTCCTGCGGCGGCCGGCCCTGCGCACGCTGCGGGCCAGTGCGTCGGTCAGGTCGATCACCTTCGTGGGTTCGGCTGCTTCCTCGGTGTGCGGCTCGTGGCCAGCTTCCTTGTCCGCCACCAGTTCACGCACCTTCTCCTGGTACGTGTCGTGGAACTCGGTGGGCCGCCACGGTCCGCTCATCGCCGTGACGAGCTCACGGGCCATGTCCAGTTCCTTCGCCTTCAGCTTCGGGGCCGAAGGCAGGTCACCGACCGTGTCGGCCGGATCCCGGATCTCGTCGGCGAACCTCATCGTGTGGGCGACGAGCACACCGTCACCGGCACGCACCGCGGTCAGGTGCTGGCGCCCGCGCAACACCAGCATCGCGACCCCCACCATGCCGGTGTCGGCCATCGCGCGCAGCAACAGGTGGTAGGGACGGGCGAAGTCGGCGTTGCGCGGCGCGAGCCAGTAGGTGCGGTCGAAGAAGACAGGGTCGATCTCGGCCAGGTCCACGAACGTGTCGATCTCCAGGCTGCGGGACCGACCGGGGGCGATGTTCTCCAACTCCTCCGGTTCGACCTCGATCACGTCGTCGTCGGTGGTCTCGTAGCCCTTCGCGATGTCGTCGTAGCTGACCTCCTTGCCGGTGCGCTCGTTCACCCTCCGCATCCGGATCCGGTCGGTCGTGCCGCGCTGGATCTGGTGGAACGAGATCGAGTGGTCCTGTGTCGCGGCGTACAGCGCGACCGGCACCGTGACCAGGCCCAGGCTGATCGTGCCGCTCCACACCGGTCTGGCCATCACGCCACCCCTCTCGATCGACATCGGTCCTGGCCACCGGGTACCCAGTGACCAGGGCAGTTAGGCCTTCTCGAGCGCGTTGACCAGTTCCTGGCAGAAGGCCGGCAGGTCATCGGGCTTCCGGCTGCTGATCAGCGGGAAGCTGCCGTGGTCGACCACGACCTCCTCGTCGACCCAGTCAGCGCCCGCGTTGCAGTAGTCGGTCCGCATGCTCGGCCACGACGTCAGCTGCCGTCCACTCACGACACCGGCCTCGATCAGCACCCAGCCACCGTGACAGATGACCGCGATCGGCTTGCCGGCCGCCGCGAACGACGCGGCCAGGCGGACGGCCTCCGGTTGTGTGCGGACGAAGTCACCGTTCGCCACACCGCCCGGCAGCACCAGCGCGGTGTAGTCGGCGGCATTGGTCTGGTCGGTGGTCCTGTCGACCGGGAACGTGTCCGCCTTGTCCAGGTGGTGGAAGCCCTGCACCGAGCCGGCTTCCTCGGACACCAGCGTCGGCTGTCCCCCGGCCTGCTCGACCGCCTGCCACGGCTCGGTCAACTCGACCTGCTCGATGCCTTCCTTCGCGACCAGAAAAGCAACTCTGCTGCCCGAAGCACCCATGATCATCCCTTCTCGTCGGTCCACTACCGCATACCCAGCGGGCTCGACCGACGAAACAACGCAGGCCGGTCGCCGATCAGATGATCGGGCGACCGGCCTGGACCAACCGTCGTGGTCAGTGAGACAGATGGGACAGCCGGGCCAGCAACAGGTTCGGATCGGTCAGCGTCGAGTAGGCGGCGCTGGCGACGTAGAGGGTGTCGCCGCGGACCGACATCGACGTCGGGTTCTGCAGCCCGTCGGCCGGGGTCAGCACGATGGACTGGGTGCCGTTCGGCCGGACCAGCGCGATCTCGCTGGCACCGTTGATCGCGGCGAGCGCCGTGTCACCCGAGCCGGGGAACACGAAGTCGTCGATACCAGCCACCGCTGCCCTGGTCTGGATCGGGCCGGCGACGCCATGGCGCCCGATCGGGATGCGCAGCAGCAGGCCCTGCTGGCTGCTGGACACCCACACGGCGCCGTTGTGCACCTTCACGCCGTTCGCGCCGAACGAGCCGTTCGAGGTCAGCGTGGCACCGCTGGCCCACAGGGTCGGGGTGCCGCCGGTCTCGGGCACCCGCCAGACGACGCCGTGCACCGAGTCGGCGATGTAGAGCAGGCCGGTGTGCGGGTCCAATGCCATGCCGTTGGCCAGGCCGTCGGCGGGCAGCGCCGCGATCCGGGTCGGGGTGTGGCTACCGGGCCGCACCCGCCACACGCCGGTCAGATCGGCTCCGCCGGTGTTGTAGAGGACGAACAGCGTGCCGTTGGACGCCCGAACAATGCCGAATGTCCGTGCGCTGCCGACCAGCGGCGTGTTCACACCGCCGTCCGCGGGCGAGGGCAGCACGGCACGGATGCGGACCTTGCCGGTCCTGGACACCTGAGCGATCTCGTGTGCCGTCGTGAAGCTGAGGTCCGCGGTGCCGTCCGGTTCGAGGGTGATGTTCTCCGGTTGCTGGCCTGCGGCAATGTCGAAATGGGCCACAATGTGCGCGGCGGACACCGGCGCGGTAGCGGCTGTCGCCGAGATCGCGGAGGCGACCGTCCCGGCTGCGGCGACCAGCGCCACCACCATGGTTTTCGCAGCGAACTTGGCTGGCATCAGTGACATGTCCTTCCGTCGGGTGACAAATCCCCACCACACAGGTTGCCCTGGCGCATCCGGATGTACCGATACGTAGCCCAACGAACGCGTTACGTATTGCAGGCCGACCTGACTGTCCTGATAGGACACATCGGCCGACGGCCGCCGGCAGGGACGGCCGCACCCTCAGTAAGCTGGCAGGACGGCGCCCGGAAGGATCATGATGCAGGTCTACGAGTCGGTCACCGACGCGATCGGTCGAACCCCGCTGTTCCGCCTCAACCACGTCGACACGCCAGCACCGATCTACGTGAAGGCCGAGTTCCTGAGCATCGGCGGCAGCGTGAAGGACCGGGCGGCGCAGGCGATGATCGAGCAGGCCGAACGGGACGGCTCGCTGCGTCCGGGCGGCACGATCGTGGAGGCGACGTCGGGCAACACCGGCATCGGTCTGGCCCTGGTCGGGCGGCAGCGTGGCTACCGCGTCGTGATCGGCGTGTCCGACAAGGCGGCCCAGGAGAAGGTCGACATCCTGAAGGCCTACGGCGCCGAGGTCGTGCTCGCGACCACGGGGCTGCCGCTGGAGCACCCGGACCACCTGTTCAACGTGGTGCGCCGGATCGTCGACGAGACCCCGGGCGCGTGGCTGGCCAACCAGTACGACAACCCGGCGAATCCCCAGGTCCACGTGCGCACCACCGGCCCGGAGATCTGGCAGCAGACCGACGGCCGGGTGACTCATTTCGTGGCCGGAGTCGGCACCGGCGGCACCATCACCGGCACCGGCCAATACCTCAAGGACGTCTCCGGCGGCAAGGTCACGATCGTGGCCGCCGACCCGGAGAGCTCGGTGTACTCCGGTGGTGACGGCAGTCCCTACTGGGTGGAGAGCATCGGCCACTCGCTGCACCCGGAGACGGTGGAGGACCACTGGCCGGAGTCGTTCCACCCGGACGTGGTCGACAGGTACGAGCGCATCGGGGACCGGGTCTCCCTGCTGACCGCGCGCGACCTCGGCAGGCGGGAGGGCCTGCTGGTCGGTGCGTCCTCCGGCACGGCGGTCGCGGCGGCCATCCGGGTGGCGAGCGAACTCGGCCCGGACGATCTCGTGGTCGTGCTGCTGCCGGACTCCGGTCGGTCGTATCTGTCCAAGAGCCTGAGCGACGACTGGTTGCGGCACTGGGGTTTCCTGGAGGAGTCGGACCAGCAGGTCCGCCGGTTGGTGGCCGGCCTTGGCGAGCAACTGCCTACCGTTCCCGCCACGGCGACGGTCGGCGCCGTCGTGGCCAGGTTCGCCGGATCGCCCGATATCGGCGCCGTCCCGGTCGTCGTGCCACGCGCCGAGCGGCCCTACGGCGTGGCGTCCGGCGAGATCCTGGGCGCGCTGTCCCCTGCTCGGCTGGGTGCGGCATTGGCGGAAGACCGAATTCGCCCGGACGAGCGGATTCCGCTCGATCCGCCGCTGCCGGTGGTGGGCGTGGGCGAGTCCCTGCCGGCCACGATCGAGGCCTTGGCCGACCACGACGGTGTGATCGTCCTGGAGGACGGCAGGGCGCTGGCCGTGGTCAGCCGCGCGGTGCTCATGGACCGGACGCGCGAGGGCGTCGCAGGCTGAGCGTGGTCAGCCGCTGGTGATGCCGCTGATGACGATGTCCGCCAACGCGGTCACGAACGGCCCGTCGATGGGGTCTCCGGTGAGCAGCAACCGGTGGTGCAACGCGCCGAACGCCACGTCCACCGCCACGCCCAGATCGCTCGTCCTCGGGACCTCACCGCGCTCGACGCCTGCCGCCAGCACATCGAGCACCGCCTGCCGCCGCTCACGCAGCAACGTGTCCCGGAACAGCGTGCCGAACGCGGGGTCGTCGGCTGCCGCGACGATGATCTCGGCGAGGGTGCGTGCCTCCGGCGGGCTGTTCAGCATGAACGCGAGATGCCCGAGGTGCGCCACCAGGTCGGCGCGCAGGTCGCCCGTCACGTGTGCCGAGATGTCCCGCGCGGACCTGGACCGGTAGGCGTCCAGCACGAGGTGGTTCCTGCTCGGCCACCAGCGATAGAGGGTCGCCGTGCTCACGCCGGCACGCTCCGCGACCGCGCGCATGGTCAGTCCGCGATAGCCGACGCCGCGGCTGTCCAGCAGTGCCAGGGTCGCCGTGAGGATCGCCCGCGCTGTCGCCGGGTTGCGCCGCCTGCCCTGCCACCGGCCCTCCGGGATGGGCAGTGCCGCGCCAGACGAAACGCTTCGGGACCTGGGGTTTCGCGAACTGGCCACGGGGACACAGCTTGCCGCATCGTCGGTGGTGCGGCGCGGTGGGACACAGCACAGGGCGCCTGCGGAGGAGGAGCACCAGTGGGGGTAAGCACTGCCCGGCGCATGGTCATGCTGACCTTGGGCGCGGCCGTCTTCAGTGGCCTGTTCACCCTGTCCTACGGCTACGCGATCCACGCTCCACACCCACACGGCCTGACGATCGACGTGGTGGCACCGGCATCCACACTGGCGCACGTGCGGACCGGGTTGGCCACGGCGGTGCCCGGCGGGTTCGACGTCCGCTCCCGGGCCGACGAGGCCGACGCGCGACGGGACATCGACGACACGTCCTCCTACGGCGCGCTGGTCGTGGCGGACACCGGCCCGATCCGCGTCCTCACGGCGGGCGCCGACGGCATACCGGTGCAACAGGCGGTGACCACGGCGCTGACGGCGGTGGCGCATCAATTGGGCAGGCCCGTCGCCGCCGCTGTCGACGTCGTGCCGCTGCCGCCGGGTGACCGTGGCGGGCAGTCCGCCTTCGTCTTCGAGATCGGCCTGCTGATCCCCGGCGTGATCGGCAGTGTCGGCTTCTACCTGTTCGGCAAGCGCATCAGGCTGTGGCTGCGGGTCGCGGCCGCGATCGGATACGCGCTGGTCAGTGCGGCATTCGGAGTGCTCGTGCTGGACACCTGGCTGGGCGCGCTCACGGGTGCCACCTGGCCGCTGCTCGGCCTCGGTGCGCTGGCGGCGACCGCGTTCCTGCTCACCATGGCCGCGCTGCACGCCGTGTTCGGCCTACCCGGCACGGCGCTCGGCGCGGGCGCGCTGTTGGTGGTCGGCAACGCGATCAACGGCTCGTCGGTACCGGTACCGCTGCTGCCCGACGGCTACCGGCAACTCGCGCTGTGGCTGCCCAACGGCGCTGCCGTCCGCGCGTTCCGGGACACCGTGTACTTCAGCGGCCACGACCAGGCCCAACCGCTGCTCGCCCTGACACTGTGGATCGGCACCGCGCTGCTGATCATCGCGCTGGTGGACCTGGTGCATCTGCGCCATCGACGGCGGACATCCGTGCCGCACGGCCGCATCCACGCGACGCCCGCGATCGCCCTGCTCCGCCACCTGCCGGCGCCCGAGCCGGCCCGACACAGCGTGGCCACGCCGACCGGCACCCGACACGGCGTCGTCCCGGCGCGGTCCCGGATGCCCGAGTCCGTTCGGCGGGCGATCCGGTTGAACCTGATCAACGAGCTACGGGCGTTGCGGGCCGGCAGGCGCTACCTGACGAGCAGGCAGTCGGACCTGATCAGCGGCCTGATCGACGCCCGCGACTACGGCCTGCCCGGAAACGAGATCGACCGCGTCCGGGCCGCCGCGCTGGATCTCGGTTTCGGCCAGGACGAGATCGACCATCTGATGCGCGCCACGGGCTGGCCGACACTGGCCGCCGACCCCGTCACTGGGCCAGCAGATCCTGTAGCTCTCCGACCGCACGGGTGAGTTCGTCGGCGAACCGGTGCATGGCGTGGGCGACGTGCCTCGGCGTGCTGAGGTAGATGTTCCACCGGTCCGGCAGCAGCACATACGCGATGCCGATGCACTGTGGGCTGGTCGAGCCGAACCCGAAGTACCGGATGTTCCGAGACGGAGCCGAACTGGTGCTCAGGTAGTCGTTCCGACTGATCAGCCAGCCAGGCGACGTGTACAGCGCCGGTGCTTCGTCGATGCCCCGGCGTTTCTGGATCAGCTGCAACTCCCACAGGTGCTGCTCCGGCGCGTCACCGGCCTGGCACTCCTTGGCCCGCGCAACGTGCTTCGCCGCCGCCGTACGCAAAGCCGCCCGCCGCGCGTCGACGGACACGTCCGGATCCACCATCGCCGCGACGAACGCCAGCACCTCGGGCGTCACGACACGCATCGCCTCGGTCCGGCCGTTGCGGTACTGCCGGGTCGCGATCGACTCGTAGGTCGCGCCGATCAGGCCCTTCGCCCGCTGGTGCGCCAACTGGTACGCCATCTGCGCGAACGCGTCCGGTGACATCCCCAGTTGCTTCGCCCGGTTGGCGCCGAAGTCGAACGACACCGTCTTCGTCGCCGTGGCGTCCGCGTACGCGGCGAAGGACTCCCCTGCCGCGCGAGCGTCCGCACGCAGCGCGTCATCGAGCACGAACTCGACGGGCTCCATCGCCGGCACGCCGTCCGGTGCTTCGCGCGGTGTCCGTTCCTGGCTGAGCAGCGCGTCGGTGAAACCGAGGATCGTGGTCCCGTCCAGTTCGCAGTGCTCGACGTTGATCCCCGCGGTGCCGTCCTCGAACACGATGAACGAGACAGCCTTGTCGAACCAGCGGTTCCCGCTGTCCCCGTGCAGCAGCTTGTCGCACGCCTCCTGGATGTCGGCGGGCGCGAAATCCTCAAGGCACACACAGAACAACGCCGTCTCGATGGCGTCGAACGCTTCGGCATTCCCAGCTGCCAACAAAGCAGCCCGACTGGTCGCCCATTCCGCCCGCGCCTTCG
This sequence comes from Pseudonocardiaceae bacterium, assembly GCA_036502345.1. Taxonomy (GTDB): domain Bacteria; phylum Actinomycetota; class Actinomycetes; order Mycobacteriales; family Pseudonocardiaceae; genus DATEPR01. The sequence continues at coordinate 2,634 of DASXYT010000363.1, read as the reverse complement.
TCGTGAAGTGCCCGACAGCGGCGGTTGGGTCCTCAACAGCCCTGTCGGACTTCAGGATCGACCGCAGCCCGGTGGCCAGTTGCTCCGGGTCGTACGGTCGGCCGTCCGGCGCCAGGACGTCCATCCGGAACGGCGTGTCCCGGAAGAACACGACGATGTGCCGTGCCGTGGACGGGCCCGGCCAGCCGTCGCGGAACGGCGTGCGCGCGGTGTCCAGCACCTGGCCGGGGATCCGCGTCGCCGAGAAGAGGAACTTGTGCTGCACCATCGACTGCGGCTGCCCGCGCACGATCACCGGCGGAACGAGCTCGTCGTCCAGCTTGAGCTTGTAGTCCACCGCGGACGCGACCAGTTCGGCCGCGCGCTCCACCTGCCCGAGCGGGGACTGCTGGAACAGGAAGAAGAAGTTGGCGTTGAGCGCGATCCGGTCCCTGCGGCCGAGGTAGCGGTACGGCCAGAACGTGTCCAGCCAGCTGTGCACCCCCGGGGACCGGTCGTACTCCTCAAGGGCCGCCTGCAGTTCGTGAGCAGGGCTGCCCGGCGCCAGGAAGTCCGCGACGGCCACCTCGGTCGCCGCAAGCTCGTCCGGGGTCAGCAGGGGCGTGCACCACTCGATGAACCGGCGGCAGCTGTCCTCGAGCGTGGGCAGGGGAACCCTGGGCAGGCTCTCGTCATTGCCGAACGTGCGGGTGGACCACTCGGTGCTGCTCACTGTCATCCTTGCAGTCGAAGGGCGCTCATCGCCGACGCGAGCCCGGTGCCGACACCGCGTGGCCGTGACACGAAGAGCTGGGCATACAGCCAGCCTTCCGTCTCCAGCCCCTGCGGATCCACCCCGGCCGCCGACAGCGTGTCCAGGATCTGCGCCTGCTCGTCCGCTGAGGCGAACCGTCGCTGCCTGAACACGCCGTGGATGCTAGTGGTCTCGTAGCCGAGCTCCGCCAGGCTGTCCGCCACCGGCTGGTAGGAGAACATCCGCAGCACGAAATGTGCCATCCAGGGCCGTGCGCCCCTGCTGATCCGGACCAGCGTCTTCTCGGTGACATACCCGATGCAGCCGGTTGAGACAATGATGTCGACGCCGTCCAGCGTGGCCTGCTGCCCGTCGTCCGGGTCGGTCGCCTCGAAGTCCGCGTGGATCGTGTCGTCCAGGAAGCCCGCGGCGCACGCGTACTCCAGCGCGGGCGCCGACGTGTCGAGGCCGATGAACCCTGTCCCCATGCGGGACCACACCCGCCGCCGGTCGAGTTCGAGCAGTGCGTCGCGGTCCAGCGATGCCGCGTCGCCGTAGTGCTCGTACAACTCGGTCATCGTCGTGTCGCACCGGCGCAGTGCCCCGTTGACGCCGTACGAACACCCCACGTCGAGCACAGTCGGTTCGGCGACTCCCTGTTCGGCGCGATACGCGTCGAACAATGTCGCGAAATGCGGCTTTGCCAGCTGCGGAATCTGATAGTCGAGGCCGCGCAGCGTGCCGAAGAACGCGCGGGGGTCAGGTGCTGTGTAGATGTCGTCGAAGGAGACCTTGCCGGTGGAGTCGAAGGACACGGGGCCCGCTCCTGATTCAGTCGAGTGATTCAGTCGAGCAGTGCGTCGCCGCGGACGGCCTCGGCGAGGTGTGCCGGCAGCACCCGGCCGAACAGCTGCCTGGTCCGTTCGGGGCTACCGATGACACCAGGACGCCGGCTGTACGCGAAGATCGCGGTGTGCCGGGCGACCCCGCCCTCCACCGTGCTGACCCGGTGCAGCGAGTACCGGCCGAGGAACAGCTGGAGATCGCCGGGACGCAGGTCCAGCCGACGCACGAGATCGCTCTCCCCGGCCAGCACCGCCCGCACGTCGTCGAGGTTCTCGCTGGTGGCGGACCGGATGTTCGGGCAGTACTCGAAGCGCCCACCGCCGTCCGCCTCCCGGGTGAGCAGGCTGACGGTGAACTCGTTCGTGTCGAAGTGCCACGGGTGGGCCCGGCCCGGCGCGATCACGTTGAGCGTGAGCCCGGCCAACGGGTCGCCGAGTTCGTGCAGTTCCGGCTGGCTGAAGCAGTCGGCGACGAACCGCTGGAACACCGGGTTCGTGTACAGCCGCTGGATGGCTGAGGTCGCAGGGAACTGGTCACGTGCCACGAAGGCGTTGCCGCGCTCCATGATCGTGCGCCCTGGGTGGTCTTCGGGCAGTGGTGTGTCGAGCGCGATGTTGTAGGCGTTGACGCGTTCCACCTTGGTGTAGGCGTGCGGCGCGGCGGCCGCGCACTCGGTGCGCAGGGCCTCCTGGGCCTCCGGTCGGACGAAGTCCTTCAGTACGCTGCAGCCGACCTCTCGCAGTTCGTCCCGGATGCGGCCGACGATCTCCCGCCACGCATTGCCGCCGGGATCGGTGAACGGGTATCTGCCGGTGTCGACAGGATCGAGTGCCGTCACGACTTCGGAGGTGCTCATCGACGTCCTCTCGCAAGGTGAGGCTGCACTGCCTGCTTGGTCGTGAGGAAACGTGTAGCACACCACTTGAGCAGGAAACCGGGAGTTTGTGACCGGTCGCACACGGCGATACCGGGCAACTCGGGTCGGGTGGCAGGCGGATGAAGATATCGATGGTGCGGGGGACTCCGGCTGAGTCGAGTCGTGGGGGGGGGGGGGG
>DASXYT010000362.1:0-32289 GCA_036502345.1 Pseudonocardiaceae bacterium | reverse complement strand
CGTCGGCTGCTACTGCTTCTAATTAGGCGAGACCGGGCCATTGTCGTAGTCTACGGCGGCCGTCTAGTGCCCGCCCGACAGGCAGGGTCCCCGGTTGCAAGTCATTGTGGGTGGTCTTACTGTCGGGCGGATAAACGATCTTCTCGCTCCATCGTGGTGACCTGGCAGCTGTTCGCGATGATCCGCGATTTTCAGTTGACTTTGTCTAGAAATTGATATAGTCGCGTGTGGAACGTTACGGCGGGCCACGAGATGCAACGAATAATCGGTCACGACCGGGCGGATTGAATCGCCCGTTCCGACCTGGTTTCCTACTCCGACGCCCATATCCCGCGCACGTGGCCGAGATGCGCGCGAGTCATAGCGGCGGCCGCCTCGGCATCACCGGCCAGGACCACGTCCAGCAGTTCCACGTGCTGCCGGGCGGACGGCTCCAACTCGTCCTTGGCGGCCAGCGCCGGTACCCCGTACAGGCGGGACCGGTAGCGCAGGTCGCGGACCACCTCGACCAGGTGCCCGTTGCCGGCCAGGCCGAGCAGCGCGAGGTGGAAGGTGTTGTCGGCCTCGACGTAGGCCAGTACGTCCCGCCGCGCTGCCGCCGCGACGATCTCCTCGGCAAGCGGGCGCAGCGCCTCGATCCGCTCCCGGGGAACGGTCGCGGCGACCTCGGCGACCATCGGCGGTTCCAGCAGCGCGCGGATGGCCGTGTACTCGTCGAGGTCGCGCGACGTCAGTTCGGTGACCCGGAAACCCTTGTTCGGCACGGCCTCCACCAGACCCGCCTTGGCCAGGTCCAACATGGCCTCGCGGACCGGGGTGGCCGACACGCCGAACCGCTCGGCGAGCCCCGGTGCCGAGTAGACGACACCGGCCCGCAGCGCACCCGAGACCAGCGCCGCGCGCAGCGCCTCGGTGACCTGTTCGCGCAGGCTCGTGCGGTGCCCCACCAGGGGCAGGCCGACGGGGGAGTCCGGTGTGGCCATTGCCGCCTTCCGATCGGTGATATGTGACATCGTATCGCCACTGATCCGCTGTCCTGGGGGACCAACACTGCGCGAATCGGATCCATGGGATGGTGTGCGCGTGGAATTCGTCTACCGAGTCCTCGCCACCGCGATCGCGGTGTGGGTGGCCACGCTCCTGCCCGGCGTCGACCTGCACGCTGCGTCGACACCGACCCAGGTCGGCACCCTGATCGGCGTCGCCCTGGTGTTCGGGCTGGTCAACCTCGTGGTCAAGCCGCTGGTCAAGGTGGCGGGCTGCGTGTTCTACGTGTTGACGTTCGGCTTGATCGGCTTCGTGGTCAACGCCCTGCTGTTCTGGTTCACGTCCTGGCTGTCCGGCGAACTGGGCCTGCCGTTCACCGTGACCGGGTTCTGGCCGGCGTTCTTCGGCGCCATCGTGGTGGCCGTTGTCGGCTTCGTCCTCGCCATCCCGCTGCACCTGCGGGTCCTGGGCAAACTGGCTCGTCCGCGCAGGCAGTAGTGCCATACTCCGTAACGCTGAGTCCCCATCGGCCGATGTTGGTCAGGTAAGCCTATCCAGCGCTCGGACGAACGGGGGTCGCCGTGTGGGCTGACGCCGTGCCCAACCTCCTCATCGGACTTCGTGAGGGGCTGGAAGGCGGGCTGCTGGTGAGCATTCTGCTCGCCGCGGTGCGTCGCAGCGGAAACAGCGCTTCGACCTCGCAGGCTGTCCGTTCCATTTGGCTCGGTGTGCTGGCCGCGTTGATGCTCTCGCTCAGTTTCGGAGCCGTGCTCACGTTCTCCAAGTCCGAGTTGTCCACCCGTGCCCAGGAGGCCTTCGGCGGGATACTCAGCGTGATCGCCGTCGTCCTGGTCACCGGGATGATCTTCTGGATGCGTGGCGCCGCCCGTGACCTGTCCGGGCACCTGAACAGCCAGGTGGACATCGCGCTGAAGATCGGTGCCGGCGCGCTGGCCGTGACCGCGTTCCTCGCGGTGGGCAGGGAAGGCCTGGAGACGGCCTTGTTCCTGTGGACGGCCGTGCAGGCGTCCGGCGGGACCACGGTGCCGCTGCTCGGCGCCGCCGTCGGCATCGCCATCGCCGTCGGGCTGTGCTGGCTGCTCTACCGCAGGGCGATCAAGCTCAACCTCGGCGTGTTCTTCCGCCGGACCGCGATCGCGCTCATCGTCATCGCGGGTGGCGTGCTCGCCTACGGCATCGGCGACCTGCAGGAATCGCTGCTGGTACCCGGCCGCGACTGGCTCGCGTTCAACCTGACCGGCATCAGCGCGGGCTCCTGGTGGGTCAGCATCATCAGGGGCATCACGAACCTGACCACGTCGATGACCTGGCTGCAGGTCGTCGCCTACGTCCTCTACATCGGCACCGTGCTCACGCTGTTCCTGCGGCCGACCACGGCCCCGGTCGAGCAGGAGGCCGAGCAGAAGCAGCCCAAGGAGCGCACCCCGGTCGCGTGGGCGCAGCCGGTCCTGTCCAACGCGTGGACCCCGGTGGTCGCGGTCATCCTGGTGCCGGTGCTCGCCGCGGGTGCCTTCGCGTTGTTCGCCGGCCGCCCGGGCGGTCCCGCCACCCAGGCGGTCACGATCGCCGCCAACGCCTGCGCGCCGGACTTCCGGTCGCTCAAGGCGGGCGACCAGACGTTCACCGTGGTCAACAAGTCCGGGCACCTCGGCGACATCTACTTCGTCCGGTCCAGCGACGGTGGTGCGTTGGGCGAGGTGGAGAACCTCGGCCCCGGCACCCAGCGGGCCATGTCGGTCACCGTGCCCAGCGGCAGCTACCGGTGGCGCTGCCAACTGGCCGGCTCGACGGCTACGACGTCGACCGTCGTGCCCACCGAGGGCGGCTCGAACGTGGCTTTCCCGAGGTTCTTCGGTGTCGCGCCGCTGGACCCGATCGAGGTCGGCGAGGCGATCAAGCAGTACCAGACGTACGTGGCCGGCAAGCTGGTCACGCTCGCCGCCCAGGTCAAGACACTGCGGACGGCCATCGACAACGGCGACGTCAACGCGGCGAAGGCGGCCTGGCTGCCGGCGCAGCTGACCTGGGAGCGGGTTGGCGCCGCCTACGACAGCTTCGGTGACATCGCGGCGGCCATCGACGACGGCCCGGACGGTCTGCCGGCCGGCGTGAACGACCCGACGTTCACCGGCCTGCGGCGGATCGAGTACGGCCTGTGGCACGGCCAGTCGACCTCGGTACTCGCGCCCTACGGCACGAAACTCGCCGCCGACATCGCCGAACTGCAGAAGAAGATGCCGGAGATCACCTCGCAGCCGGTCGACATGACGATCCGGGTGCACGAGATCCTGGAAGACGCGCAGCGCGACCACCTGTCCGGCAACAGCGACATGGGCGCCGGCAGCGGGTTCGCCGAGACACTGGCCGACGTGGACGGCACCCGCGTGGTGCTCGGTGAGCTGGCCCAGCTGATCAATCAGCGCAGGCCCGGCCTCGTCAACACGGTCCAGTCTGATTTGGACACACTCCAGCAGGCGCTGGAAGCCACCAGGCACAACGGTGTCTGGGACAACGAGAAGGCAGCGCCGATCGCCGAGCGACAGCGGGTCAACGCCGCGATCGGCCAGGAACTGGAAGACATCTCACCCGTGCCCGACCTGCTGGAGATCGGCGCGAGTTGAGCACATGTTGTTGTTTGTGAGGAGGGCGGAACCGCGATGGACCTGAGCAGGCGAAGGTTCCTGCAGGGCACGTCGGCAGGTGTGGCGAGCACCGCGCTGGCCGGCGGCCTGATCGCCGCAGGCGCGCACGCCGACGCCGCTGCCGCGACGACCGAGAACACCACGACGAGCGACGTCCTGGAGTCGGTGCCGTTCCACGGCGTGCACCAGGCCGGCATCTTCACACCGCAGCAGGATGCGGCCATGTTCGCCGCGTACGACGTGACGGCCAGTGGCAAGGCAGGCCTGGCACTGCTGATGAAGACGCTCACCGACCGCGCCCGGTTCCTCACCACCGGTGGCGCGCCGGTGGACCTCGGGTTGGCGGCGCCGCCGTCGGACAGCGAGATCCTCGGCCCCGTGGTGCCCGCCGACGGCCTGACGATCACGGTGTCGGTCGGCAATTCGCTGTTCGACAAGCGGTTCGGGCTGGCCGACCGGAAGCCGATCAAGCTCAAGGAAATGGTCAGCTTCCCCAACGACTCGCTGGACCCGAAGTGGTGCCACGGCGACCTGATGCTGCAGATCTGCGCGAACAACCAGGACACCGTGCAGCACGCGCTGCGCGACATCGCCAAGCACACCCGTGGCGCCATGCAGTTGCGGTGGCGGATGAACGGCTTCAAGTCCCAGCCGAGGCCGACCGGCACGCCACGCAACCTGTTCGGGTTCAAGGACGGCATCGCCAATCCGACCGTGCCGGACGGCAACAAGCTGATCTGGGTGCAGCCGGGCACGAAGGAACCGGAGTGGGCCACGGACGGCTCGTACCAGGCGGTGCGCGTGATCCGGCAACTCGTCGAGTTCTGGGACCGGGTGTCGCTGAAGGAGCAGGAGCTGATGTTCGGGCGTAAGCGCGACACCGGCGCCCCGCTCGACGGCGTGCATGAGAAGGACATCCCGAACTACACCGCCGACCCGACCGGCTACACGATTCCGCTGACCGCGCACATCAGGGTGGCCAACCCGCGCACCGCGAAGACGGACAAGAATCGGATCCTGCGCCGCGGCTTCAACTACGACGCGGGCGTCGACCTGAACGGCAACATCGACGTGGGCCTGGTGTTCTGCGCGTACCAGCAGGACCTGGAGCGCGGGTTCGAGACCGTGCAGACCCGGCTGATCGACGAGCCGCTGGTGGACTACATCCAGCCCTACGGCGGCGGCTACTTCTTCACGTTGCCCGGTGTCCGCAACGAAAGCGACTGGCTGGGCCGCGGCCTGCTGACCTGAGTCACTCGCGCTCGACGCGCCCGTCCCAACGGGCGACTCGCGCGCCCTCGTGGTCGACTCGTCCGCTGCGGGGGGCGACTCGCCCGGCTCTGAGGTCGGTTCGTCCGCGCCTGTGGTCGTTCGCCTGCTCTGGCGGGCGACTCGCTCGCTCCGGGGGTCGGTTCGTCCGCGCGGGTGGTCGGTTCGGCTGTGCCGGCGGTCGGTTCGTTCGCTTGGGAGGTCGAGGCGGCCTGACCGCCGATTCGTTCGCGCGGGCGGGCGACTCGTCCGCTCCGGGGGGCGACTCGTCCGCCCAGGTCGTCGGTTCGTCCACGCCTGTGGTCGGTTGGCCCGCGCGGGTGGTCGGTTCGGCTGCCCTGGCGGGCGGCTCGTTCGCTCCGGGGGTCGGTTCGTCCGCCCAGGTCGTCGGTTCGTCCGCGCGGGTGGTCGGTTCGGCTGTGCTGGCGGTCGGTTCGTTCGCTTGGGAGGTCGAGTCGGCCCGTCTGACGGCCGATTCGTTCGCGCTGGTGGGCGACTCGTCCGCTCCGGGGGTCGACTCGCCCCGAGCGCGGGGCCTACTCGCGTTCCACGCTGCGTAGCCCGTCGGCGGGCGTCCACCACTCGACGACCAGCAACGTCGCCTGCTCGTTGAGGTGGGTGTGCACCACCTCGGCGATGTCGACGTGGAAGCTGTCGCCGTCCGGCCCTTCGGTGATCGGCCCCGCCGAGATCGCCCGGCCGGAGATCTTCGCCTCGCCGGGCCACTGCGCCTCGGCACCCTCGACCGGGTCGACCGTGGCGCTGTGCAGGGCGAACCGGGGATCCCGGCGGAGATCCGCGCCCTTGCGCGCGTTCTGCATCGAGCCGAAGGTCAGTTCACCATCCTCGAAGGCCGTCTCGATCCCGGAGATCCGGGGTGACCCGTCGGCCCGCAACGTGGCGATGGTCTTGTGCTTGTGAGCGTCGAACAGCGCCCGCACGCGCTGCGCGAACTCCGGCGCTGCCTGTTCGACGTCCCGCCATGCAGTCATACGCCCATGATCGCGCAGATCGCCGACAACCACCGCTCGGCATATCATCGCCGCTGGTTCGCGGAGGTGCCGCGGCCGTTGAGGAGAGCAATGAGCAGCAGGTTCATCGAACTCGTCGTCGACTGTCATGATCCGGAGCGGCTTGCCGCGTTCTGGTGCGCGGTCCTCGACTTCAAGGTGATCGACCGGGACGAGCAGATGATCGAGATCGGGTCGTGGGAGCCGACCGCGGAACAGTTTCGGGAACGGCAGATGCCGCCCACGATGCTGTTCATCCGGGTGCCCGAGGACAAGGCCGTGCAGAAGAACCGGCTGCACGTGGACGTGAGTCCGATCGACCGCGGCCGCGCCGAGGAGGTGGAGCGGTTGCTCGCCCTGGGCGCCAGCAGGGTGGACATCGGTCAGGGTGAGAGGTCGTGGGAAGTGCTGGCCGATCCGGAGGGCAACGAGTTCTGCGTGCTGCGCAGCCTGTCCGTCGACGACACGGCGAACGGCTCACCACCTAAGGCTCCGGCCTGACGGGATAGCTCGCTCACATAGATATCAGGGTGCCGTAAACCCGTTCCAGCGCCTGTGAAATCCCCGGTAACTTCGGTACCGCGGTCCTCGGTCGACGGTGGGAGAATACGGTGATGGACGGCGGCATCTCGCGGATCTTCGTGGGCGTGCACGGCACGGTCGGCAGCCTGCACGCGTTGCGCTACGCGCTGGCCGAGGCGCGCGAGCGGGACGCCGTCCTGTACTCGATCCTCGCCTGGACCCCGCCCGGTGGCGACACACTGGACCGCAGGGCGCCCGAACCTCACCTGCGTCGGCTGTGGATGGCGGCCGCGAAGAAGACGCTGCGCTCCGCATGGGACGACGCGCTCGGCGGCGTGCCCGAGGACTATCCGGTGCACCTGCAGGCCGAGCGCGGCCACCCCGGCTGGGTGCTCAGTTCGCTGGCCGACCGCGATGACGACCTGATCGTCGTGGGCGCCGGCCGGGGTGGCCGGCTGCACCGCGCGACCCACCACTCGGTGGCCCGCTACTGCGTCGCCCGAGCGCACTGCCGGGTGTTGGTCGTGCCGCCCCCGCCGCTGGCCCGCCTCGACCACGGCATGTTCCGGCACCGCCGTGGTATGCACGATCTGCTGAACAACGGCTGATTCCGAAGAGGATGTCGAGAACCGGTGCCCGGCTCCGTCCCTGAGGTGAATGTGACCAGAATGGGTCGCACCAGCACCGAGGAGAACCACGATGGCCAAGTACCTGCTGCTCAAGCACTACCGTGGCGCACCGGCAGCGGTCAACGACGTGCCCATGAACGAGTGGACGCCCGAGGAGATCTCGGCGCACCTGAAGTACATGAACGACTTCGCCGCCCGACTGGAGGGGACCGGTGAGTTCGTCGACAGCCAGGCGCTGTCCGCCGACGGGATGTTCGTCCGGTACGACGGCGAGGGGCGCCCGCCGGTCACGGACGGCCCGTTCGCCGAGACGAAGGACGTCATCGCGGGGTGGATGGTGATCGACGTGGACAGCCACGAACGCGCCGTCGAACTGGCCGGTGAGCTGTCGGCCGCCCCCGGCGCAGGCGGGAAGCCGATCCACGAGTGGCTGGAACTGCGCCCGTTCCTCGGCGCGTCGCACACCATCACGGAATGACCGCTCACCTGGACGAGGCTCTGCTGCGCAGCCTCACACCCAGCGTGCTCGGGATCCTCGTCCGCCGCGGAGCCGACTTCGCGGCGGCCGAGGATGCCGTGCAGGACGCGTTGGTCCAGGCGGTCCGCACCTGGTCGGCCGACCCGCCGAAGGACCCGAAGGGCTGGCTGGTCACCGTCGCCTGGCACCGGTTCCTCGACGCGACCAGGGCGGACACCGCCCGCCGCAGGCGTGAGGACCTCCTCGAGGACGAGCCGGCGCCGGGGCCGACACAGAACGTGGACGACACCCTCCGGCTCTACTTCCTCTGCGCGCACCCGTCCCTGACGCCGTCATCGGCGGTCGCGCTCACGCTGCGTGCCGTCGGCGGGCTGACCACCCGCCAGATCGCCGAGGCCTACCTGGTGCCCGAGGCGACCATGGCACAGCGCATCAGCCGGGCCAAGCGCACCGTGTCGGGCGTGCGGTTCGACCAGCCCGGTGACGTGGCCACCGTGCTGCGCGTCCTCTACCTGGTGTTCAACGAGGGCTACTCCGGCGACGTCGACCTCGCGGCCGAAGCCATCCGGCTCACCAGGCAACTGGCGGCCGTGATCGACCACCCCGAGGTGGCCGGCCTGCTCGCCCTGATGCTGCTGCACCACGCCCGGCGGCTCTCCAGGACCGCGCAGGACGGCAGCCTGGTGCCGCTGGCCGAGCAGGACCGCGGCCGCTGGGACACCGTGTCGATCGCCGAGGGTGTGCGGATCCTGCAGGCGGCCCTGGCCCGCGACCAGCTTGGCGAGTTCCAGGCCCAGGCCGCCATCGCGGCACTGCACGCCGACGCGCAGACCGCCGAGGAGACCGACTGGGTGCAGATCCTGGAGTGGTACGACGAACTCGCGCGCCTGACCGACAGCCCGGTCGTCCGGCTCAACCGGGCGGTGGCCGTCGGTGAGGCCGACGGCCCGCGAGCGGGACTGGCCGCGCTCGCCGCGCTGGACGACACGATGCCCCGCCACACGGCGGTGGCCGCGTACCTGCACGAGCGGGACGGCGATCTGGCCACTGCCGCACGGCTGTACGCGGAGGCTGCCGGCAAGGCGCCCAACCTCGCCGAGCGGGACCACCTGACCCGCCAGGCCGCCCGGCTCAATGCCGGAAGAAGTAAATAAGCCCGTTGTCGCACAACGTGTTTGACCGCTCACGCAAGTCCATGACAAACGTCATGCGGTCTGGTGCTGTCCGCACTGGTCGCGGCCCTCGTGTGCTACGACACTCACTATCCGGATCCTCCTGGATCCACGGTGTCGTCACATTCGGCACCGGCGCCCCTGTACGAACCCGGGAGTTCTACATGCACGCTGGTCTACTGACCCCTGCCGTGCCCGAAGCCGATGGCTCGGACCTGATGATCACGATGCTCGACGGTGACCTCGGCGCGGTCACCGATCCCACCCGCACCACCGTCACACCGACCGCAGAGGCCCTGTGCTGGTGCGGTTGCATCGTCTGCTTCGCCCCGCCGACCTCGCAGATCACCGAGTAGATCGCCGAGCTCGGCCGGCTGACGCCGGTCGTGGGCCGGGTGGGCGAGCTTGGGGGGTTCGCCCACCCGGCCGATCGAAACGGGGAGACATGACCGCCGCTGACCACACCACCGTGCCGCGCATCCGGCGCCATCTCGGCGTGTCCGTGGTTCGTGGCGAGGGTGTCTACCTGCTCTGCGAGCACGGCAGCGCCGTGGTCACCGACCCGCTGGCCGAACGGCTGTTCCCGTTGCTGGACGGCAAGCACGACCTGGCCGCCGTGGTCGCCGCACTCGACGACGTGCCTGCCGACCGGGTGCGGGCCGTTGTCGGCCAACTCCTGCGCAGCGGCCAGGTGGTGGACGTCGACCCGGACGCCGACGAACGCGCCGCCGGCTACTGGGAATCACTGAACCTGCACGGCGACACCGCACAACAGGCGACCGCCGCGGGCATCCGACTGACCACGTTCGGCGCCGTGCCCGCCGACGAGTTCGTCGCCGGACTGACCACCGCTGGCCTCCGGCTCACCGAAACGGGCGGCCTGGACGTCGTGCTCACCGACGACTACCTGCGCCCCGAGCTCGCCGAGTTCGACCGCGCCCAGCGGGCCGCCGGCCTGCCGTGGCTGCTGGCCAAACCGGTCGGCGTCGTCTGCCACGTCGGCCCGGTCTTCGTGCCGGACGGCGCCTGCTACCGCTGTCTTGAGGTCCGGTTGCGCGGCCAGCGCAGGGCCGAGGACTACCTGGAGTCCCGGCTGCCCGGCACCAGGGTCGCCGCGCCGACCGTGGACATCCCGGCGACCCGGCTGCTGGCCACCGGTGCCGTGGCTACCGCCGCCGCGCAGTGGCTGGCCGGCCACCGGCACGCCGGCACGCACGCCGTGCTCACCGTGGACACCGTCGGGCTGCGCACCGAATCGCACCCCGTGACCCGCAGGCCGCAGTGCCCCACGTGCGGCGACGCCGGCCTGGTGACCGCGAACATGAGCGGGCCGCTGGTGATCACGTCGCGCCGCAAGACCTTCAGCGAGGACGGCGGCCACCGGTCCCGCTCGCCGGAGGACATGATGCGCACCTGGGGCGGCCTGGTCGACCCCATCACCGGCGTGGTGCCCGAACTCAAGCCGATCGCCACCGGCCTGCCGTTCGTGCGCGGCTACTCCTCCGGCTACAACCGGGCCTACCGGGTCACGTCGTTGCAGGGCCTGCGCGACGGCCTGCGCACGCACAGCTGCGGCAAGGGCGTCACCGACATCCAGGCACGGGCCAGCGCGCTGGGCGAGGCGTTGGAGCGCTACAGCGGTGTGTTCGGCGGCGACGAGCCGACCATCTCCGCCAGTTACGCCGATCTCGGTGCCGACGCCGTGCACCCGAACGCGTCGATGCTGTTCAGCGACACGCAGTTCGAGCAGCGGGCCGAGTGGAACGCGCGGCGGATCATGTTCCAGGCCGTCGCCGACCCGCTGGACGAGCACGCCACGCTGGACTGGACGCCGACGTGGTCGCTGACCGAACAGCGCACCAGGTACGTGCCGACATCACTGCTGTTCTACGGCTACCCGAACAGGGGCCCGGCCTACGCGATCGCCGACTCCAACGGCTGCGCAGCGGGCACCAGCATCGAGGACGCCACACTGCAGGGGTTCTACGAACTCGTCGAACGCGATGCCGTGGCCATCTGGTGGTACAACCGGCTGCGCAGGCGGGCGTTCGACCTGGACTCGCTGGCCGAACCGTGGGTGGACACCGTCCGCGCCGAGTACGCGAAGCTCGGCCGTGAGATGTGGGCGCTGGACCTCACGTCCGACTTCGGCATCCCGGCCGTCGTCGCGGTCAGCCGCCGGATCGACAAGCCGAGCGAGGACATCATCTTCGGCTTCGGCGCCCATCACGACGCCAGGATCGCCGGGCTGCGCGCGGTCAGCGAGCTCAACCAGTTCCTGCCTTTCGTCGCGTTCATCGGCCCGGACGGCAAGGGCTACCGATCGGCCGACCCGACCCAGCGTGACTGGTGGCAGCACGCCACCGTCGCCGAGCACCCCTACCTGCTGCCCGACCCGGCCCGGCCGGCAGCCACGGCCGCCGAGCTCACGCTGCCGACCGGCGACGATCTCGCCGACGACGTGCTGGCCTGCCAGGAACTGGTCGCGGCCAGGGGGATGGACCTGCTGGCCATCGACATGACGCGGCCGGACATCGGTCTGCCGGTGGTGAAGGTGATGGTGCCGGGCATGCGGCACTTCTGGACCCGCTACGCGCCGGGCCGCCTGTTCGACGTGCCCGTCGGGCAGGGCTGGCTGCCGGCCGCCACGAGCGAGGACCAGCTCAATCCGACCGCGATGTTCGTCTGAGCCGGCCATGGACTTCCTGATGGCGGGTGCGGGCGCCCCGGTGGGCATCGGCACCAGACGGCTGGTGTCCTTCCGCGACGACGTCGTGGTGGAACGCCGGGCGCACGAGGTGGTCATCGCGCACCGCTGGGGCAACCAGGTGGTGCCGGACGTGTCGCCCGGCCTCGCCGGAGCGCTGGACCGCCTGACGTTCGGTCCCACCCGGCCCGCCAACGTGGTCGACCTGGTGATCAGCGGGGCGGCCGACCCGTCGGCCGAGGTGAGCAGGCTGCACGAGCTGCTGGAGCGGTTGCAGTTCCTGCTCGTGCACTCCGTCGAACTGGACTCGGCGACGTCCGCCGAGGTGGTGCCGATGTCGGCTGGTGCCCGCCTTGGTGGCCTGGTCGGCGCGGCCAGCCGGGCGGACACCGATCTGGTGCGGCTGTCCAGGTTCGCCTACCTGCACCAGGTGGACGGCGTGATCGCGCTGGAGAGCCCACTGAGCCTGTACCGGGCACGGCTGGTCGACCCTCGGTTGGTCGGCCTGGTCGGTGCGGCATCGACGATGCGGACCGTGCGGGAGTTGGTGGAGGTCGCCGGGCACGGCGCCGTCGACGCGGCACGGGCCGTGCTGGACCTGTTGGTCGGGGCGGGTCTGTTGGAACTGGTCAACCCGTCGGCGACCGACCGCGCCGATCCGGCGGAGCAGGCACGGCGGACCAGACTGCGGCAGTGGGGGTTCCATGATCTCCTGTTCCACACCAGAAGCAGGTCAGGACGGCATGACGAGGACTTCGGCGCCACCTTCCGATTCATCGACGACATCGAGCACGAGCAGCCCATCCGAGAGCTGCCTGCCGGCCCCCGACTACCGCTTCCCGTCCCGGACCTCGACCGGGTACTCGCCGTCGATCCCCAGCTCACGGTCGCCCTGGAGACCAGAAAGTCCATCCGCTGCCCCGGTGAGCGAGCTCTGGATGCCGATCAACTCGGCGAACTCC
Source organism: Pseudonocardiaceae bacterium (assembly GCA_036502345.1). GTDB lineage: Bacteria > Actinomycetota > Actinomycetes > Mycobacteriales > Pseudonocardiaceae > DATEPR01. Next base: position 19,890 of record DASXYT010000362.1, on the reverse strand, counting down.
TCTACCGAACCGCCCGGGTTCGAGCCGTCTACGGCCCGGACGCCGCCAGCCAGATGCCCTACCGAGGCGTCGACAAGCCGTACCCGGCAGGGGGTGGCGCCGGTGAGCTGGACCTATGGCTGACGGTCCAGCGGTGTGCCGGTGTGGCCGCCGGCATCTACTACTACGACCCGGCGGGCCACCAACTGGTACAGGTCAACACATCGCGGTCCGATGTGGACGCCATGCTCTCCGTCGCGTCGATCTCGGCCGGCAACGTGGCGCCACCGGACGTGCTGATGACCATCACGGCCCGCTTCCAACGGTTGGGCTGGCAGTACAGCGGCATCCCGTACGCCACCACGCTCAAGCACGTCGGCGTGGTGTACCAGACGCTCTATCTGGTGTGCACGGCGATGGGCCTGGCACCCTGCGGGCTCGGCGTCGGCGACATCGAACTCTCGGCCCGGTGTCTGCACCTGGACTGGGAGCGGGAGAGCAGCGTCGGGGACTTCATGATCAGCGGCGGTGCCGGCGATGTGGACAGAACCCGGCACGACGGCGAGGACCTGCCCGGCTGGCAGGAGCACAACGCGGGCGGCTGGCGCAGGGCCACGGGCGGCGGCACGAAAAAGTCACCATGACGGAGAAACCGGACTCGCGGGCACCCGTCGAGGTGAGTTTTGGTCGATTTGACCGACCATCGGCGCGCTCGGTGTCCACTTGCGTACACACTGTCGAAAATGCGCTCCACGGGCGAAGAGGCAACGCTTAACCGGACCTCCGGAATCGTTCTCACCCGGTCATTCGTAGAATCGAACGGAGCAATCCGACGTTCCGCGGACGGTGCTAACTTCTACTCACTTGAGGCCGCGATGCCGGACAACTGAAGTGAGGACAGGGAGCCAGCCAGCGATGAGTGAGATCCGGACGATCCTGGCCGAAGACGCTGATCTTGTCCGTAGCACGGTTGCCCAGTTGCTCGCGCTGGAGCCTGACATCGCGGTGGTGGGTGAATACGGCGACGGCCCGGCGGCGGTCGCCGCGGTCTACGAGTTGAGACCTGACGTCGTGCTGCTCGGCACGGGTGGCGTTTCGGTGGCCGAACAGATCGCACACAGCGGTGCCCGCGTGCTGATCCTGTCCAGCCTCACCATGGCGGGCGCGTTTCATCTGGCGGCACGGGCCGGGGTCAGCGGTTACGTCGCCAGAACCGCGCCGTCGCACCGGATCGCCGACGCCGTGCGTACCGTGGCGGCGGGCAGTCGCTATGTGGACATCGACCTGGCCGACGGCCCCGCTGTCGACGGTGGCAGACCAGCGGCGCCGCTCACGCCGAGGGAACGCACCGTGCTCACCGCGTCGTCCCACTGTGGCTCCGTCAGGGAGATCTGCGAGACAGTTGGTATCTCACTGGAGGCCGTGGGCCTCGTTATGAACACGGTGCTTGCCAAGACCGGAGGACAGAACCGCCTCGAAGCGGCCGAGATCGCCAGCACCAGAGGCTGGATCTAGCGCCGGCGAGAGGTTTCGTGGCTTTCGCACAACCATCGACAACCCGCGCCCGCGTCGGGACGTGGCGGGGGAAATGAGGTCACATGAGCGTGGTCGATGCCCCGGGGCACGCCCAGCTCAGGTCGGTTCGGCGCTGGTTGTTCGGCCGGTTGCGGTTCGCCAGGCTCGGTTTCGGCGCTGAGGGCACGGGTCACCTGGTCGGCGTGCTCGCCCTGGTCGGCCTGGCCGCCTACGGCCTGCTGATCGCCAGCGTGTCGCTCCGTTCCGGACTGTCCTACACCGGCATGGCGACGCAGGTGTTCGCGCTGGTCGGCTGGGTGCTCTGGTTCGGCAGCTACGTGTGGTCGGTGATCAGCGTGCTGCGCGGCAGACGCCGGCAGCGCACCACGAAGATCGTCGCCATCAGCGGTCTGGTCTGGTCGGTCGTCCTGTTCACCGTGCTCGGTATGGCCTTCGCCGCGCCGCCCGCGCTGAGCTTCTCGGTGATGTTGCTGTGCCTGACCGGTCGGGTCAGGGGCGCCATCACGATCGCATTGTTGATCATCTACTTCGGTCTGACCACGCGGGACTTCAACGGCAGTGACATCGGGCGGAACTTCGAGGAGTTCGCGCTGTCGTCGCTGATCTTCTATGCCATTCCCCGCCTGGTGGTGTTCGCGCGGGATCTGGAGGACACCAGGTCCGAGCTGGCTCAGTTGGCGGTCAGCGAGCAGCGGCTGCGCTGGGCCCGCGACCTGCACGACACGCTCGGCCACGGGCTGTCCGTCGTGGTGCTGAAGCTGGAACTGGTCGAGCGCCTCGGCGAGAAGGACCCGGCACGGGCCAGCGCCGAACTGCGGGACGCCAGGACGCTGCTGCGTGAGTCGATCGGCGAGATGCAGTCGGTGGTCGCCGGCATGCGGGACGTGTCGCTGGACGGCGAGATCGCCAACGCCCAGACCATCCTGGAGTCGGCGGGCGTCGTCACCACGACCGACATCGCACCGGTCACATTGGACAGCCAGGTTGCCGAAACCCTGGCGTGGATCGTCCGCGAGGGTGCGACCAACGTGCTGCGGCACAGCGACTCGACCCACTGCGACATCAACCTGCGCGTGGATCGCGGCCGTGCCGTGCTCACGTTGAGCAACAACGGGCCGGCGATCAAGGTGACCCGTTCGCCCTCCGGTGGGCACGGCATCCGGGGCATGCGGGAGCGGCTGCACGTGCACGGTGGTCGGCTCACGGCGAAGTCCCAGAAGGACGGTGGGTTCGTGTTGGAGGCCAGCGTGCCGTTACCGACAGCCCTCGAGCCGACTCCCTCGCAGGACGACCACACGGCCGTCGACGTGCCGGTGGAGGTGGACCGGTGACCGGGGCATACGCCGTGCCGGTCGACCGGACCGAGCCGATCCGGGTGTTCCTGGCCGAGGACCAGGTGATGATCAGGTCCGCGCTGGTGTCGCTGATCGAGTTGGAGAGCGATCTCGACGTCGTCGGCGTCGCGGGCCGTGGCGACCAGGCCGTGGAGCGGATCGTCGAACTGCGGCCCGACGTCGCCGTGCTGGACATCGACATCCCCGGCATCGACGGCCTGGCGGCGGCGGCCGAACTCGCCGACCGGGTGCCGAAGTGCGCCACGCTGATCCTGACCGCGCTGAACAAGCCGGGCATGCTGCAACGCGCCCTACAGGCGAACGCCAGGGGTTTCGTGGTCAAGCACGCGCCTGCGGAGCAGTTGCTGGCCGCGATCCGGGGCGTCGCGGCCGGCCAGCGGGTGTTCGATCCCACGCTGGCCGTGGCAGCGCTGGAAGCGGATATTCCGGTCACCCAGCGAGAGCTGGACGTCGTCCGACTGGTCGCCGAGGGCGCGTCCGCCCGCGAGATCGCCGGGCGGCTGTTCCTCTCCGAGGGCACGGTCCGCAACTACACGTCCAGCCTGATCAACAAGTGTGGCGCCCGCAACCGGGTGGACCTGGTCCGCATCGCGTTCGACCGGGGCTGGCTGTAGCTACGGCTTGACGACGCGGTAGCGCACATGGGGGTCACGGCTGCCGTGACCGACCCGCTCTCCTGGACCAACTGGGCCTGCTCCCCGGCGAACAGCGGCAGGCGCGCCCGACAGCAGCCTCCAGCCCGTCGAAGGCGAACGTTTCCGCCGTTGTCGCCGAGGAGATCCTGCCTGGTCCGGTGGGTGATGACGAAGGTCGGGACGCCGGGCCACGGTGTACCACCCCACGGACCCACGCCGAGATCGAAACTGTGGCGCCCGACGACGGCCGCGCCGACCGGCGCATCCACCGGCGGCTGCACATCGGCGTCGACCTCGCCGCCCCACATCCAGTCGTGCAGCCGTTCGCCACCGTCCCCCATCGGCTCTGCCGTCCGGCGGCGTCACACAGAGCTCGGAGTCAATCCCGCGGTCTTGACATCATCACGACATGTCGCTTGGCCCGATCGGGGCGCCGGCCAGGGCGAGCAGGTCGTCGTAGAGGGCGATGCCCATGGTGAAGAGGGCGCTGGGGGAGAGCAGTGAGGAGGCGACCGTGGTCGTGTGGCAGCCGCTCTCCGGCGGGATGCCGGACAGCCGTGCGGACAGCCAGTCCAGCGCGGTCGGCGCACTCGTGACCACGAGCGCGATGTGCTCGCTGAGGATGTCCCGCTGATACGTGACCGGCACACCCTGGCTGCAGTACTTGGCGACCACCGCGTCCACGTCGGCCGGCGGGATCAACTCGTCGTTGACCGACTGGTAGACGTACAGCGGTGCCATCGGGGCGTGTTGGCCGAGGGAGTCGTCGGCCAGTACCTGCTGCGGCACCGGCAGGCTCAGCGGGTTGTCCACGTTGAAGTAGCTGTAGATGTTGCGCCCCGCGAACGTCGCCACGTTCTCCGAGTTGCACTGCGTGGCCGCCTGCGCGAACGCGGCCTTGCCCTCAGCGGTGAGGTGGGTGCGCAGAAAGTTGTCCAGCTGCGGATAGGCCTGCCGCAGCCCGGCGATCCCGCTCATCGCGATACCGGCGTACGGGCCACCGTTGATCTTGGTCAGCACGCTGCCGGGATCGACAGGCAGGCCGCCCTCGGCGACACCGGTGATGTTCAGTTCGGGGGCGTAGCTCGACTGGAGTTCGGCGGCCCAGCCGGAGGCCAGCGCACCACCCGAATAGCCCCACAGGCCGACCTTCGTGGCTACGCCGTTCAGCCCTGTCGTCCGGAAACTCTCGGTTGCCCGGATGGCGTCCAGCACGGCCTGGCCCGCCTGCCGGCCGGCGACGTAGGCGCTGTCCGGTCCCTCGTAGTCCGGCACGGTCACCGCCCAGCCCTTCGACAGGGCCGCGTCGATGAGCAGGAGCTCTGCCTGTGCGACGATGTTCTCGTGCCCGGCGCCGCGTTGTAGCTGGTAGGAGATGGCGCACTGCGGGGCCGCGCTGTCCTCGGCAACCTGGTAGGACAGCAGCGGTCTGGTGGCCGAGTGTTTCGCGCCGGCAGGTTGCAGGACCGTGGTGACGGTGGCCTGGGGCTTGCCCTGGTTGTCCGTGGTCCGGTACAGCACCTGCCACGCCATCGCATGTTGCCGGAACTGGCCGAACGCGGTCGCGGTGACCTGCCGGCTGCGTAATATCGTGCCCGGCGCAGTTGTTTCGAAGCCGGTCGGCGGCCGGTAGAACGGATCACTCTGCGGTGGCGGTGGCGCCGCTTCCGCCGCTGGTTGCGCGGCTACGGCGACGATTGTGCCGGCTACCACCAGTACGCCCGCTAACGCAGCGAACCGCCACCGTGCACGGATCATCCAGAATCTCCTGAGCGTGAAGGCATGCGGCCAAGCGTCAACGAACGAGTGATCGGCTGATTACCTTATGCGCTTCGCGAACCCACGCCAAGCAGTTACAGGAAACTGCAACCGAGGCCCTGCCGCGTTCTTCGAGTCGCGAACGCCGACGGCTCCTACTCCGACTGCCACCTCGACGCAGTCGGTGTTGCCACTGCCGCTATAGCTGCTCTTGCGCCAGACCTGCTCGTTTTCCGGCGCCATGGTCATAGCCAGCCACTCCCTGTCGCTCGTAGTCGCTCGCGACCAGGGCAATCAGCTCCCTGGACCGCGCGTCGTCCAGAGCAACACTAGCGACTCGCCGCAGCACCTTTCGATAGCTGGCCACGTGCTCGCCGTTTTCCAGGAACTCGCTGGTGGTCTCGTGCTGGACGCTCACCACAGGAGCGCCCTCCGGGTAGCCGAAGACCTGAAACGATCCGGCCGCCATGCCACGAACGCCTGCTGCCACCGGAACCACCCGGATGGAGCATTGCGGTCGGGTGCTCAGGAACAGTAGATGCAGCATCTGTTCGTACATTACCTGCGGGCTACCGACCGGAGCGCGAAGCACGTTCTCGTGCACGTAGAACACGCATTGCGCCGGATCGACCCTGGTGATGACGTCGCGCCTGCTCACCCGGATCTGGACACAGTTCTCGATGTCGGCCGCATCGATGATGCCTCCTTCGACGAACAACGCACGCGCGTAGTCCTCTGTCTGCGCCACACCGGGGATGTAGATCGGCTGGAAGCTGTGGATCTCGTTGGCCGTCTGTTCGTGGAAGATCAGTGTGCGCAACTCGTCGGGCACGCGGCCGCCGTGTGGCTTGAGCCGGTTGTCGTCCGGTTCGTCGGCAAGACTGAGCAACTCGGTCAACTGTGGGCCAGCTATCCCACACAGGGCGGTGTAGACGGCGACTTCCAGCCGCGTCATCGGGCGTTTGCCGGTCTCCGCTCTGGACACCATGCTGGGAGCCCAGCCGAGTCGCAATGCCATGTCGAGACCGTTGTAACCGCAACCCTCCCTGATGCGACGTAGCTCGGCGCCCAACTCCCGACGGCGTGCAGTCGAAACGAACTCGGGCATGTCTGTGGGCTCCCATCATGGTCGATGCCGTTCACGATATGCTGCAAGGGCAACGAAGACGGGGATTTGCGCTGGTAGATCACTACATAGGATGAGTTGCCACCCGGGATTGCTGCGGCATCAATAGTTCTACTTCTTCGCCTTGGCGCCGCGGATCTCCATGAATTCCGCCATCTCGTCGGTGCTGAGCAGGTCTGCCAGGACGGCAATCAGCTGGTCGATGCCGGAAGCCGTACTGGTTCGTGCGATGTAGATCCACCTCATGGCGCCGTCACTGCCGGCTCGCCGCAGCCATGTCCTGCAGTCGTCCACGCCGAGCAACCTCGTGACGACGACGACTTCGTGTTCGAATACCGCGCCGGTTTCCGCGGCCGCGAGCTTGTGGCCCAGTTCGTGGCAGACGCGGGCGGTTCTGCCAAGGGCGTCCTGGCCGCTCAGCGCCGACTCCTTGAGCAGGATGACGGGATCACCGCCGAGCATCAACACTGCCAGCCCGTGGGTGCTGATGCCGCCCTTCCGCTTCGCCTCGGCGTTGATCATCTTGAGATAGTGTTTCTTCTGAGTCATGGGTTTGACGAAGATCGTGTCGTTGCTGTGCTGCAACATGAATGAGTTCGGCACGACGATCACGCTCGCCCCGCCGCCCGCCTGGGCCACGATTGCCGCCGCCGTCGCGTCGAGATCCGGGAAGAAACCGGCCTGTGCGCCGTCGACCGGATTGATGTCGTCCGAACCGTCCGACGGGCCGCCTGACGAGTTCGCCACGGCGATGTTCACGATCTGCGGAATGGCGCTCGCCAGTTGCGTCGGTGTCGGTGGGTGGTCGCTGTCCTGCTGCTGCACGAGCAGCGTGCGTACGTCTGCCCGCATCGCTTCCTTCACTACTGGCCTGTCTGAGTCCATGATGATCAGCCCTTCATGGTCGCGATTTCTTCTGCGAGGACTTCGGCGAGCAGTTGGCCGAGTTCGTCGTCGGACAGTTCCGCCGCGCCGGGCACGGTTTCCTTTGCCCTGCTGAGGATGTCGGCCAAGCCGTCGCCGATGGCCGACAGATCGGGCGCTTCCGCTTCGGCCGGCTGGGCGGCGACCGCCGGATACCAGGCGTCCAGGGTGGCCACCAGATAGCCGCGCCGGGTGGCGAGATCCCAGTCGCGCCAGCCGTTCCACTCGGCTGTCCGGTCCAGCGTGGCGATCAGGCCGCTGTCGCCGGGTTGCTCCCAGCCCTGCCAGGTCCCGTCCAGCCGGGTGACGAGTTGCCGGTCGTCGCGCACCCAGCCGATCGGATCCAGCTCGGCCGGCGGTTGTTCCGCCACGTACTGCTCGGCCTGATACTGCTCGGTCTTGGCCGGTTCTGGCGGGTACCACTCGTCCAGCTGAGCGGTCAGTCGCGACCGCTTGTCCTCGACGCTCCAGTCCTGCCAGCCCGACCAGGTCGGCACCTGGTCCAGGGCCGCGCCGAGCCCGTTGTCGTCCGATTGCTCCCAGCCCGGCCACAGTGTGTTCAGGCGTGTCGTCAGTGTTGTGTCATCACGTATCCAGGACAGGCGGTCGTCGTCGGTCATGTCGGCGACGCTATGGCGACGAGTACCGGTACAGGCAGGGCGCGGATGCCGCAGGCGTGGCACGATCGGATGCGTGATGACGTACCGAGTCCCACAGGGCGGGATGCCGTTTCGTACATCTGGCCTAACGGCTAGCGTCGCGGTAACGCGCTGTATACACCGTCGACTCTGGAGCGAAACGCGATGACCGAAGACACGTCAGCCTGGTCGTTCGAGACCAAGCAGGTACACGCCGGTGCCTCGCCGGACCCGGCCACCGGAGCCAGGGCCACGCCGATCTACCAGACGACGTCCTTCGTCTTCCGGGACACCGACCACGCCGCCGCGCTGTTCAGCCTGGCCGAGCCGGGCCCCATCTACACCAGGATCAACAACCCGACGCAGGACGTGCTGGAGGCCCGGGTCGCGGCGCTGGAGGGTGGCGTGGCCGCCGTCGCGTTCGCGAGCGGCCAGGCCGCCGAGACCGCCACGATCCTGAATCTGGCCCGCTCGGGTGATCACTTCGTGTCCAGTGCGTCACTCTATGGCGGCACGTACAACCTGTTCCACTACACGCTGCCGAAGCTGGGCATCGAGGTCAGCTTCGTGGACGACCCGGACAACCTGGACGAGTGGCGCGCCGCGATCCGGCCGAACACCAAGCTGCTGTTCGCCGAGACGCTGGGCAACCCGCGCGCCAACGTGCTCGACGTGCGCGCGGTCGCCGACCTCGCCCACGAGCAGGGCGTCCCGCTGGTCGTCGACAACACTGTGCCCACCCCGTTCCTGCTGCGGCCGATCGAGTACGGCGCCGACATCGTCATCCACTCGGCCACCAAGTACCTCGGCGGGCACGGCACCGCGATCGCCGGTGTGGTCGTGGACGGCGGCACGTTCGACTTCGGCGCGCACGCCGAGCGGTTCCCCGACTTCAACGAGCCCGACCCGAGCTACCACGGCCTGAAGTACTGGGAAGCGTTGGGGCCGGGCGCCTTCGCCGCCAAGCTGCGGGTGCAGGGGCTGCGCGACACCGGTGGCGCGATCGCTCCGCTGACCAGCTTCCTGATCCTGCAGGGTCTGGAAACGCTGTCGCTTCGGATGGAGCGGCACATCGCCAACGCGCAGGCACTGGCCGAGTGGCTGGAGGCGCGGGACGAGGTGTCCGCCGTGTACTACGCCGGCCTGCCCTCCAGCAAGTGGTATGACGCGGCGAAGAAGTACCTGCCGGGCGGTGCGGGCGCCGTCGTGTCCTTCGACCTGCACGGCGGTGTCGCTGCCGGCAAGGCGTTCGTGGACGGCACCGAACTGTTCAGCCTGCTGGTCAACATCGGCGACGTGCGCAGCCTGATCGTGCACCCGGCGAGCACCACGCACAGCCAGCTGAGCGAGGAGGAGCAGGCCGTCACCGGCGTCACCCCGGGCCTGGTCCGGCTGTCCGTCGGCATCGAAGGCATCGAGGACCTGAAGGCCGATCTGGAAGCAGGCTTCCGCGCCGCAAAAGCCGTCGCGTGAGCGGGCCGTCGCGGCGCCCTCCCGCTTCGGGCGCGTGGCGGGAGGGCGCCCCGATCGGTCGGCGTCAGTGGTTCCGGTCGCTCCAGCCGCTCACGCTGGAGTCCGGAGCCGTGCTGTCCGAGTACGAACTCGCCTACGAGACGTGGGGCATGCTGGCCCCGGACAAGTCCAACGCCGTGCTGGTGCTGCACGCGTTGACCGGGGACAGCCACGTCGCAGGCCCCATCGAGACGGGCCATCCCACGCCGGGCTGGTGGGACGGCCTGATCGGGCCGGGTCGCGCGCTGGACACCGAGCGGTACTTCGTCATCGCGCCGAACGTGCTCGGCGGTTGCCAGGGCAGCACCGGTCCGGCTTCGCCTGCCGCCGACGGAAAGCCATGGGGTAGCAGGTTTCCCGCGCTGACCGTGCGTGATCAGGTGGCCGCCGAGGCCGCACTGGCCGACGGGCTCGGCATCCGGACGTGGGCTGCCGTGCTCGGCGGCTCGATGGGTGGCATGCGGTCCCTCGAATGGGCTGTCGACCGGCCTGAGCGGGTGGCCGCCGCGCTGGTGTTGGCCGCGCCACCACTGGCCTCCGCCGAGCAGATCGCGTGGAGTTGGCCGCAGTTGGTGGCCATCGAGTCCGACCCCGGCTGGCACGGTGGCGACTACCACCACCTGCCCGACGGCGAAGGGCCGCACGTGGGCCTCGGCATCGCGCGCCGGATCGCGCACGTGACGTACCGGAGCGAGGCGGAACTGCGGATGCGGTTCGGCCGCGAACCGCAGACCGGCGAGGATCCGGCGGCTGGCGGCCGCTACGCCGTTGAGTCCTATTTGGACCACCACGCCGAGAAGCTGCTCGGCCGGTTCGACGCCGGCAGCTACGTCACCCTGGTCCGCGCGATGAACAGCCACGACATCGGCAGGGACAGGGGCGGTGTGGCCGCCGCGCTGCGTCGGATCACCGCGCGGACGCTGGTGGCCGGCGTGGATACCGACCGGCTCTACCCGCTGTACCAACAGGTGGAGATCGCGGCCGGCATCCCGGGCGCCGAGCCGCTGCGGGTGATCTCGTCGCCGCATGGCCACGACGCGTTCCTGATCGAGGTGGACCAGATCACCAAGCTGCTCGGCGAACTCCTGGACGGCTGAGCCGGTTAGAGCTCCTAACACAATGGCGCTCGATCCGGGACTGGGCGTCGCGAGCCGAGCAGTTGTTGTGTTAGGAGCTCTTAAACGGGCGACAGGGGCTTGGTCAGCCAGGCCTTTGTCGACCCGAACGTCGACGGGTTGTACCAGTTCACGCCGGGTTGGCCGGTGACCGAGGTGGTCTCGAACGGGTAGCCGTGGTCGTCGATGGTCTTGGACTCGTGCTTGTCGCCGTCGGTCCAGGTCAGCGTCGCGTCCCAGACGCAGTCGCAGTGCTCGGTGCGCACGGTGACCTTCACGCCCTCCGGGTCGTCCGTCCTCGCGACGTGCGGGAACGTCAGCCGGTCGGCGCGGACGGAGCCGGGCAGCTTGTCGGTGTCCAGGTAGTACGGCGTCGGAGTGTCCAGGTCGGCGACGGCGGAGTGATAGCTGGTGGTCGCGGTGCCGCAGCCCTGGGACCTGTTCAGCCACGGGCCCACGACCTGCGGTTTCCTGGCCAGCACGTGGAGAGTCAGGCCGGTGATGGTCACCGCGTGCCCCTTCGGCCCGGTGACCGTGACGGCCATCGTCAGCGGGCCGGCCGGCACGGCACCGAACCCCTTCGGGTCCTGGTCCCACGTCGAGCCACTGTGCTTGGGGCCCTTGCCCGGCCGGATGTGCGCGGACATGCCGGGTGTGACGCTCAGCGGGAAGACGGAGCCCCGGCCCTCGCAGCCGATGCCCTGGCCGACCTTGGTGGAGATGATGACGCCACCGGGGGACCGGGCCTGATCCAGCACGACCTTCCCGGTGCCTGTGATGAGTGAGGGCGACAGTGATGATGCCGTGGGAGCAGGCGTGCTGGGCGAGACGAACGAGCTGACCGCTGCCGTGAGGCCGCCTGCCACCCCGATGATAAGCAGTATCTGTAATCGGCGGGACCAGTAACCCTTTGTTTGTACAGTGGGCCGGGCACTTTTTTCACCGTTACGATTTCTCGCGCTACGCCGAATGCCGGACAGTGACCATTTTGGCGGATCGCCAACCATGGAAGCCTCCCGCGACTCGTTCGGCGTTGGTGTGCCGAACTTTTCCTCGCGGGAACGTAGCAGCGAAAGAGCTACAGCCAACCCTTGCGGCGGAACACGAACCACAGCGTTACGGACGCTACGACGATCAGCGCAGTGGACACGATGAAGCCGTGGAAGTGGCCGAAACCCGGAAACGGAATATTCTGGCCGTAGAAGCCGGTGATGGCCGTCGGCACGGCAATAATCGCCGCCCAACTCGTAACTTGTTTGGTAATCACGTTGAGTCGGTTGCCCTGGATCGTCAGATTCGTCTCCAGGATGGTGGTCACCAGGTCGCGCAGCGACTCGGTCCACTCCGTGGCGCGCAGCACGTGGTCGTACACGTCCTGGAAGTACGGGATCATCTCGTGGGCGATCGCCCGGACGTCCCTACGCATCAACGTGTTCACCACCTCGCGCATCGGCAGCACGAGCTTGCGCAGCTGGACCAGGCTCTTGCGCAGCTCGAAGCTGCGCCGCTGCACGTCGGTGTCCTTGGACCGCTCGCTGAACAGCAGGTCCTCCAGCTTCTCGATCTCCTCGTCCAGCTCCTGCACCGTCTCGAAGTGGCCGTCCACCACGAAGTCGATCAGTCCGTACAGCAGGAACCCCACGTGGTGCCTGGTCAGGTCGGCGGACGACGCGTCCCAGCGGTCCACCACCTTCTGCACGTCGAACCGGGCGTCCTTGCGGACCGTGACCAAGGCCCTCGGCGTGAGGAACACGGCGAGTTCGCTGGTGTCCAGCTCACCGCTCTCCTTGTCCAGCCAGACCGCGTACATGCTCATGAAGTCGTGCGTCCGGTAGTGGTCCAGCTTGGGCCGCTGGCTGCGCTCGATGGCGTCCTCGACGGCCAGTTCGTGCAGGCCCAGTTCCTCGGCGACGGTCTTCAGATCGACGGTGTCCGGTGCGCACAGGTCGACCCACACCGCGGTTCTCTCGTCGGCGAGATGGTCGGACAGGGTGGCCACCGGGAAGTCCTCGGAGACGAGTTCGCCGTCCCGGTACGCCCTGGTACGGGCGATCTTGTCGGTCGATGTCCCGTTTTCCAGGTCCATGAGGCAGAGGGTAGATGGCCGGTGGTCAGCGCCCGCCGCTGACGTCGAGCAAAGCGCCTGTCACGTACGACGCGGCAGGTGACAGCAGCCACACGATGGCCTCGGCCACCTCTTCCGGCTGGCCGCTGCGCCGCATCGGTATGGTCGGCGCCAACAGCTCCGGCCGGTTGGGCCGGCCACCGCTGGCGTGAATGTCCGTTTCGACGAGGCCCGGTCGGACGCAGTTGACCCGGATGCCGTCGGCGGCCAGTTCCTGGGCCAGGCCGACGGTCATCGTGTCCACGGCGGCCTTGGACGCGGCGTAGTCCACGTACTCACCCGGCGAGCCGAGCACCGCGGCCCGCGAGGACACGTTCACGATCGAGCCGCCGGTGGTCATCCTGCGGACGGCGGCCCTGGCGCAGAGGAACGCGCCCAGCGTGTTGACGTCGAACATCCGCCGCATCCGGTCGACGTCCAGGTCTCTGAGGTCGGACTTCGGTGCCACGATGCCGGCGTTGTTGGCCAGACCTCGCACCGGTCCAAGCGCGTCCTGGGCCTGGTCGAACAGCCGCTCGACGTCCGACTCGACGGAAACGTCCACCTCCAGTGCGATCGCCCTGGTGCCGTGCGCGCGGCACTGCTCGGCCACCTGCTCGGCCTTGTCGCCAGCGCTCCGGTAGCCGACGCAGACGTCCCAACCCTGCCCGGCGGCCAGCACCGCGGTAGCCGCGCCGATCCCCCTGCTGCCGCCCGTGATGATCAACAATCCGGTCACCCCGACAGTATGGCCAGTCGGCCCGGCATATCGGGCGAGCAGTCCGGGTGTCGTGCCATGCTGGCTGGAGGGGATCACACGGGGACGGTGGGCAGGTACATGGTGCGTAGGTGGTTCTGGTTGCTCGTCGGCACGGCGTTGGCCGGTGTGGTCGGGTGGACGGCGCGGAACATGATCGTCGCGTTCGGCGGCAAGGCGCGTGGTTCCCGGGCGGAGCGGGTCAGCGGTTCGCCGCAGTTCCGCGACGGTGCCTTCCGCAACACCGCGGTCACGTCCACGGTGCCGTCAGCCGGGAGCATGGGGGACACGGTCCGCGAACTGGTCTTCGGCAAACAGCAGCGCCACCCGACCGGCCCGGTCCCGCTGGTCACGACGCCTCCGCCGCCGACCACGTCCGGCCTGCACGTCACCTGGTACGGGCACTCGTCGGCGCTGGTCGAGATGGACGGCGCCCGCGTGCTGTTCGACCCGGTCTGGGGTGAGCGCGTGTCGCCGTCCACCTTCGCAGGCCCACGCAGGCTGCATCCCGCGCCGGTACCGCTGGCGCTGCTGCCCGAACTGGCCGCGATCGTCATCTCGCACGACCACTACGACCACCTCGACCTGCCCAGCGTGCGCACGCTGCTGCGCACCCAGACGGCCCCGTTCGTCGTGCCGCTGGGCGTCGGCGCCCACCTGGAACGCTGGCGGGTACCACGTGAACGGATCATCGAACTGGACTGGTCGGAGAGCACCGAACTGGCCGGGCTGCGGCTGATTTCCACGCCGGCACAACACTTCTCGGGCCGACTGTTCCGCAGGGACGGAACCCTGTGGACATCGTGGACGGTGCTCGGCCCGACGAGGAAGGTCTTCTACACCGGCGATTCCGGCTACTTCGACGGCTACGCGCGGATCGGCGAACAGTACGGTCCGTTCGACGTCACCCTGGTCCAGATCGGCGCCTACGCGCCTGCCTGGCCGGACATCCACATGACACCGGAGGAGGGCGTCGCCGCGCACGTCGACCTACGTGGCGGCCTGCTCGTCCCGGTGCACTGGGCTACGTTCAACCTCTCGTTGCACGCGTGGGCCGAACCCGTCGACCGGCTGTGGCGCGAGGCCAAGGCGCGCGACGTGCGGCTCGCCGTGCCTCGGCCGGGGGAACGGATCGACGTCGGCGATCCGCCCTTGGTGGACGGTTGGTGGCAGACCCTCGGGTGATCGGCGCCACACAGCTGACATGACTTGCTCGAAATTGCGCAACAACTTGCGGGAGTTGTCCTATAGTTGCGCGCATGGCACGAAGACTTGCGGAAGTTGCCAAGAAGGTTGGCGTCAGTGAGGCGACGGTCAGCCGGGTCCTCAACGGCAAGCCGGGCGTCTCGGACGCTACCCGTCAGGCTGTGCTGACAGCACTGGACGTTCTTGGCTACGAGCGGCCGACGCAACTGCGCGGTGAGCGCGCCCGGCTGGTCGGACTCGTTCTGCCGGAACTGCAGAACCCGATCTTCCCCGCGTTCGCCGAAGTCGTCGGTAGCAACCTCGCCCAGCACGGGTTCACGTCCGTCCTGTGCACCCAGACCTCCGGTGGGGTCAGCGAGGCGGACTACGTCGCGTTGCTGCTGCACCAGCAGGTCTCCGGCGTGGTGTTCTTCGGCGGCCACTACGCCGAGGCCGAGTCGCCGCACGACCACTACGACCTGCTGACCGACCGCAACCTGCCGACGGTGCTGCTCAACGCGGCCATCGACGATCTGGACTTTCCGCAGGTCAGCTGCGATGACGCGGTCGCGGTACAGCAGGCGGTGGGCCACCTGATCGCGCTGGGCCACGAGCGGATCGGACTGGTCCTCGGGCCACCCGACCACGTGCCGTCGCGCCGCAAGCTGGTCTCCGCGCGAGAACTGGCCGTGCGCGCCGGCCTGGATCTGCCGGACGAGTTCGTCGAGCACACCCTGTTCTCGGTCGAGGGCGGCCAGGCGGCCGCGGCCCGACTGCTGACCAGGGGAGTGACCGGGATCGTCTGTGCGAGTGACCCGCTGGCGCTGGGCGCGGTGCGGGCGGTGCGCCGCAAGGGCATGTCGGTGCCCTCCGACGTCTCGGTCGTCGGCTACGACGATTCGTACTTCATGAGCTGCGCCGACCCGCCCCTGACCACGGTCCGCCAGCCCATCGACACCATGGGCCAGGCCGCGGTGGAACTGCTGGTCAAGGAGATCGCGGGCGTCCGCGTCACCCATGCTGAGCTGCTGTTCGAGCCGGAACTGGTGGTTCGGGGCTCGACCGGCCCCGCACCCGGCATGATCCGGACGAGGTCGGTGCCCCAGACCGCAGCGCGCTGATCTGACAACAGAAGACCCGAGACCCACCCCCACCAGGGGCGGGTCTTCGGCGTGCGCCCGCTTTGTGCCCGACACGTCGGCTGTCCAGTGTCAAACGTTGACTGTCATGAAATTGCGACATCTCATCGACATATTGCGTTGATCTGCCTAGCGTGGTTGAGTGCTCTCCATCACAGCTAGCCATCCCCATGGGACACGGTCGAGCGAGGACTTCAGGCCCGGTCGAGTCCCAGCCCCGGAAAGGGTTCCCGCCGATGAGAACCGTCCAGTTCCGTAGGTTCGCAGCGCTGACGCTGGTCGCCGGCGCAGCCGTCTCCGTCGTGGCAGCCTGCAGTTCGTCCAGCTCGGACACCTCCGCGAACGGCAAGGTGTCCATCACGGTCAACTGCGAGCCGCCCACCAGTGACCCGATCGACAGGAAGAACTTCGTCGCCGACATCGCGACCTTCGAGAAGGCACACCCGAACATCGACATCCAGCCCAAGGACGAGTTCCCCTGCGACGACCCGAAGACGTTCGACGCGAAGCTGGCCGGTGGCCAGATGGAGAACGTGTTCTACGTCTACTACACCGACGTCGCCCACGTCGTTGCAGAAGACCAGGCCGCCGACATCAACAGCTACGTCAACGGGGTCAAGGGCTTAAGTGACATCCAGCCCTCCACGCTGAACGTCTTCAAGGGCCCCAACGGCCACTTCTACGGCCTGCCCAAGACCAACTACTCGATGGGCCTGCTCTACAACAAGCAGCTGTTCACCAGGGCAGGGCTGGACCCGAACAGCCCGCCGACCACGTGGGACGAGGTGCAGGCCGACGCCAAGAAGATCGCGGCGCTGGGCAACGGCACCGTCGGCTACGCCGACTACAGCGCGAGCAACCAGGGCGGCTGGCACTTCACCGCCGAGATCTACTCGCAGGGCGGCGCCATGGTGTCCGCCGACGGCAAGCAGGCCACCTTCGACGACGCGGCCGGCAAGGCCGTGCTGGCCAACCTGCAGCAGATGCGCTGGCGTGACAACAGCATGGGCAGCAAGCAACTGCTGACCATCCCCGACGTGCAGGCCATGATGGGCGCCGGCAAGCTCGGCATGTACCTGGCCGCGCCGGACAACCTGCCGACGCTGGTCAAGCAGTACCAGGGCTCGTACCAGAACCTGGGCATCGCGCCGATGCCCGGTGACCAGGCGACGCTGCTCGGTGGCGACGGCTACATGTTCAACGTCAAGGACACCCCGGCCCAGATCAAGGCCGGCATCCAGTGGCTCCAGTTCGAGAACCTGACGCCCGGCGTCGGCCAGTTCAACTACCAGCGCGCCAAGGCCCAGGACCCCCCCGTCGGCCTGCCCGAGCCGGACCTGTGGACGGGCCCGACCGCGGACACCGACGACACCACCAAGGCCAAGTTCGCCAACGTCCCGCAGCAGAACTACTCCGGCTTCGAGACCGCGATGAAGAGCCTGCCCGGCAAGATCGAACCGGTCGACGCGCAGCCGATCTACTCCGTCATGGACAGCGTGATGTCCGCGGTGCTGACCAACAGGAACGCGAACATCAACCAGCTGCTGTCCGACGCGTCCACCAAGGTGGACTCGCTGCTCGCCAACCAGTAGCGACGGGAGGTTGAGGACCATGGCCGTCGCGACAGTCCTGGATGTCCGGCCGGATGTTCCCCCGGCGCCCACCAAGCGCCGCAGGCACCTGCGCAGGAATCTCAGCACCAATCTGACCGCCTATGCCCTGCTCGCCGGTGGCGTGCTGTGTTTCGCGGTGTTCTCCTGGTATCCGACGATCCGTGCGTTCCTGCTGGCCTTCCAGCACACGAACTTCGTCGGCTCCTCGCAGTGGGTTGGGCTGAAGAACTTCCACCGGCTGTTCGCGGACCCCGAGTTCGTGGCCGCGTGGCGCAACACGTTCGAGTTCACCGGGGTCGCCCTGGTGCTCGGGTTCGCTGTGCCGTTCGTGATGGCCGTGGTCCTCAACGAGATCCGTCACCTGAAGTCCCTGTTCCGCCTCCTGGTCTACCTACCCGTGATGATCCCTCCCGCGGTCGTGGCACTGCTGTGGAAGTGGTTCTACGACCCCGGGAACGGGTTGTTCAACGAGACACTGTCGTTCCTGCACCTGCCGACCTCGTCGTGGACCAACTCGACGAGCACGGCGATCGTCTCGCTCGTCCTGGTGTCCACGTGGGCCAACCTCGGTGGCACCACGCTGATCTACCTGGCAGCGCTGCAGAACATCCCGTCCGAGCTGTACGAGGCAGCGGAACTGGACGGCGCGAACATCTTCCAGCGCGTGCGGCACGTGACGATCCCGCAGGTCCGCTACGTGATGCTGATGCTGCTGCTGTTGCAGATCGTGGCCACCATGCAGGAGTTCACCACGCCGTTCATCATCACCGGCGGTGGCCCGCAGGACGCCACCGTCACCGTGCTGTACCTGATCTACAAGTACGCCTTCGTGTACTTCGACTACGGCGCCGCATGCGCTCTGTCGATCATGCTGTTCGTCTTCCTCGGCATCTTCTCCGCCCTGTACCTGCGCCTGACCAGAAGCGCCGACTGAGAGGGGTGACCGACATGGCAACGGCAACCGCGAGACGAACTCTCGCCGACCTCGGCCCGCGCTCGCTCGCCTCGCCGATGGCCCTGCGTTCGGTGCGTGGCAGAACCGTGTACTGGACGCTGTTCACCGCGATGCTGCTGCTGTTCGTGGTGGCGTTCCTGTTCCCCATCTACTGGATGGTGACGGGCGCGGTGAAGTCCACACCGGAACTGGTCAGCACGCCGCCGACGATCGTGCCGCAGCACTGGCACCTCGGTAACTACGCGTCGGCGTGGTCGGACATGAACCTCGGCCAGTACCTGACCAACACCGTGCTGCAGGCCGGTGGCGCGTGGGTGCTGCAGATCGTGCTGTGCACGGCCGCCGCGTACGCGCTGTCCAAGCTGAAACCCGTGTTCGGCCAGATCATCCTCGGTGGCTTCATCGCCACACTCCTGGTGCCCACACAGGCGCTCGTCGTGCCGAAATACCTGACAGTGCTGGACGTGCCACTCGTGCACGCGAACCTGCTCAACACACCGCTGGCGATCTGGCTGCCGGCGGTCGCCAACGCGTTCAACCTGTACCTGCTGAAACGGTTCTTCGACCAGATCCCCAACGACCTGATGGAGGCGGCGAGCCTGGACGGTGCCGGCCCGCTGCGCACCCTCGTGTACATCGTGCTGCCGATGGCGAGGCCGGTGCTCGGCGTCGTGTCGATCTTCGCAGTCGTCGCGGTGTGGCAGGACTTCCTGTGGCCACTGC
Organism: Pseudonocardiaceae bacterium; assembly: GCA_036502345.1. GTDB lineage: Bacteria > Actinomycetota > Actinomycetes > Mycobacteriales > Pseudonocardiaceae > DATEPR01. The sequence continues at coordinate 836 of DASXYT010000362.1, read as the reverse complement.
TGGTGTTCACCGACGGCAGCAAGCAACCCATCAGCGTCGGCGTCGAACAGTTGGCGGCGAACCTGCCGATGAACGAGACGCTCGCCGCTCTCGTGCTGGCCAGCGCCCCGCTCGTCCTGGTGTTCCTGATCTTCCAGCGGCACATCATCGCCGGCCTCGGGGCCGGCAGCGTCAAGGGCTGATCCGGCTTCGGACCAGCGTTCAACCATTCCGCCGACGTCCGGAAAGGACTCACCGTGGCCGACGAACCATCCGACCGCTGGTGGCGCAGCGCCGTCATCTACCAGGTCTACGTGCGTAGCTTCGCCGACGGCAACGGCGACGGCATCGGCGACCTGGACGGCGTCCGCGCGAAGCTGGGCTATCTCTCCGACCTTGGTGTCGACGCGCTGTGGTTCACACCGTGGTACCCATCACCGATGGCTGACGGCGGATACGACGTTGCCGACTACCGGGACATCGCACCGATGTTCGGTTCCCTTGCCGCTGCTGAGAAACTGATCTCCGAGGCGCACGGCTACGGCATCCGGATCATCACCGACGTGGTGCCCAACCACTGCTCCGACGAGCACCCGTGGTTCCAACGCGCGCTGGCCGGCGGGCGGGAGGCGCCGGAGCGGGACCTGTTCTGGTTCCGGCCGGGCACCGGACCCAACGGCGACGGACCGCCGAACAACTGGGCGTCCATCTTCGGCGGCAGGGCATGGACGAGGACGACCAACCCGGACGGCACACCGGGCGACTGGTACCTGCACCTGTTCGCCTCCGAGCAGCCTGACCTGAACTGGGACAGCCCGATCGTCCGCGCCGAGTTCGAGGACATCCTGCGATTCTGG
>DASXYT010000361.1:0-1842 GCA_036502345.1 Pseudonocardiaceae bacterium | reverse complement strand
AGTGTCGCCGAGGTGTTCCAGGACACGTCCATTGTGGACCGGTCGACCAGGAAGCCCTTCCTCGCCGTGTTCCGCCCGACGCGGACCCTGCGCCTGCTCGACCTGGTGGGGCTCTGGCCGACCAGGGCCGGTGCGTCGCAGGAGATCAGCAGCGGTCCGAGGGAACGCACCCAGGCGTGGGCGCGAGCCATCCGGACGGCACACCCCGACCTGGACGGCCTCTGGTACCGCTCGTCGATGGACTCCGGCAACCCCGCGGTCTGTCTGTGGGACCCGCCCGCCGGCAGCGCGGTCCCGGACACCCCTGACGTGTTCGTGCAACTGGACCACCCCGGCCTCGACGTGCCGCTGGCGCGGGTCTGCGAGGACCTGAACTACACCCTGCTGGGCTGATCTCGTGGTTGGGCGGCCCGACGCCGGGTGATGTCTGCGTGCTCCCAGGCAGTGAACAAAACCCCGGATTTGGCTTGTCCTATACAAGTCAGTGGCCCTCATGCCCGCGCACGGTCCGGCTAGCATGATCACATGACGGATACCGCGCCCCCATCACCGTTCACGGAGACGACCGCGGCCGGCCGTCGGGCGGCGTTCGCCGCACTGGCGGGCAACGGCCCCGTTCAGCACATGACGGTCTTCACCGGAGTGCCTGTGTGGGTGGTCACCGGACACGCGGAGGTCCGCGAGGTGCTGACCCATCCGAACATCGTCAAGGTTCGGTTCGGTGGACCGCATGCGGGGCACATGCCGGCGGAGCTGCGCACCGCGCAGTACACACACATGTTGGCCATGAACCCACCCGACCACACCCGGCTGCGGAAGCTCGTCAACGCGGCGTTCACCCGCCGACGCGTGGACGGGCTCACGCCGCGCATCCAGGAGATCACCGACGAACTGCTGGACCGACTCGCGGCGCACGGGGCCGACGATCCGGTCGACCTGGTGGCCGAGCTCGCGTATCCGTTGCCCATCACGGTGATCTGCGAACTGCTCGGCATACCGGAGGACCGGCGCGGCGAGTTCCGCCAGTGGACGACAGCCGTACTCAACGGCGGTTCACTCGGCGCGGAACAGTACGTTACGGCGATCAGCGACATGATCACGTTCATCCGCGAGCTGATCGACGCCAAGCGTGCCCACCCCACCCACGATCTGCTGTCCGACCTGGCCGCGGTGCGTGACGGCGACGACCAGCTCTCCGAGGACGAACTGACGTCGATGGTGCAGTTGCTGCTCGTCGCGGGCCACGAGACCACAGCGACCCTGATCTCGGTCGGCGTCAACGCCCTGCTGAACAATCCGGCACAGCTCCGGCTGCTGCTCGCCGAGCCGGACCGGCTGCCGTCGGCCATCGAGGAACTGCTGCGCTACGACTCGCCACTGCTGATCTCCGTTCCCGCGGTCACCAACGCGCCGGTGACGATCGCGGGCACCGAGATTCCAGCAGGCGAACAGGTTCTGTCGGTGCTGTGGACCGCCAATCACGACGGCCGACGGTTCACCGATCCCGACGAGATGGACATCTCCCGCGACCCGGTGGCCGCGCACGTGGCGTTCGGGCATGGCATCCACCATTGCCTCGGGGCACCGCTGGCCCGACTCGAAGCGCGGATCGCGATCGGGTCGCTGCTAGCCAGATTCCCCGGGTTGCGCAGGCCCACCGATGCTCCCGAACCCGCACGTGACGTCAGCCTGCTGGTCAATTCGATCGCCGACCTCCCTGTGGTGCTCGGCCATACACCGTGAGGCCACCGGACGCTTCGGGCAGGCAATTCGCCTCTGATGCCTGGAGCACTCACCCTGCTGGGCCGACCCGTGAGTGGTGCGCCACGTTCTAACGTGGCG
>DASXYT010000360.1:0-2430 GCA_036502345.1 Pseudonocardiaceae bacterium | reverse complement strand
TACGCCATCGGGCCGACTACGCTGGTCGTGCCTGCCATCATCACCGCGGCCGTCTGCGTGGCCGTGCTGGCGCTGCTGTTCATCGCGCCGTCGCGTGCCTGGGCCGTGCAGGATCCCGGCGAGTCCTGACCTGTTTCTTTCTCAGGCAGCCAGGTCGCCCGTCAGGCGCAGGCCGTGCTCGACGACCAGGGCCGTGCTGTTGTCCTTGCCGCCGACCCCGACAGCCGTGTCCACCAGCAGCTCCGCCGTCTGCTCGGTGTCCAGCGGCCGGTCCAGGATCGTCCTGATGTCGGTGCCGGACAGTGACTTGTGGACGCCGTCGGAGCACAGCAACAGGCGGCCCGCGGACACGCTCGTGCGGGTGGTGCCGATCCGTTCCGGCGAGACGGTCCGGACCGAGGTGACCACCACGTGCTCCATCCTCGGCGTGACGGCCTGGTCGCGGGAGCGGAAGTACTCTGCCAGCGTGTGGTCGACGGTGATCTGTTCGAGCACCCGGCCGTTGGAGTAGTAGACCCGGCAGTCACCGACCCAGGCGACCTCGCAGGAGAACTCGTCCGGCACGACCACCGCGAGCACGCAGTCACCGTCGTCGTCGCCGGGCGCGGCTGCCAGGAGCGCGCGCTGAGCGGCCAACAGGCCCGCGACCGGCCCTTCCGTCGCGGCGGTCTCGGCGGCGGCGCGTGCGGCCACCTGAGCGGCTGACGCGGCCGCCATCGAGTCACCGACACCGTCGGCGACCACGAACGCCCACCGCCCGGTGGCCGGGTCGCGGTAGGCCGCTGAGGCGTCGGCGTTGAAGGTGCGGGGACCACGGCTGCTGGCGGCATGCCACTGTGTGGTCTGCCACTGCGCGGTGTCCTGTGCCGAGTTCACTGCGAACGGTGCGTCCACCGGGTACTGCACGTTCAGCTGCTGGCTCAGCATGGCGGCCTCCACGTGGTCCGGCGTCGGGACGAACCCCGTCGCACCATCCAGGTAACCGGTGCAACCTGTGAGAACCCCAGAATCTGCCCAGAAACACCTGAGAATGCGAAAAACAGTCGATTTTTCACCCGATCGTGACGGGTCAGCGCCCTCAGGGGCACTTGATCAGGTCTCGCCGAGCGCCGCGAGGGCGTCGTCGGCCAGGCGGAACACCGTCCACTCGTCCATCGGGACGGCGCCCAGCGACCGGTAGAAGCCGATCGACGGGGTGTTCCAGTTCAGCACCGCCCATTCGAGTCGGCCGTAGCCGCGCGCCACACACTCCTCGGCCAGCGCGGTCAGCAGCGCCCTGCCCAGCCCGCCGCCGCGGTGGGCCGGCTGGACGAACAGGTCCTCCAGGTAGATGCCGTGCACCCCGCGCCAGGTGGAGAAGTTCAGGAACCACAGCGCGACGCCGACGACCTCACCGTCCAGTTCGGCCACGTGCCCGAACAGGGCCGGCGTCGGACCGAACAGTGCCGTCCGCAGCTGCTCGACGGTCAGGTGACACTCGTCGGGGGCCTTCTCGTAGGCGGCCAACTCGTGCACCAGCGCCACGGCAGGTTCGAGATCGGACGGTTCGATGCGGCGAATCCTGTTGTCGGGCATGGCATCCCTTGCGGATCAGCCTGGCAGGGCCTTACGGATCACACCGGCCAGGGCGGGATGTTGGACCGTAGCACCTGGCGTTCGCCGCGCTCCGAGCCGAGAACCGTGGTGCCTGCCGGGTCGAGTCCGAACCGCACACCCTCCGACGCGCTCATCTCCAGCCACCGCGCGATCAGCACCCGGCTGAAGTGGCCGTGGCCGATGAGGATCACGTCACCGCTGGTCATGGCCTCGGTGACCCGGTCGAGCAGCAGGCTGGCGCGCTTGCCGACCTGGTCGGCGGTCTCGCCGTTCGGGATCGGGTGCGACCAGACCGTCCAGTTGGGCACGTTCTGTCTGATGTGCTCGGTGGTCTGGCCCTCGTAGTCGCCGTAGTCCCACTCGGCGAGTTCCTCGGTGACCTCGTCCACGTCCAGACCGGCCAGCCGGGCCGTGTGCAGCGCGCGTTCCCTCGGGCTGGACAGCACCAGCGCCGGCGGCAGGTTCGTACCGCGCAACTGGCTGAGCACGAGGCCGGCCCTGCGTGCCTCCTGCTCGCCGTTGACCGTCAGCGGGACGTCGGTACGCCCGGTGTGGCGGCCGGTGACCGACCACTCCGTCTCGCCGTGTCGCAGCACATACACCACTCGCTGGCCGATATCACCGTTTGCGGACACCAAGCCATCGTAGGCAGGCGGTGGTGCCCGGACCGGCCGAGTGGGTGTGCGTCCGGTCTCAATGCGCGTCCCGAGTGGTCCGAAGACTGCCCCGATGTCATCCTACTGGCGAGTAGCAACCGTTCCGGGAGGACGCATGGGCTCGACATTCACGTTGTGGAAGCGGTTGGCGGACCGCCCGTTCGGCCGGCAACTCTTC
>DASXYT010000359.1:0-11130 GCA_036502345.1 Pseudonocardiaceae bacterium | reverse complement strand
GAGGTGGTCAGCGGGGGCGGGTTGGCGGCCGAGACCGGGATCGCGTTCATGCTCGACCAGTGCCACAACATCGAGCCGAAGATCCCCGGCCAGATCCGTTCGGTGATGAATGTGCAGGAAGCCACTGCGAAAGCGCTGCTGGTGGACCGGGACGCGCTGGCCGCGGCGCAACGGGCCGGTGACGTGCTGGGCTCCAACGCGGTGCTGATGGACGCCTACAACACCGACGTGCGCCCGCTGCTGGCCGAGATCCGAACCGAACAAGGCCTGGACCCCGACCCGATGGCCGCCTACGCCCGCTCCGGTTACGCCGAGCGGATCGTGGCCGAGCGGGTCGGCGGTCAGCAGGCAGGCTGGGGGGCGTGATGGGTGCTGTCAGTTCTGTCGTCGCTGATCTGCTCGGGCGGTCCAACCGGCTGGGGTCCGATCCGCGCAACACCAACTACGCGGGTGGCAACACCTCGGCCAAGGCGACAGTGCCCGACCCGGTGACCCGCCAGCCGGTGGAACTGATGTGGGTCAAGGGCTCCGGGGGCGATCTCGGCACGCTGACCGAGCGTGGGCTGGCCGTGCTGCGGACCGACCGGTTGCGGGCGTTGGCCGGTGTCTACCAGGGTGTGGACACCGAGGACGACATGGTGGCCGCGTTCGACTACTGCCTGCACGGCAAGGGTGGCGCGGCGCCGTCCATCGACACGGCGATGCACGGTCTGGTCGACGCTCCGCACGTCGACCACCTGCATCCGGACTCCGGGATCGCGCTGGCCACGTCGGCCGACGGGCCCGCGTTGACCAAGGAGTGCTTCGGCGACCGGGTGGTGTGGGTGCCGTGGCGCAGGCCGGGTTTCCAACTGGGCCTGGACATCGCGGCTGTGCACGCCGAGCACCCCGAGGCGATCGGCTGTGTGCTGGGTGGGCACGGCATCACGGCGTGGGGTGCGGACAGCGCGGAGTGCGAGGCGCACTCGCTGGAGATCATCCAGACCGCGGAGCGGTTCCTGGCCGAGCGCGGCTCGGCTGAGCCGTTCGGTGCCCGGATCCACGAACCACTCCCGGAACCTGAACGTAGGCGCCGGGCCGCCGAGCTGGCTCCGGTGTTGCGCGGGCTGGCGTCCACCGACCGGCCGCAGGTCGGCCACTTCACCGACCGGCCCGAGGTCCTGGACTTCCTTTCGGCTGCGAAGCATCCGGCGTTGGCCGCGCTGGGCACGTCCTGCCCCGACCACTTCCTGCGCACCAAGGTCCGACCGCTGCTGCTGGACCTGCCGCCGTCGGCGCCGGTCGAGGCCGTGGTGGCCCGGTTCCGTGAACTGCACGCGGCCTACCGCGCCGACTACCAGGCCTACTACGAGCGGCACGCCGACGCCGACAGCCCGCCGATGCGTGGCGCCGACCCGGCGATCGTGCTGGTGCCCGGCGTCGGGATGTTCAGCTTCGGGCGGGACAAGCAGACCGCGCGGGTGGCCGCCGAGTTCTACGTCAACGCGATCAACGTGATGCGCGGGGCCGAGTCGGTGTCCCGGTATGCGCCGATCGACGAGGCCGAGAAGTTCCGGATCGAGTACTGGGCGCTGGAGGAGGCGAAGCTGGCCAGGATGCCGGCTCCGAAACCGCTGGCCACCAGGGTCGCGCTGGTCACCGGTGCCGGCTCGGGCATCGGCCGGGCCATCGCGCGCCGGCTGGCCGCCGAGGGCGCGTGTGTCGTCGTGGCCGACATGAAGGCGCGGTCCGCCGCCGAGGTGGCCGCCGAACTCGGTAGCGCCGACGTGGCCGTGCCGGTGACCGTGGACGTCACCGACGAGGAGGGCGTCGCCGAGGCCGTGCGGTCGGCGTGCCTGGCCTTCGGCGGTGTCGACCTGGTGGTGAACAACGCGGGGCTGTCGGTGTCCAAGCCGCTGCTGGACACCACGGCCGCCGACTGGGACCTGCAGCACGCCGTGATGGCGCGCGGCTCGTTCCTGGTCGCCCGGGAGGCGGCGCGGGCCATGGTCGCCCAGGGCATGGGTGGCGACATCGTCTACATCGTCAGCAAGAACTCGGTGTTCGCGGGCCCGAACAACGTGGCATACGGGGCGACCAAGGCCGACCAGGCGCACCAGGTCCGGCTGCTGGCCGCCGAACTGGGCCCGCACGGCATCCGGGTCAACGGCATCAACCCCGATGGTGTGGTGCGTGGTTCGGGCATCTTCGCAGGTGGCTGGGGTGCGCAGCGGGCCGCCGTCTACGGGGTGCCCGAGTCGGAGTTGGGTGCCTTCTACGCGAAGCGGACCCTGCTGGGCCGCGAGGTGCTGCCGGAACACGTGGCGAACGCGGTGTTCGCGCTGACCGCGGGCGACCTGTCCCAGACCACGGGCCTGCACGTGCCGGTCGACGCGGGTGTGGCAGCCGCGTTCCTGCGCTGATGGCCTTGGTCGTGCCGGTGGATCTCGGTGCCTCCAGCGGCCGGGTGATGCTGGCGAACGTCAGCGACGGCACGCTGGAGCTGACCGAGGCGCACCGGTTCACCAACCGGCCGGTCCAGGTCCGCGACACCCTGCACTGGGACATCCTGAGCCTCCACCAGGGCGTGCTGGACGGCCTGCGGATCGCGGGCCGGGGCGCGGCGCCGGCCAGCATCGGCATTGACTCGTGGGCGGTGGACTACGGCCTGCTGAACGCGTCGGGCGCGCTGCTGGGCAACCCGGTGCACTACCGGGACGCCCGCACGAACGACGTGATGCCCGCCGTGCCGGCCGACGAGCTGTACGCGGTGACCGGCATTCGCTCGATGCAGATCAACACGCTGTTTCAGCTGGTCGCGTCAGGTGTCCATGATCGCGACGCGAGGCTCCTGCTGATCCCGGATCTCATCTCCTACTGGCTGACCGGCGTCCAGGGCACCGAGATCACCAACGCGTCCACGACCCAACTGGTGGACGTGCGGACCGGGGCGTGGGCCACCGACCTGATGGTGCGGCTGGGTATCCCGCGTGAGCTGTTCGGCGACCTGCGCCGACCAGGCGATTCGGCCGGGCGGCTGCTGCCTGCGGTCGCTCTTGAGACAGGCTTGGGCGAAGTGCCGGTGACCGCCGTCGGTTCGCACGACACAGCGTCCGCCGTACTCGCGGTGCCGGCGTCCGGTGACCGGTTCGGCTACCTCTCGTCGGGCACATGGTCGCTGGTCGGGCTGGAAGTGCCCGAACCGATCCTGGGCGAGGACAGCCGCCTGGCGAACTTCACCAACGAGACCGGCGTCGACGGCACCATCCGCTACCTGCGCAACGTGATGGGCCTGTGGCTGCTCCAGGAGTCGATGCGCACCTGGCTGGCGGCCGGCCGGCCGGTGGAGCTGTCCGCGTTGCTCCGTGAGGCGGCGGCCCTGCCGGCGCTTCGGTCGGTCATCGACGTGGACGACGCGGTCTACCTGCCGCCGGGGGACATGCCGGCCAGGATCGGCGCGGAGTGCCTCAGGACCGGCCAACCGGTGCCCGGTTCGCCCGCCGAGGTGGTCCGCTGCGTGGTGGACAGCCTCGCGCTGGCCTACCGGGCGGCCATCGAGCAGGCGCAGCGGCTGGCAGGCCGGGAGATCGACGTGGTGCACGTGGTCGGCGGGGGTGCGCGCAACACCCTGCTGTGCCAGCTCACCGCGGACGCGTGCGGGCTGGCCGTGGTGGCCGGTCCGGTGGAGGCCGCCGCGCTGGGCAACGCCCTGGTCCAGGCCCGTGCGGTCGGTGCGGTGCACGGCGGCCCGGCCGAACTGCGGGCGCTGGTCCGCGACACCCAACAGCTGTGGCACTACCAGCCGACCGGCGACCGGCGGGCCTGGCAGGGAGCAGCGGAACGGTTGTCCCGGTAGCGGATTGCGTGGCCGATCGCGCCGTCAGTAACGTCAACGCCATGACTGATCGGAACTGGGGCTTTCGGACCAGAGCCCTGCACGCGGGCGGCGCGCCCGACCCGACTACCGGCGCCCGCGCCGTCCCGATCTACCAGACCACCAGTTTCGTGTTCGAGGACAGCGCTGACGCGGCCAGCCTGTTCGCGCTGCAGAAGTACGGCAACGTGTACAGCAGGATCGGCAACCCGACGGTGGCCGCGTTCGAGGAGCGGATCGCCAGCCTGGAGGGCGGCATCGGCGGTGTGGCCGCGGCCAGCGGCCAGGCAGCCGAGTTCCTGACGTTCGCGTCGCTGGTCGAGTCCGGTGACCACATCGTGTCCGCGGCGGGTCTGTACGGCGGCACGGTGACCCAGCTGGACGGCACGCTGCGCCGGTTCGGGGTGTCCACCACGTTCGTGCCCGAGGACGACGTCGACGCCTACGCGGCGGCGGTCACGCCGAACACCAAGCTGATCTACACCGAGGTCGTCGGCAACCCGAGCGGCCGGATCGCCGATCTCGCCGGGCTGGCGGATCTGGCCCGCTCGCACGGCATCCCGCTGGTGGTGGACTCCACGACCGCGACGCCGTACCTGTGCCGGCCGCTGGAGCACGGCGCGGACATCGTGCTGCACTCGGCGACCAAGTTCCTCGGCGGACACGGCACCACGCTGGGCGGCGTGGTGGTGGAGTCCGGCCGGTTCGACTGGGGCAACGGCAACTTCCCCAGGATGACCGAGGTGGTGCCCAGCTACGGCGGCCTGCGCTACTGGGAGAATTTCGGCGAGTACGCGTTCTGCACCCGGCTGCGCGCCGAGCAGCTGCGCGACATCGGTGCCGTGCTGTCGCCGCACTCGGCTTTCCTGCTGCTGCAAGGCGTTGAGACGCTGCCGCAGCGGATGGACGCGCACGTGAGCAACGCGGCCGTGGTCGCGAAATGGCTGTCCGAGGACCCGAGGGTGGCGTGGGTGAACTACGCGGGCCTGCCTGACCATCCGCACCACGAGCGGGCGGCGCGCTACCTGCCCAAGGGCCCCGGCGCGGTGTTCTCCTTCGGCGTGCGAGGCGGCCGGGCCGCCGGTGCGCGGTTCGTCGAGGCGGTCGAGCTGTGCAGCCACCTGGCCAACATCGGCGACGTGCGGACCCTGGTGATCCATCCGGCGTCCACCACCCACCAGCAGCTGTCCGACGAGCACCTGGCCGGTGCCGGTGTCACGCCGGACCTGATCCGGCTCTCGGTCGGCATCGAGGACGTGGAGGACATCCTGTGGGACCTGGACCAGGCGCTGGCGCAGGCGGTGAAGGAAGCGTGACCGCGACCCAGGAATGGCAGGGGCCCTCCGCGCGGGAACGGCGGCGGATCCTCGGTGCGACGAAGTCGGTGGCGATCGTCGGCGCGTCCAACAACCCGGCGCGGCCCAGCTACTTCGTGGCCACGTACCTGTTGTCGGCCACCAGGTTCCGGGTGCACTTCGTGAACCCGAGGCTGGACACGCTGCTCGGCCGGCCGGTCTACCCGTCGCTGGCCGAGCTGCCGGAGACGCCGGACCTGGTGTCGGTGTTCCGCAAGCACGACGACCTGCCCGGGGTGGCCGACGAGGTGATCGCGGCAGGCGCGAAGACGCTGTGGCTGCAACTGGGCCTGTGGCACGAGCCGGTCGCGCGGCACGCCGAGGAGAAGGGCCTGACCGTGGTGATGAACCGGTGCGTGAAGATCGAGCACGCACGGTTCGCGGGCGGCCTGCACCTCGCCGGGTTCAACACGGGTGTGGTGTCCTCGCGGCGGGCGCTGGAGTGGTGACGTTCTTGGCGAAGCACAGGGAGAACGGCAGCGCGTCGTAGGGCGGGAAGACCGGCACCCGCGTATAGCCGGCCCTCTCGTACAGCCGCACGGCGTCGGGCTGGCGGTCCCCGGTCTGCAGCACCAGCCGGGTGACGCCCAGCTCGGCCGCGTGTGTCTCGGCGGCGACCAACAGCGCCGCTGCGACCCCGGTGCCACGGGCCGCCGGCGCCACGTACATCCGTTTGACCTCAAGGTCCGCGCCGAGCCGACGCATCGCGATGTGCCCGACAGCGGTGCCGGCGCGGTCCAGGGCCAGCGCGGTGTAGATGACGGAGTCGTCGGCGACGGCCAGCACGGCGGGGACGCCGTCGTCGCCCATCCGGTCGGCGTAGCGCAGCGCCATCTCCTCGGCCATCGCCGCGCGTAGCGCTATCGCGTCCTCGTGGTCCCACGGCACGGTGACCAGGGTGTGTTCTGCGGTCATCGGGTTGGAGCTCCTAACACCATGGCGCTCGATCAGGGAGTGGCCGCCGCGAGCCGAGCAGTTGTTGTGTTAGGAGCTCCTAGTCGGAGCGCCCGTCGTTGGAACCGCCCAGCCCGAACAGGATGCGCCGCATCACGTCCTCGTCCACATCGGACGTGTGCCGCAGGTCGGTGAGCGGCTCCTCGATCGGCGGAGGCGACCCGGCGGTGCGGCGGTGGTGGCGTCGCGGCAGCGGCACCGAGGAGGCGTCCATGCCGGTCGGCAGCGGCAGCTCACACCAGGCGAGCTGGGCGTGGCCGCGCAGCGCGACGACGCCGGAGCGCCAGCCGTTGGGGCCGTTGAGCGCGGTCGGCGGCCGGGTCGGGCGGGCGCTCTCCACCTCGACCACGAGCCGGTCGCTGTGCACCCTGGCGCGCACCGTGATCAGGTGGGGGAACTTCTGGTCGGCTGCCTCGACGGCCGCGGCGGTCAGCTCACGCGCCACGTCGGACGCCTCGTCCAGCATCGCCCGGAGGGACCACTCGGTCAGCGCGAATCTGACGAACAACTCGGCGCAGTTGATCGCAGTGGGTAGTGCGACCAGGCGAATGTCATCAATCTGGGTGGTCTCCGGGTTCACGGGAGTCCGTCCTCCATCCGCGTCGGGGTGACCGTCGCCGACATCAACCGGCTGCCGTATCTTGCCAACCCCGCTGACCAGACCGAATGGCAGGGCGGAAAGTCGGGTGTCACCCGATCGGAGCAGAGTGTTCCGTCATCGGCCGAAATGGCGGTGACCTGCGACGTTGCCGCGAGTCGATCACTCCGTCGGGTGCACCCGTCGGTGAGCGTCAGTCGTGGATCGGATACGTGTCGGGGTAGTTCACGGTGCACACCAGCACGTCCCGGTGCGCGACACCGCCGGGCGGCGGCACCAGGGGCGTGGCGGTGTGCCGGAAGGCCGAGTCCCGGAAGATGATCAGGTCACCGGGTTCGAGTGTGCTGTGGTGCACGACCTCGTCCGAGTCGACCCGGTACAGCATGCTCTCCGCGCCGCTGCCGACCCGTTCCAGCACGTAGATCAGCACGTACTCCTCACCGTCCTGGTGGGGCTTGGTGACGACCTTGGTGTGCGTGCGGAACAGGTTCACCCCGAACGTGCCCTGCTCGTGGCGTCGACCGGTGGGCACCAGGGCCAGCGCGATGGCGATCCAGTCGCAGAACCGGTGGTCGGCGAGCAGTTCGACCCTGTCGAACTCGCGGCGGAACGGCTGGTCGCCCCGGCCCTCGATGGCGACGGTGTCGTGTTCGGCCATGTCGAGGCGACCGTCGGTCCAGGTGTAGCGGATGACGTCCCTGGCGCGCTCCCGGTCCGACGGGATGTCGAACTCGTAGCGGCGTAGGTGCTCGGCGTTGAAGTAGGTGCGGTGGATGTGGTCGCGGATGCCGGCTGGCAGGCCGAGGTCTGAGTCCCTGACGACGGTGTAGCCGTCGGTGTCCAGTTGCTTGCGCGCCAGGTCCAGTGCCGTCGCATCGGTCACGACGGATTGGGTCGAAGTCATGGGTTGGTCTTTCTGGCAACAGGGAGGTGCGGTCAGCGGAAGCGCAGGGCCTGGACCGATCTGATCAGGGCGCGGCTGTCTTCCGGGGAGAGCGAACTGTCCAGGAGGTGCTCGTAGTGCCTCCGGTACTGGACGACGCGGTTGGCCGTTTCGAAGTACCTGAATCCGGCGTGCGTCTCGACGGCGACGACGTCCCGGTCGAGGTCGTCGCTGAACTCGAAATGAGCGAACATGCCGGTGCTGGCGAAGGGCAGTGGCCCGGCGAACGGCAGGATGCGCAGGTCGATGTTTGCCGCCGTGGAGCGCTCCACCAGGTGGTCGAGTTGGGCGTTCATGATCTCTTTCGAGCCGATCTGCTGGTGCAGCCCGGCCTCGTGGGTGATGGCGATCAGGCGCAGCGGTTCCTGGTCAGCCCTACGGTCCAACGACGCCTGGCGGCGCACCCGGAGTTCGACGAGGGCGTCCAACTCGCTGGTCGGTCGCCACGGCTCGTTGTACTGGTAGAACGCCCGCGCGTACTCGGGTGTCTGCAGCAGCACGGGGAGCGCGGGGGTGGTGTAGACCCTGGCGACCGACGCCTCGGTCTCGTAGGCGATGTGGGTGTCGAGGTCCTCGGTCATGGTGTCGGAGTAGTCGGCCCACCAGCCCTGCCGGTGAGCGGCGCGCGTCCAGCGGGTCAGCTTGGCGGCCAGTTCGGTGCCGTCGATCTTGTAGAAATTGATCAGGTCGCGGACGTCGCGGGCCTGTGGGCTGCCCTGCGCGTTCTCCAACCGGGACAGCTTCGACGTCGAGACCAGCAGCTGTTCGGCGACCTGTTCGAGGGTCAGCCCGGCTTCCTCGCGGAGCCGCTTCAACTCCACGGCGATCCGCTTGCGCGGCATGACCGGTCCCTGGATGGAGGCCATCGTGTCCTCTGGGTGGTATCGGGTGGCTGGGATTCCCAATCGGGATTCCCACTGCGGGCATCCACCGGCCGCACTGTACTGGATGGGGACCACAGGTCAGCTACTGGGCACAAGGTTGACAGGACGTGTCGCACTCAGCAAGTGCCCGGGCTGCGGAAATCGGTGACGATGCGGAAACGTCCCATGATGGGCTGAGCCGTTTGGGTGGTGCGGGACGGGATTTCCTCAATGGGAATTGCAAAATGGATGTGCAGAGCGATACTTGACGGACATCCCCAGCTCGTCCGCAACGACCGACGATCGGCGCTCCCCTGGAACTCCGCTCTCGGTCGTGGGGTCAGCGGCACCTGCCGAGGATGCGGTTGATGGGAGGCCAGCCATGTATTTGTCCATGAGATTGGGGCCGCTTGTTCGATTGCTCGCCGGGGTCGCCGTCGCTTCGGTGATCGTTTTCGGCGTTCTCGCCGCGCGGACGCCGGCCCACAGTTCACCGAACACAACGCCGCCGGCAGCGCCGGCGAGCAGCGCACTGGCAGCCGACGTGGGTCCGTCGGCACTGCACGTGGTGCGCACCGGCGGGACCGGGTTGAACATCCGGGACTGCCAGCGGACCACCTGCGCCCGGGTCGGCTGGGTGGCCGAAGGCGGCTCGTTCGCGGCGACCTGTGCCGTGCAGGGAACCGCCGTGCACGGCGACAAGACCTGGCTCAAGGGCACGGCCAACGGCCACGCGGGTTATGTCGCCAGGTACTACATCGCAGGTCCGGTCGGCGCGGGGGCAGGCGACCCGGTGCCTGCGTGCGGGCAGCTCAGTCTCGCCAAGGGCTGAGCTGCCAGGGTTGGCATGGCTGGACGAATGCCAACCCGCTGCCGGGCGGTGGAATCCGCCCGGGGGTCGGTCCGGCCTCGCCATGGGGCCGGAGCACCCACCGGTCCGGATCGGCGTCAGCGCCGGTCCGGACCGGTCAGCACCACCGGTTCGTCGGCCAGCCAGGGCCGGTGCCACGCCACGTCGGTCGAGCTCAGTTCCTGGCCGCAGTGGCTGCAACTGTCCGACAGTGTTGTCTCGTGGCCACAGGCCCGGTGCACGATCGCCAGATGCGCGTCGGGGTGCGGGGAGTCCGTGTGTTTCTCGCCCCACAGCGCCAGCGCGTTGAGCACCGGCAGCAGGTCGGCGCCCGCTTCGGTCAGGTGGTACTCCTCGTGGGTCCGGTTGTCCGCCCGGTAGGGCACCTTGCGCAGCAGCCCCGCGTCCACCATGGTGCGCAACCGCCTGGTCAGCACGTTGTCCGCGACGCCGAGCGAGGCCCGGAACTGTTCGTAGCGCCGGGCGCCGACCATGGCGTCGCGCAGTACGAGGACCAGCCACGGGTCACCGAGGACATCCAGCGACCTGGCGATCGGGCAGCTGTGCGCCGACCAGTCCGAACGAAGTGGCATGCTTCGCACCTCCATCACACTTGCTTGAAGCAAGCCTAGCCGTTACGGTCGCCGCATGCCTCACTCCGTTCAGGAAAGTCAGGCGAGCTCGGCCACCCCGTCCCGATTCGACAGTGTGGCCACGCTCGTGCTGGTGGGCGCGGGCGCGTTCCTGGCCACCCTGGACCTGTTCATCGTGAACATCGCGTTCCCCGACATCCGCGCCGACTTCCCCGGCACCACCAACATGGCGCTGTCCTGGGTGCTCAACGCCTACGGCATCGTGTTCGCGGCGCTGCTGGTGCCGGCCGGGCGACTGGCCGACCTGTTCGGCAGGCGCAGGCTGTTCCGGCTGGGCATGGCGTTGTTCGCGATCGCCAGCGCGGGCTGTGCGGCCGCCCCGTCGGTCGGCCTGCTGGTGGCGTGCCGAGCGGTGCAGGCGGCAGGCGCGGCACTGATGGTGCCGACCAGCCTCGGCCTGCTGCTGGCCG
The DNA here is from genome assembly GCA_036502345.1 of Pseudonocardiaceae bacterium. Taxonomy (GTDB): domain Bacteria; phylum Actinomycetota; class Actinomycetes; order Mycobacteriales; family Pseudonocardiaceae; genus DATEPR01. The sequence continues at coordinate 651 of DASXYT010000359.1, read as the reverse complement.
CGTTCCCGGCCGACCAGCATCGCCGGGTCGTCGCGCTGTGGGCGGCGATCGGTTCGGTCGCCGCGGCGTGTGGACCACCGGTCGGCGGGTTGCTGGTGCAGGCGGACTGGCGGTGGATCTTCCTGGTGAACCTGCCGATCGCGGTCCCGGCCGTGTTGTTGGGCCGCAGGCTGGTCGAGCGGCGGCACGCGGAGAACGGCGGCGGCCTGCCCGATCTGTTGGGCGCGGCCATGCTCGCCGTGGGCATCGCGGCCGCCGTGGCCGCGCTGGCCAACGCCAGCGCCTGGGGAGTGGCCAGTCCCCGGCTGTGGGCTTGCGTGGTGATCGCGGTCGGGTTGCTGGTCGCGTTCGTGTACCGGTGCGCGCGGCATCCCCGGCCGGTGATCGACCTCGACCTGTTCCGGGTGCCGCAGTTCGCGTTCGCCACCGCGTCGATGAGTTGCTTCTACGCCGGATTCGCCGTGATGCTGCTGGGCGGCACCCTGTACCTGACCCAGGTCTGGCACCTTGGCAGTGTCCAAGCGGGACTGCTGTTCGCGCCGGGACCCGTGGCCGCCACCGTGTGTGCCGTGCTCGGCTCGCGGTTGCCGGTGGCCCGCCGCTGGCTGGCGGTCGGCGGGTCACTGGCGTTCGTGGCCGGTGGCCTGCTGT
>DASXYT010000358.1:0-6050 GCA_036502345.1 Pseudonocardiaceae bacterium | reverse complement strand
GGGTGCCGGACTTCCCGCTGACGGTGGACGGGCGGGCGACCCGGCTGGCCGAACTGGCCCGCACCGGCCGCCCGCTGCTGCTGGATCTGGTGGGCGACCCCGCGCTGGCCGAGATCGCGGCTGGCTGGGCCGACCGGGTCGACCTGGTCGTGGCCACCGTGACCAACCTGCCTGCTGACGCGTTGCTGATCCGGCCGGACGGCCACGCGGCGTGGGTCGCCGACGGCCGCGAGCCGTTGTCGAGCGCGCTGGGTAACTGGTTCGGCGAATCGGTGAGAACCGGGCAGGCTGTGGGGTGACCCATCGACCTGGGAGGACGTCATGGACATCATCAACCCTGCGCTGAACGACTACCTGCTCGCGCACTGCACCCCGGCCGACGACGTACTGCGCGACCTGGCTGCCGAGACCCAGCGGGTGGCGGGCGAGGCGGTCCAGATGCAGATCTCGCACGACGAGGGCGAGTTCCTCACCATGCTGGTCCGGCTGGTCGGCGCCCGCGAGGCCGTCGAGGTCGGCGTGTTCACCGGCTACTCCTCGATCTGCATCGCCCGTGGCCTGCCCAAGGACGGTCACCTGCTGGCCTGTGATGTCAGTACCGAGTGGACGTCGGTGGCGCAGCGGTACTGGGTCCGCGCGGACGTGGCGGAACGCATCGAACTGCGGATCGCGCCGGCCGTGGACACGTTGGTCGCGCTGCCGGCCGGTGAGGTGGTCGACTTCGCGTTCATCGACGCGGACAAGGTCAACTACCCCCGCTACTACGAGGAGATCCTGGTGCGCACCCGCCCGGGTGGGCTGATCGTGCTGGACAACGTGCTGCGCACCGGCCGGGTGGCCGACCCCGCGTTCCAAGACGCGGCCGACGTGGCGATGCGCGAGGTGAATGACGCGATCGTCGCTGACCACCGGGTGGAGTCGGTGATGCTGCCGGTGCGCGACGGCATGACCCTGGTGCGCAAGCTGTAGGGCTCACCGCGTCGACCAGATCGGGTAGTCGACGTAGCCGCGGGCACCACCCGCAACGGCTACGGCAAGCCGTCGCCAAGCTGCGTGCCCGGATTCCGGCAGAACAGCTCGACTTCAATGCCGCGGTCGCGACGCATACGGCCAGGACGGGGTTCATCTCGGAACGGTCGGTCTTGGACAACTCAGGCATCGTCAACCCTGCGGACCCAAACTATCCGCTCAAACGGGACTAGTTTCAACATCCAACTGACTGATCAGCCCACGGCAGCGCCGAACCACCTGGGCAGGTGGCCCTGCAGGTCCTGCTGGTCGTCACCGAGCCACGCCACATACCCATCCGGCCGCAGCAGCACCGCCGGCGCGTCCAGTTCCTTGCTGACGTCGACGACGTGGTCGACCCGGTCGGTCCAGCCGGCCACCGAGAGCCTGCCGGTCTGGTCGAGCAGCAGCCCGCGGCCGCTGTGCATCAACTCGTAGAGGCGACCGTGCTTCAGGGTGATGTTGCGCAGCCGCCTGCCCAGCAGCTCCGGGCCCTCGCCGAAGTCGTAGCGGATCCCGATCCCGGTGGTCTTCTCGATCAGGAACCGGTTCACGTCCTCGAAGTCCATCAGCTGCGACAGCAGCCGGCGCACGGCCTGGGGACCCGGCTCGGGGGAGGTCAGTTCGGCCTGCGCGCGGGTGTAGTCCAGCACGTCGGCGGCCACCGGGTGCCGTTCGGTCTGGTAGCTGTCCAGCAGCGTGTCCGGTGCCCAGCCGTTGATCTCGGCGGCCAGTTTCCAACCCAGGTTGAACGCGTCCTGGATGCCGAGGTTGAGCCCCTGCCCACCCAGCGGCGGGTGGATGTGCGCCGCGTCGCCTGCCAGCAGCACCCGGCCGCTGCGGTAGCGCTCGGCCTGCCGGGTGGCGTCCCCGAAACGGGTCAGCCGGCGTGGTGAGTGCACGCCGAAGTCGGTGCCCGCGAACTCGCGCAGCCGCTGCTTGAACTCCTCCAGGGTCGGCGAAGCCGCCCGGTCCTCGGCCTCGATGCGCAGGACGAAACCCCACACCCCCTCCACATCAGGTGTCGGGCCGAGCTGCAGACGGGGAGAGCGGACCTCGGCCGCCGCAGCGGCCATCGCCTCCGCCGACAGGCCCACCTCCAGCTCGCCCAGCAGCCACTCGACCCTGGCCGGTTCGCCGGGGAATCCGATGCCGACCAGCTTGCGCACGATGCTGCGGCCGCCGTCGCAGCCGACCAGGTAGCGGCTGCGCAGCTGTGTGCCGTCGGCCAGTTCGGCGTTCACCCCGTCCTCGTCCTGGCTCAGCCCGACCAGTTCGGTGCCGCGCCGGATCTCCACGCCCAGTTCGAGGGCGTGCTCGGTCAGCAGCCGCTCGGTACTGGTCTGCGGGACGCCCAGCAGGTAGGGGTGTGCGGTGTCCAGCCGGTCCGGTGCCGGCTTGAGGATGCCGGCGATGGAACCCCGGATCGGGTACTGCTTGCCCAGCGCCAGGAACCGGTCGAGCAGGCCACGCTGGTCCATCACCTCGATGCTGCGCGCGTGGATGCCCAGCGCCTTGGCGTGGGTGGTGGGCTCGGGCAGCTTCTCCAGCACGACCACGTGCACGTCGTGCAGCCGCAACTCGCCGGCCAGCATCACGCCGGTCGGTCCGCCGCCGGCCACGATCACGTCGATCATGAATCCCCCCGTTTGCGCTGGTCTGGCAACGGCCGGAGATTCTGCACCATCACCGGGGTCTTGCCGCAAGGCCCCCGGTCGGCTATAAGTTGAAAGTGGCAGGGAGTGGTGACTCCTTGCCTTTTGTGTTTTCCGGGTCCGGCCATGTTGCCCTGAGTCGGCGGATCGACCCCCACCCAGTTTTCGAACGGCTCCGCGCGGGGCCGGATTTCGTCGCGCTCTCAGCCGGCTCGGCCGTCCTCTCGGCGGTCGTCCGATTCGGCCTGACCGCCGATAACGTTCACTTATCGGTGGTCAGTTTCCTGGGACTTTTCCTCGCCCGGTTTCGTTTCGTTGCGTTGAATAACGTTACTAACGCTTGCTGCTACGATACTCAGGTGTCGATCGAAGAGACGAACGCCGGGACGAACATCGCTGCGCTGACCTGCGGATTCCCTGGCTGCACGCGGCCAGTGCTGCGGACCGGGACACCGGGCAGGCCGTCGGAATACTGTGACCTGCCCGAGCACACGCGGTGGCGGGCCTGGCGGGAACGCCAACGTATTCGCGAAGCGGAGATCCAGGACGCATCCGTCACCGTGACGAAACCGGTGCAGGGTGGTGGATCCTCCGCCGCGCACGGTCGGGCCGAAGAGTTGACCGATCGGATCCGCCTACTGGTCACCGAACTGTCAGCATCTCTCACCGGCGTGGTCCGGGAGCTGGGCACCATGACCGACCCGGCGACGGTCGCGGCCGAACTGGAGGCCGTCCGCACCGACGCGGCCCGCGGGATCGCCCAGGCGCAGGCCGAACTGGCCAAGGCCGAGCAGCGCCGCCGGGCCGTTCAACGCTCCTGCGAGCAGGCCGAGGCCGCTGCCCAGGACGCGGTCACCGCCGCCGAACAGGCCGAACTCGACGTCGCCGCGGCCCGCGACGCACAGCGCGCCGCGGTCGCCGAAGCGCAGCAGGCGGCACAGCGCGCGGAGGACGAAATCGCGACGGTGAAGGTGGAGGCAGAGGACGAGATCGCCGCGATCCGCAGGGACGCCGCCGATCTGACCGAACAGGCCAGGGTGCGGGCCGAGGAACGGATCGAGCAGGCCCAGCGCGACGCCGCCAAGCAGGTCATCGATGCGACCCGCCAGGCCGAAGAACGGGTCCGGCAGGCTCAGCAGGAACGTGACACTGCTGTGGCGGCAGGGCGGGCGTCGGAGTTGGCGGCCGGCCGGGCCGAGCAGTCGGCAACCGACGCCAGGGCGGACACCGAGCGGCTACGGGCCGAGTTGACGCAGGTCCGGCAGGAGTTGACCGACCTGCGCCGGTCGGTGGATGTGCGGGTGCGGGAACAGGCTGCCGGGTTCGCACGGGACCTGGACCGGCAGCGCACCGAGGCCGCCGACACGCTGCGGGCCGCGGTGCGGGCGGCCGACGAGCGGGTCGCCGCGCTGGACGAGGTGAAGTCCCAGTTGCTGGCCAGGGCACAGCGGGCGGAAGCGCAGTTGGACGCGGTGCTCGCCCACCGGCCGGGTGGCGAGGGTCAGGCCGGGCCGGTGAACACGTCGGACAGGTAGGCCCGTTTGGCTGGCTCGTCGCGGTCGGAGAGCAGGTACCGGGTCCACGCCAGCCGTTCGTGGACGGTGGCCGCCAGTTCCCACACGCACTGCGTCGCACGGTGGTTGCCGTCGTGCTCGACCAGGGCGAACGCGTCGTCGCCCTGGCGGCCGTAGCCGGTCTGCCACATCTCGTTGTCGTTGCGCCAGGTGCAGGCGAGCAGGTAGTAGAAGTCCTCGCCGCAGCGGTGCAGGATCACGAAGCCCAGTTCGTCGTGCAGGTCGAGGCGACCGGCGGACGCTTCGCTGCGCAGGAAGTCGCGGGCCTGGTCCCTGGTGTCGGTGGGGACCGTCGTGTCGTCGCGGTGGATGTCGTACCACTTGAGGTAGCCACCGGGCAGTGCCAGACCGTCGGCGGGGCTGACCTGCTTGGCCGTGTGCCGGTAGTCGGCGGACACGTTGCCCAGACCGGCGAGTTGCGCGGAGTCGGGCAGGAGCGGGTCGGCGGACACGGCACCCGACGCTGTGGTGTCGGGTGCGGCTGGGTTCTCGCTGTTGTGCCGCGTGGCGTTGGTGGCCATGGCCGTGCACGTTAGCCCAACCGGGCGACATCGAGGAGGTGGCGCGGCGTTCGCCGCCAGCGGACGACCAACCGGAACACCCCGGTCGGGTGCACCATTGAACATGCAAAGGTGTAATCACGTAATTGATGGGCGGTGAGTCCCGGTGGTGGACGAGCAGCGACTACCGGAACCCGACGACACCGACGCACTGGACGCCTACTCCCGCACCGTGGTCGCGGTGGCCAGGTCGGTCACCCCGCACGTGGCCAGTGTCCGGATGCGACGGGGCAGCGGTTCGGCTGTCGTGTTCACCGATGACGGCTTCCTGCTGACCAACGCGCACGTGGTCGGCTCGGCGGGCGAGGGCACCGCGGTGTTCGCCGACGGTGCCGAGACCATGTTCGACGTGGTCGGCGCGGACGCCCTGTCCGACCTGGCCGTGCTGCGGGCTCGGGGCAACGCCCCGAGTGCCGCGAAGCTGGGCAACGCCGACGGTCTCGTCGTCGGCCAACTGGTGGTCGCCGTGGGCAATCCGCTGGGCCTGGCGGGTTCGGTGACCGCGGGCGTGGTCAGCGCGTTGGGGCGGGCGGTGCCGGTGGAGTCAGGCCGGACCAGCAGGGTGATCGAGGACGTCATCCAGACCGACGCCGCTCTCAACCCCGGCAACTCCGGTGGCGCGCTGGCCGACTCGGCAGGCCGGGTAGTGGGCATCAACACCGCGCTGGCCGGTATCGGCCTGGGCCTGGCGATCCCGATCAACAACACGACCAACCGGATCATCACGACGCTGCTGTCCGACGGTCGGGTCCGCCGCGCCTACCTGGGTGTCGTCGGGGTACCGGCGCCGTTGCCGGCCACCGTCGCGCAGCGCACCGGCCAGTCGGCCGGGCTGCGGCTGGTGCAGGTGGTGCCGGGTGGGCCCGCCGACCGGGCCGGTCTGCACGCCGGGGACCTGGTGCTCAGTGTGGCGCGCAACATCGTGTCCGACGCGCAGGGTATCCAGCGGCAGTTGTTCGACGACGCGATCGGTGTGCCGCTGCCGGTGACGGTGCTACGCAACGGCGCCATGGTCGACGTGTTCGCCACCCCCACCGAGCTGACCACCGACTGAGCGGGTATCGCGGACCGGACCTGTCCGCGATACCTGGCACACTGCGCGGCATGCTGGAGACCTCGGCTCGGCTGTTGCGCCTGTTGTCACTGCTGCAGACCCGCAAGGACTGGGCAGGGGCCGAACTGGCGCAGCGGCTGGGGGTCACCGACCGCACGGTGCGCCGCGACGTGGACAAGCTGCGCAGCCTCGGCTACCC
>DASXYT010000357.1:0-7450 GCA_036502345.1 Pseudonocardiaceae bacterium | reverse complement strand
CGACGAGCTGAAGATCCTGCCGGCCACCACGTTCGTGCTCGGCGACACCGAGGCCGACGCCCAGGAGAAGGCTGACGTCATCCGGCACCAGCAGGTCAGCGGTGCTACGGCGATCAAGTTCGCGGAGCAACTGTGGAACCGCGACCTGTCCGCCTACGACCCGGACGGCCCGCTGCCGGCCGTGGACCCGCAGTTGGGTGAGAACCTGTCCAAGGGCAGGGCGAGCGTGCGCATGTACCGGGACCCGGTGGCCACCGCGCGGGAATGGCGGGAACTGGCCGAGGCCAAGGGACTGTCGCTGCGTGAGGTGGTCATCCAGATGACCGGCCGGCAGTCGTTCATCGGCACCCCGGAGACGGTCGCCGCCACCATGAACGACTTCGTGCAGGCCGACGCCAGCGACGGCTTCATCCTCGTGCCGCACCTCACGCCCGGCGGCCTGGACGACTTCGCCGACCAGGTGGTGCCGCTGCTCCAGGAGCGGGGCGTGTTCCGGGCCGAGTACGAGGGCAGCACGCTGCGCGAACACCTCGGCCTGGGTCCGCTCGGAGTGACGGCGTGACCGACCAACTCGACCCGACGATGAACGCGGTGGGGCTGGACAACCCGGCGTGGGCGTCGCTGACCGGCTTCCACGCGCACCTGGCGAAGATCGTCGGCGGCGCGGCGCGACTGCCGGCTGACGTCGGCATGTTCGTCGGGCTGTCCGATCCGGCCGACGAGGGCGCGTGGGCCGATCTCGGCAACCTCGTCGGCGGCGAGGACGTGCTGGTGGTCGGTGTGCCTGCCGTGCCCGACGGCTGGGATGCACCCATGACCGTGGACGGCGTGCAGATGGTGGCCACGAAGCAGCTCGGAGAGCCGGACGAGGAGGCCGTCCGGCTCGGCCCGGCCGACGTGCCCGAGATGCTGGACCTGGTGCGGCGCACCGAACCGGGACCGTTCCTGCCCCGCACCATCGAACTGGGCACCTACCTGGGCATCCGGCGGGACGGCGTGCTGGCGGCGATGGCGGGGGAGCGGCTGCGCGTGCCCGGCTGGACCGAGATCAGCGCGGTGTGCACCGATCCGGCATACCGAGGGCAGGGCCTGGCGTCCCGGCTGGTCAAGGCCGTCGCCGCGGGCATCGAGGGACGCGGCGAAACCCCGTTCCTGCACACCAGCGCGGGCAACACCAACGCGATCCGGCTGTACGAGGGCATGGACTTCCAGTTGCGGCGGGCGATCTCGTTCCGCCTGGTCCGACAGGAAGGTCTACAGTAGACAGTCCGCTCAGATCCGTGCCACGGCAGCGTAAGCGGGCAGCTTCGCCAGGCTGACCGGCTCGTCGTTCGAGTCCGGCCGCCAGTCGGCGACCCCGGTCAGGCCCGGCTCCACCAGGGTCAGGTCGCCGAGCAGCGCCGTGACCTGGTCCCGGTTGCGCAGATAGAACCCGTCCACGCTGCGGCTGTACTCCTCGGCCGCGTCCCGCACGTGGCCGACCTCGCCGGACGTGGCGTGCGAGAGCACCAGGTAGCTGCCCGGCACGAGCGCGTCGAGGTAGCTGCGCACCACGGCCGCCGGATCGTCGCTGTCCGGCACGAAGTGCAGCACGGCGACGAGCAGTACCCCGATGGGCTGGGTGAAGTCCAACAACTCGCGCACGGTGTCGTCGGCCAGGATCGCCGCCGGGTCGCGCAGGTCACCGAGCACGGCACCGGCCTGCGGGACCTTCGCGAGCAGCGCACGGCTGTGCGCGACGGCGACCGGGTCGTGGTCCACGTAGACGATTCGACTGTCCTGGTCGGCGCCGAGCGCCACCTCGTGCACGTTGCCGACGGTCGGGATGCCGGAGCCGAGATCGAGGAACTGGCGCACACCCGAGTTGACCAGGTGCAACACGGCGCGGCGCAGAAACGACCTGTTGGCCCGCAGCAGCGCGGGGAGTTCCGGCATCACGGCAGCCACCCGCGCGGCCACCTCGCGGTCCACGGCGAAGTTGTACGCACCGCCGAGGTGCACGTCGTAGACCCTGGCCGCACTGGGCTTCCGCCAGTCCACGTCCTGCGGAATCCCGTCCAGCCAGGCCACGCCGTCGTCCCACAAATGCCCGTCCACACCGTGACTCTATCGGTTGATCGCACGGTTCCCGGCGATGGAAAAACCAGTTGGTACCCGCACAGCGCGTGGCTATGGTCACGCCATGGGTAACTGCATGGTGATGGTCCGTCGTGCGCGCGGCCGGTCGGTCGCGCCGAGCCTGGGGTTGGCATCCGCTCACTGACCCCTGGGCAGCGCGAATGGTCGCGGACGCCGGCATCCGGCCCGGCCAACTGGTCGTGGACATCGGAGCAGGCGACGGCGCACTCACCAGACACCTGGTGGCGGCGGGCGCGAGCGTGCTCGCGGTCGAACTGCATCCCGGTCGGGCGGAACAGCTGCGAACCCGGTTCGCCGCCGAGGACGTGACGGTCGTTGCCGTCGACGTTGCTGCGTTTCGCTGGCCGCGTAGGCCGTTCCGGGTAGTGGCCAGTCCGCCGTTCGCGCGTTCCAGTGAGGTGCTGCGTGGCCTGCTGGCGCCCGGTTCACGGCTGATCGCCGCCGATCTGGTGCTGCAACGGGCCGTCGTGCGCAAATACGTCGATGGCAGAGCGCCGGGTGCCGGCCGTTGGCTGCGGCACTGGGACGTGCTGCCCGGTCGGTCCTTACCCCGCGGTGCGTTCCGGCCGCCACCGCAGGTGGACGCGTCCGTGCTGGTCGTCCGCAAGCGTTGACCTCCACCTTGGTCGAGAGTGCAGGCTCGTGCCATGCGCGCAGTCGTGTTGACCGAGTTCGGGCCACCAGGGGTGCTGGTGGCCACCGACCTGCCGGATCCGGTACCCGATGCCGGCCAGGTGCTGGTTCGGGTCGAGTTCGCCGGCATCACGTTCGTCGAGACGCAGCTGCGGGCAGGCAGGTCACCCGGGCCCGGCAGTGGACGGGTCCCCGTTCGTACCGGGCAACGGCGTCGGTGGCGTGGTGACCGCGAGCGGCCCCGGTGTCGACCCCGGGCTGGTCGGCAGGCGGGTGGTCACCACGACCGGGGGTGTCGGTGGCTACGCCGAGGCCGTCGCCGCGGCGGCGTCGGTGCTGGTCGACGTGCCGGCCGAGGTGAGCACCGAGGACGCCGTGGCGCTGCTGGCCGACGGCCGCACGGCGATGGCCCTTGCCGAGGCGGCAGCGTTGCGCGCGGGGGAGCGGGTGCTGGTGGAGGCCGCGGCCGGTGGCGTGGGCAGCCTGCTCGTCCAGTTGGCGCGCAACGCCGGTGCCACGGTGGTCGCCGGGGCGGGCGGCGCCGAGAAACTGGCGCTGGCCAAGGAGTTGGGTGCCACCGTCGGCGTCGACTACCGCCATCCGGGCTGGGCCGACGAGGTGCGTGCCGCCGTCGGTGGCGTCGACGTGGTGTTCGACGGCGTCGGCGGCACGATCGGCAGATCGGCGTTCGACCTGGTCGACGACGGCGGCCGGATGTTCGTGTTCGGCCTGGCCAGCGGGTCGTTCACCGACGTGCGGGACGGTGAGCGCGGGGTGACGGTGACGCGCGGTCTCGCGCTGCCGCCGGAGCGGATGCCGGAACTGACCAGGGCCGCACTGGCCGAGGCGGCCGCCGGCAGGCTGCGTCCGGTGATCGGCCAGTGGTTCGCGCTGGCCAGGGCGGCCGACGCGCACACCACGATCGAGGCGAGGGCGACGCTCGGCAAGACGCTATTGGTGGTCGGCGCGGCGCCAGAGGAGTGAACAGCGCCAGTACAGGCGCCTGCGCAGCACAGCGCCGGGGGTGATCTCGGTAGCCGCGGCCCTGATCTGCGCGAATGTGTCCATCGCATCCTGCACCGGCATGCCACTGTCGTGCGGCTTGCCGGCCATGCCCCTGGTCGCCAGCAGTGCGCCATGCCCCGCGTTCGCCGGCACCGCGACCACCTCGACGGCCCGGTCGGTGACGGTGGCCAGGCGGTACAGGCCGATGACGGCGAGCACTCCGCCCGGCCGGACCAGCCCGGCCAACCGACGCAGCGCGGGCCGCAACGGCATGTGGTGCAGGCTGGAGATGGCGGTGACCAGGCCGTATCCGCTCGGGTCGAGCGGCAGGGTCTCGTCCAGGATGTCGCCGTGCAGCCAGCGAACCGACTGCGTTCGCGCGCGAGCCTTGGCGATCATCAACTCGGACGCGTCGACGGCGTCGACATGGCCCGCCCGGTCGGCCAGCCTGCTGGCCAGCACACCGGCACCGCAGCCCACGTCCAGCGCACTGTCCACTCGCGCCGGCAGTTGCCGCAGCAGCCACTGGTGGTAGTACGCGTTGTGATCCCACCACAAGGCCCGTGGCAGTTGCGGAATCCACATACTCAGTAGACGTTGCAGCGGCGTCGAGGTTGTTCCGGCTTGCGGTAACTCACACTCACCGGCATCGCACACAACGCGGGACGTGCCCCAGACATCTTCTAGGTGTCAGCAGAATCGAGCCTCGGGGGGTACCGATGCGCACCAGGATCAGTCGAAGCGCCTTGCTCGTCGCAACGGGAGTGTTGGCGGCGGTGACCGTGGCAGCCTGCTCGACAGGGCTGTCCGGCGCGGCAGGCGGCCCGGCAACTCAGACCGTCGGCACCGCGGCGCCGACCACAGTGGACACCACGATCGCGCCGCCGCCGGCCCAGTTCACCACCGCACCCGCCGCCGCCACGACGCAGCAGCCCGCGGTCGTCGACACGAGGACGGTACGGACGCCGGAATGCAAGTCCGGTGGCCTGAAGCTGAGCTTCGGTGGCGGTGACGCCGGGATGAGTCATCAGTTCAGGGAGCTCAAGTTCACCAACGTGAGCAAGCATTCCTGCGTGATCGTCGGCTTCCCGGGAGTGTCCTATGTGACCGGTGACAAGGGCACCCAGGTGGGCGCTCCCGCTGTGCGGGAAGGCAAGATCGGCAAGCAGATCACGCTCGTTCCCGGCCAGTTCGCCTCCACGATCATCGACGCGGTGGACTACGAGGTGTTCGAACCTGCCGTGTGCAGGCCGACCCCGGTGCGCGGCTACCGGATCTACCCGCCGGACGAGACCGCGGCCATGTTCATCCCGCTGCCGGCCGGCGCGCACGGCTGCGCCGGTACGACGCCCAGCCCGCAGCTGAGCGTCGTCACCATCCAGCGCGGCGATGTGGAGCCCGACCAGTACTGACCGACCGGAGACCGGCCGGGGTCGAGGGCGTCAGCCCCAGACCTCGGCCGCGGTCTCCACGATCAGGCTCAGCTTGGCGACCTCCTCGTCGAAGGTCAGCGAGTTGCCCTCCACAGTGGACGAGAAGCCGCACTGCGGCGACAGGCACAACTGCTCCAGCGGCACGTACTTGGCCGCCTCGTCGATGCGCCGCTTGAGCTCGTCCTTGCTCTCCAGCTCGCCACGCTTCGTGGTGACCAGGCCCAGCACCACCATCTTGCCCTCGGGCACGAACCGCAGCGGCGCGAACGTGCCCGACCGCACGTCGTCGAACTCCAGGAAGAACCCGTCCACCGCCAACTCGCCGAACAGTCGCTCGGCCACGAAGTCGTAACCGCCCTCGGCCACCCACGACGAGCGGAAGTTGCCCCGGCACATGTGGGTCGTCACGTGCAGCCCGGCCGGCCGGTCCGCGATCGCCGCGTTGATCTGCCGGATGTAGCGCTCGTGCTGGTGTTCACCGTCGTCACCCCGGCTGGCCACCATCTCCCGCTGCCGGGGGTCGTTGAGGTAGGCCAGGCTGGTGTCGTCCAGCTGCAGGTAGGTGCACCCCAGCTCGGCCATCCGCCGGACCTGCTCGGCGTAGGCGCCGGACAGGTCGGTCCAGAACTGGTCCTCGTCCGGGTAGACCGAGGGATCGAGCGCCGCCCTGCCGCCCCGGTAGTGCACCATGCTCGGTGACGGGATCGTCAGCTTCGCTGTCTGGTTCGGCCCGACGTGGTCGGCGAGGAACCGGAAGTCGTCGGCGAAGATGGTCTCGTCCAGCCGGATCGGCTCGGTCACCCGTAGCCCCGATGGGGTGAACTGGATGGAGCCCGCCGCGTTGTGGAACTCGACAGCCAGGTTCTCCTGCGTGCGGACCACGCCGCCGAGCCGGTAGATGAAGTCCATGTGCCAGGACGCCCGCCGGAACTCGCCGTCGGTGGCCGTCCGCAGCCCCACGTCGCCCTGGGTGCGGATCACCTCCAGGATCGCCTCGTCCTCGACCGTCTTCAGCTGCTCGTCCGTCATGCCGCCGCCTGCGTGTTCCTGGCGCGCTTGCAGCAGCCGCTGCGGGCGGAGCAGGCTGCCGACGTGGTCGGCGCGGAACGGTGGGACGGTGCGGATCCCCGGAGTAGTCACGGCCATCGTGGTGCCTCCTGTGTGTAGCCGGTGGCGGTCGCGCCCAGCTGAACACGCTCATCTGAGCACGTGCTGTGCCGCATGCCAACGGCGGGTATATCTCATATGCGACGTAAGTTTCCGGTCAGCTCCCGAATCCCATTGACGATAATGCGAGGTACATGTGATGGGACTTCACACATACGAAACGCAGGTTGTCTGGAAAGGCAATCTCGGGACCGGTACCAGCGGCTACCGCGACTACGGCCGGGCGTGCGAGCTGTCCGCAACGGACCGCCCGACGATCCTGGCCAGCGCCGACCCGACCTTCCGCGGTGATCCGACGAGATGGAATCCGGAACTCGCCCTGCTCGGCGCGTTGTCCCAATGTCATCTGCTGTCCTACCTGCATGTCTGCACGACGGCGGGTGTGGTTGTCGTGAGCTACAGCGACGACGCCGTCGGCACCATGGCGCAGAGCGGGATCGGTGGCCACTTCACCGAAGTGGTGCTCCGGCCACAGGTCGTCGTTGCGTCGGCGGCCATGGTGGACAATGCTGTCGGCTTGCACGCCGATGCCAGCCGCGCTTGCTTCATCGCCAACTCGGTCAACTTCCCTGTGCACCATGAGCCAACGGTGTCCGTAGTGCACTCGGAGTGATCCGGTCGCTGAATCGAGTGATCCAGGTCGCTGAATCCACGATGGTGCGATCCATTAGCGGCGATCGACCGTATGAGTGGGCATGTGGGTGGCGTGCACCGAAGGTGCGCAGCCCGCGGCCTGACCACATGTGAGGAGTAGCCCATGACGACAGCACGCGATGTCGAACCGGCGCTGACCGACAACCCGATGCCGGCCTGCTCTGCTGACTGCGCCGGGGGACACGGGTTGCTGGGTGGTCAGGTCAGCCGCAGAAGCTTGATCCGTAACGCGGCGATCGCGGGCGGCGTGGTCGCGGCAGGTGTCGGTCTCGCCGCGTGCGGTGGCGGGTCCAGCGCGAGCGCCCCGTCGGGACCGACGGTGCTCGGCAAGACCTCGGACATCCCCGTCGGCGGCGGCGTGATCTACGCCAACGACCACGTCGTCGTCACACAGCCGGTGGCCGGCACGTTCAAGGGCT
>DASXYT010000356.1:0-13930 GCA_036502345.1 Pseudonocardiaceae bacterium | reverse complement strand
GTGATGACCACGAACAGCGTGTAGAGCACCAGACGCGTGCTGGCCAGCCACAGGTGGATCAGGCCGCCGAGCCCTGCCGCCTGGAACAGTTGGTCGACGAAACCGCCCGGCTGCAACATGAGCAGCCAGATGACCGCGGTGATCGCCTCGGACAGCACGTAGGGCGCGAACACGACGACCCGCAGCAGCCGCCTGCCGTGCATCTTCCTGTTCAGCAGCAGGGCCAACCCGATGGACAACGGCAACTGGATGACCACGGACAGCACCGCGATGATGATGTTGTGCAGGATCGCCTGCTGGAACATCGATCCGGTCAGCGCGTCGTGGTAGTTCTGCAGGCCGACGAAGTCGGTCAGCGGCCCGTAGCCGCTCCAGTTGTAGAAGCCGTAGTAGGCCGCGATCCCGATCGGAACCAGTACGAAGCCGACGAACACGATCATCGCTGGTCCGAGCAGGATCACCAGTTCCAGTTTGGTGCGGAAGCCCCGCGACCGCCGGGTCGGCCGCATCGACATGCGACCGACCCGGCGCGCGGTCTCCGGTGGGGAGACGGTGCGGTCCCCCACCGAAGGCACGACATTGACGTGGGACACTACTTGTCGCCGTTCTGCGCGTTGGTGATGTCGTGGACCATCGACTGCGGCGTGCCCTTTCCGCCGAAGTAGTCCGCAACGGTGTTGTCCAACGCCTGGCCGACATTCGTCGGGAACGCGATGTCGAAGTAGAGCTGGATGTACGGCGCGCTCTGGCTGTACTTCAGCACCTGCTTCAGGTTCGGGTCGGTGATCGCGGACGCGGCCGCCGGGTTCACCGGCAGGCCGTTACCGGTCGTGGCCAGCTTCTTCTGTACGTCGGTGCTGTCGACGTACTTCAGGAAGTCGGCGCAGGACTGGCCTGCCGTCGCGAGGCAGGAGAAGCCGTCGCCGCCGCCGAGCGCTGCCTGCTGGTTGCCCTGGCCGCCTGCCACGGACGGGAACGGGAACCAACCCATCTCCGACGTCAGGTTCTTGTCGGTGGTCAGCGGAGCCATCGTCGCGGGCTCCCAGTCACCCTGCAGTTCCATGGCGACCTTGCCGTTGGCCAGCATGCCGGCCGAACTGCCGGCGCCCTGCTGGGCGGGGGTGCCGAGGAAGCCGGTCTGGAACGGCTGGGTGGCGAGGAACGCCTTCAGGTCGTTGCCCGCCTTGACCCAGCACGGGTCACTCAGGTTGATCGACTTGGACGCCGACTGGAGCGTGTTGACCGAGCACTCCCGGACGGCGAAGTAGTCCCAGTAGAAGGCGTCCGGCCACCGGTCCTTGCTACCGATGCCGACGGCCTGGATGCCGTGCGCCTTCAACTGCGAGATGTCGGTGTTGAGCTGGTCCATCGTGGTCGGCGCCGCGGTGATGCCGGCCTTGGCGAACACGTCCTTGCGGTACCAGAAGCCGACCACGTGCTGGTCGAACGGGACGCCGTACTGCTTGCCGTTCACCGCCCAGCCCTGCGCGACCGGGCCGATCTCCTTGATCCAGCTCGATGTCGCCGACGTGAGGTCCATCAGCTTGCCGGACGGGATCTGGCTGGCCTCCCAGCCACCGCCCCACTGCTGGAAGATGTCCGGCGCGTTGTTGGACTGCAGCGCGACCGGGATCTTGGTCATGAGTGATTCGTTCTGGATCGGGTCGATCTTGAACGAGACGTTGGTGTGGGCGGAGTGGTACTGGTTCGCCGTGTCCTGCCAGAGGCCCTCCAGCGGTTGGGATGTCGCGTTGTGCCACCAGCTCAGGGTGGCGGGGCCGCTCGCGTTGTCGGCGGGCGTGCCGCCGCCGCTGCTACAGGCGGTGGCAGCGCACGCCACCAGGGCCGCGAGGACGAAGAGTCGGGATTTTCGGATGTCGCGCATGTTGGTCCACTCCTGACGACGTCGGCGCGAGCTGGACCGGGCCGTGGCGAGCCCAGGTTGGCTCAGGATTTTGCGCGCACTCCGTAGGCGTGTCAATCGTTGTCGATAACGTTTTCCACAGCTATCCTGACCGCGTGCAGCCAAGCCCCCGTGTCACCATCCGAGACGTCGCCGCACGGGCGGGCGTGTCGGTGGCGACCGTCTCGAAAGTGCTCAACGAGCGGTACGGCGTCGCCGCCGAAACGTCGGCGCGCGTCAAGGCCGTGATCGACGAGATGGGCTACGAGGCGAGCCTGGTCGCGCAGAGCCTGCGCAACCACCGCACCAACGTCATCGGGATCCTGGTCGCCGACCTGGAACCGTTCAGCACCGAGTTGCTCAAGGGCGCCGCCGACGCGATCCGAGGCACCGGCTTCGAGCTGGTCGTCTACTCGGCGGGCGGCCGGGTCGGCGACAACGTCGGCTGGGAGCGCCGCTACCTGTCCCGGCTGTCCGGCACGCTGGTGGACGGCGCCATCCTGGTCACGCCCACGGTGGTGGACGTGCGCTACGGGGCGCCGATCGTGGCCGTCGACCCGCACACCGGGCCGACCGACCTGCCGACCATCGACTCGGACAACCTGCGTGGCGCACAACTGGCCACCGAGCACCTGCTCGACCTCGGCCACCGCAGGATCGGGATGCTGACCGGCCGCCCGGACCTGCAGTCCGCCCGGCTGCGCGAGGACGGCTACCGCCAGGCGCTGGCCGCCGCGCGGGTACCGGTGGACGAACGCCTGCTCCAGGTCGGCGCGTACGACCCGGAGATCTCGGCGGCGTCCGCCCGGCACCTGCTGACCGCCGTCGACCGGCCGACCGCGATCTTCGCCGCCAACGACATCTCGGCCATCGCCACGGTCAAGGCGGCCACCGGCCTCGGCCTGCGGGTGCCCGACGACCTGTCCGTCGTCGGCTTCGACAACGTGCCGGAGTCGGCGTTGAACACTCCCCCGCTGACCACCGTGCACCAGCCCATCCGCGAGATGGGCCAGTGCGCGGTCGAACTGCTGATCCGGCTGATCAGGGGCGAGACGTCGGACCCGATCCACCTCACGCTCGCGACGAGTCTCGTCGTGCGGCAGTCCACCCGCGCCATCGACCACCATTCCCGATGACGGACGGAGCCACGTGACACTCGACAGCGGCATCTCGGTCGACACCTGGCGCGACCCGACGGCGTCCGTCCAGGACCGCGTGCGGGATCTCCTGGCGCGGATGACAACCAGCGAGAAGATCGCCCAGCTCTACGGCGTGTGGGTGGGCATCGACGCGGCCGGTGACGTCGCACCGCACCAGCACGAGTTCACGGCACTCTCCGTCGGCTTCGACGAGCTGATCAAGGACGGCATCGGCCAGCTCACCAGGACGTTCGGCACGGTGCCGGTCGACCCCGAGATCGGCGCGCGCAGTGTGGCGCGTACACAGCAGCAGATCATGACGGCCGGGCGGTTCGGGATTCCGGCGATGGTGCACGAGGAGTGCCTCACCGGGCTGGCCGCCTGGCAGGCCACCGTGTACCCGTCGCCGCTGTGCTGGGGGGCCAGTTTCGACCCGGCGCTGGTGGCCAGGATGGGCGAGCGGATCGGGCGGCTGATGCGCGGCCTGGGTGTCCACCAGGGACTCGCGCCGGTGCTGGACGTGGCCAGGGACCTGCGCTGGGGCCGGATCGAGGAGACCATCGGCGAGGACCCGTACCTGGTCGGCACGATCGGCTCGGCATACGTGCGCGGTCTGGAGTCGGCCGGCATCGTGGCCACCCTCAAGCACTTCGTCGGGTATTCGGCGTCCAGGGCGGGCCGGAACCTGGCGCCCGTGTCGATCGGTGGCCGGGAACTCGCCGACGTGCTGCTGCCGCCGTTCGAGATGGCGCTGCGGGCCGGCGCCAGGTCGGTGATGAACTCCTACACCGACAACGACGGCCTGCCGGCCGCTGCCGACGAGACGCTGCTGACCGATCGGCTGCGCGGCACCTACGGGTTCACCGGCACCGTCGTCTCCGACTACTTCTCGGTGTCGTTCCTGCGCGCCCTGCACCACGTGGCCGGCACGCCCGCCGAGGCCGCGGCGCTCGCGTTGGGTGCCGGCATCGACGTCGAACTGCCGACCGTGGACTGTTACGGCGAGCCGTTGCGCGCGGCGGTCGACGCCGGCGACGTCGACATCGAACTGGTGGACCGTGCGGTGACCAGGGTGCTGACCCAGAAGTGCGAACTCGGCCTGCTCGACGCCGACTGGTCACCGGAGTCCGCCGCGCTGGCCGCCGGCGGCCCGGTCGAGATGGACGACGAGGACGCCCGGTCGATCGCGCTGGACCTGGCCAGGGAGTCGGTTGTGTTGCTGCGCAACGACGGCGTCCTGCCACTGCCGGTCGGCGGCCGGCTCGCGGTGGTCGGGCCACGGGCGGACGAGTTCAGCGCCATGATGGGCTGCTACTCGTTCCCGCTGCACGTCGGCGCGCACCACCCCGACGTGCCGATGGGGGTGCGCGTGCCGACCGTGTTGGACGCGCTGCGCTCCGATCCGGCCGGCTACCGGATCGACCACGCAGCGGGCGTTCCGGTGCTGGGCGGGGATGACGACGGCATCGCGGCAGCGGTGCGCACCGCCGAGAACGCGGACATCTGTGTCGCCGTGCTCGGTGACCTGGCCGGGCTGTTCGGCAACGGCACGTCCGGTGAGGGTTGCGACACCACCGACCTGCGGCTGCCCGGCCGGCAGGAGGAACTGCTGGACGCGCTGCTGGCCACCGGTACGCCGGTGGTGCTGGTGCTGCTGGTCGGCAGGCCCTACGAGCTGTCCCGGCAGGTCGAACGGCTGGCTGCCGTGGTGTGCGGGTTCTTCCCCGGCGAGGAGGGCGCGACCGCGTTGGCCGACGTGCTCAGCGGCCGGGTCAACCCGTCCGGCAGGCTGCCGGTCAGCTTCCCGGCGGCGGGCGTGAACCAGCCGAGCACGTACCTCACGGCGGCGCTCGGCCAGTCGTCCGAGGTGAGCACGGTGGACCAGACAGCGGTGTTCCCGTTCGGGCACGGGCTGTCCTACGCGCCTGCCACCTGGGTGGACGTGGCCATGCGCTCCGGGCAGCAGTGGCCGACCGACGGCTGCGCCGAACTCGCCGTGACCCTGCGCAACGACACCGAGGTGCCGACCACCGAGGTGGTCCAGGTGTACCTGCACGACCCCGTCGCCGAGGTGGCCAGGCCGGTCCGCCAGCTGATCGCGGTGGCGCGGGTTCCGTTGGCACCAGGGGAAACCAGCACCGTGCTGTTCGACCTGCACGCCGACCTGACGTCCTACACCGGCCGGTCCGGCAGCCGCATGGTCGACCGGGGCGATGTCGAACTGCACGTCGGCGCGTCCAGCGCGGACATCCGGGAGACGCTGCGGTGCACACTCACCGGCCCACGCCGGCAGGTCGGCTTCGACCGGGTGATCGCGCCGGGTATCAGCCTGGGTTGAGGCCACGGAGTTCCTGCTTGCGCACCTTGCCGGTGGCCGTTCGCGGCAGGTCGTCGACGAAGCGCACGTACTTCGGGATCTTGAACTCGGCGATCGTGCCGGACAGCGCTTCTCGCAGGGACTCCGCCGTCCAACCGGCGTCCGACGCGATCACGAACGCGGCACCGACCTCGCCCCAACGCTCGTCGGGCACACCGATCAGCGCGCAGTCCACGATCCCGGGCAGCGCGCCGATCGCGGCCTCCACCTCGGACGGGTAGATGTTCTCGCCACCCGAGATGATCAGGTCGGTGACCCGGTCCACCACATAGGCCCAGCCGTCGTCGTCCACGCGCAGCACGTCACCGGACCGGTACCAGCCGTCGGTGAACGCGGCGTCGGTGTCGGCCGGGCGCCGCCAGTAGCCCCGGAACACGTTCAGCCCGCGCACCAGTAACTCCCCACCGGGTTCCAGCATGACGTCGGTGAAGAAGTGCGGCACGCCGACGGACACCGGCCGCTCGCCGGCGCCGTCGGCGGGCGCCAGGTAGACACCGGGGCCGGCCTCGGTCATGCCGTAGCCCTGCAGGATGTCCACTCCCCTGCGCTGCCACGCCACGGCGACCCGCTCGGCGACCATCGACCCGCCGTAGATCGCGTACCGCAGGGAACTCAGGTCGGTGGCTGCGAAATCGGGGTGGTCACACAGCATCTGGAGCATGGTGGGCACCGCGGCGAACGAGGCGATCCGCAGCCGACCGGTCAACTCCAGCACCTGGCCGGCGTCGAACCTGGGAACCACGACGACCGTGCCGCCCTTGAACAGTGTCGGCAGGCTGACCTGGCCGAGACCGGTGGCGTGGAACAGCGGACACATGCACAGCGCGGTGTCCGAGGACAGGACATCGGCGTGCGCCAACTGGTTCATCGTGTTGAACGTCATGTTGGCGTGCGTGAGCACGGCGCCCTTGGGTCTGCCGGTGGTGCCGCTGGTGTAGAGGATGACTGCGTCGTCGGCCAACGCGACATCGGCGTCCGGCGCCGGCAGACCGTCGCCGGAGGCCAGGACCGCCGCGTACTCGTCGGTGTCGGCCGTGCGGTCGAAGAACACGGTCGGCGCCGCGTCAGCCACCAGGTAGGCGATCTCCGGCGCGGCCAGCCTGGTGTTGAACGGAGCGAAGATCGCGCCGAGCCGGGTGGTCGCGAAGAACACCACGAACATGTCGATGTCGTTCGGTCCGAGATAGGCCACCCGGTCGCCTCGGCCGACTCCCCTGGCGGCCAGTCCCGCGGCCAGTTGGCCCACCGTGGCAGCCAGTTCGGTGTAGGTCACCACGCGGTCGGCCTGACGCAGCGCCACACCGGTCGGGTTGATCCTGGCCCGCCGCGCCGGCCAACTGCCCAGTCCGTAGTCCGGCACGTCATCACTCCGTTTCCGCGATACCGAGCAGTCTCGCCGCATTGTCCTTCAACACCAGCGGGCGCACCTCGGGTTTGATGTCCAGATCGGCGAAGTCGGCCAGCCACCGGTCCGGCGTGAGCACGGGGAAGTCCGAGCCGAACAGCACCTTCCTGCGCAGCAAGCCGTTGACAGCGCGGACAAGTTGCGCAGGAAAGTATTTCGGCGACCAGCCGGACAGGTCGATGAACACGTTCGCCTTGTGCGTCGCGATGGAGATCGCGCTGTCCTGCCAGGGCACGGACGGGTGCGCGAGGATGATCGTCAGCGACGGGAAGTCCGCCGCCACGTCGTCCAGCAGCATCGGGTCGGAATAGCGCAGCTTGATGCCCCGCCCGCCGGGCAGGCCCGCGCCGATACCGGTCTGGCCGGTGTGCACCACGAGCGGCAGGCCCAGTTCGGCCGCTGCCTCGTAGAGCGGATAGTGCGCCGGGTCGTTCGGGGCGAACGCCTGCAGCGACGGGTGCAGTTTCAGCCCGCGCGCACCGGCGGCGGCCAGGTCGCGCAGCAGGCCGACGGCGTCGGCGCCCTCGTGCGGGTCGACCGACACGAACGGTATGAGCACGTCAGCGTGCCGCAGCGCCTCGGTCACGATCCGCTCGCCGGACAGCGCACGATGGCCGGTCGCGGTGTGCGCGTCGACCGTGAACACGACGGCGGCGAGCCTGCGCTCCCGGTAGTACTCTGCGATCTCGTCGATGTCGGGTGTTCGGTTCGTCGTCGCCTTGAAGTACGCGGCCGACGCCGCCAGCAGCTGGTGGTCCAGCGAATGGTGACCATGCCCGTCGGATTCGACGTGCACGTGGGTGTCGATCGCGGTGACCGAGCTAAGGTCGATCTGCATGACGCTCCACAGTGGAATATTTCGATTTAGCCAGGATTCCTGTACGTCGGACGCATTGTGTGGCAGTCTCCACCGTCGTGCAAGCGCCAACCCGCTCTCTCAGCAGGGGCACCCTGATCGCAGGTTGCCTCGCGGTCTGCGTAGCGCAGATCGGCCTCGCCATTCCCGCCACGCTGAACGGCCTGTTCCAGGCCGATCTCCAGCCGGTCGGATCGCAGCTCACCTGGATCTCCGACGCGTTCCTGCTGCCGGTGACCGTGCTGGAACTGACCTTCGGCGTCCTGGGCGACCTGTTCGGCCGCAAGCGACTGTTGGTCGGCGGCGCCGGACTGCTGGCCCTCGGCGAGTTCGTGGCCGCGGTGGCCAGCGGCGTGCAGGTGCTGTGGGTCGGCCAGGCGCTGGCCGGACTGGGCGCCGCGGCGCTGTTCCCGACGTCGCTGGCGATGATCGCGGCCGGCACGCACACCACCCAGGACCGGGCGCGGGGCATCGCCGTGTGGGCCGCCGCGCTGTCCAGCGGCGGCTTCATCGCCCCGGTGCTGGGCGGCATCACGGGCAACTACGGGTCATGGCGCTGGGCCTTCGTCATCGTGCTGATCATCGCGGTCGCCAGTGCCGTGGTGGCACTGCTGCTGGCCGAGGACTCCAGCGCACCGGCCGGCAGATCGCTGGACTGGGGCGGCCAGGTCACCATCCTGGTCGGCCTGTTCGCCCTGCTCTACGGCGTGATCCAGGGCCAGAGCGACGGGTGGGCGGCGCCGTCGGTGATCGTCGCGTTCGTGATCGCCGCGGTGTTCCTGGTGCTGTTCGTCCACGCGGAGCGCCGCGCCGCCTCGCCGATGCTGCGATTGGACCTGTTCCGCAACAGGGCGTTCACGGTCGCGTCCATCGTCGCGGTGGTCGGCATGTTCAGCTTCCTGGGCACCGCGTACGCCACCAGCATCCGGCTCGGCCCGATCCAGCACCAGAGCCCGCTGCGCACGTCGGTGGCGTTCATCCTGCTCAACGGCATCACCCTGGTCCTCGAACCGCTGACCTCCCGGCTGCTGGCCAGGGTGAACCCGCGCATCCTGCTGTCCACCGGTCTGCTGCTGATGGCGGCAGGCGACTTCATCGCGGCCACCATCGACGTGCACGACACTGCGCTGACCTCGCTGATCCTGCCGCTGGCCCTGGTCGGCATCGGTTTCGCCTTCAGCGTCTCCTCCATCACGGCCACCGCGGTGAACACCGTGCCGATCCACTACGCCGGCATGGCCAGCGCGTCCACCAGCCTGTTGCGCGACTTCGGCTTCACGCTCGGCCCGGCCATCATCGGCGCCGTCGCGCTGAGCCGGGCCGCTGTCACCTTCAGCGCGAACCTGGCCACGTCGTCGCTGGCGCCGGACGTGAAGGCGGCCGCGACCACCGTGGCACAGGAGGGCGGCCCGCTGGCGGTCGGTACCGCCGAACACGGTGCCCGGTGGCGCCGCGTCGCTCGCGGTGGACGCGCTGGGCAACGGCTACGCGGTCGGCTACGTCGTGTGCGGTGTGGCCGCGCTGGCCTCGGGTCTGCTGGCCGCGATCGCACTGCGCGGCGACCGGTCGAACACACAGCTCACGGAGGCAGCGCTAGCACAGGACACATGAGCCGAATCGGTGCACTATTAGCGCTATGACCACATTCGCCAGGGATCGGACCGTGGCCCGTGTGACGACCAAGCGGCGGCTCGGGCCGGACGCCCAGGTCGACGACAAGGCTCTGGTCATCGACCCGACAGAGCCGTCGCTGTCCGACCCGTTCCTGGTGTTGAGCGAGGACTGGTTCTCCACGCCGGGCTTCGAGTGGCATCCGCACCGGGGCCTGGAGACCGTGACCACGGTGTTGGACGGCGTCCTTGAGCACGGCGACAACCTGGGGAACACGGGCGCGCTGCATTCCGGCGACGTGCAGTGGATGACGGCCGGACGCGGCATCATCCACCGGGAACTGGCGTTCCGCAACGAGCACGCGCACACGTTGCAGCTGTGGCTGAACCTGCCGGCCGCCGAGAAGATGGCCGACACCCGCTACCAGGACGTGCTGGCCACGGGCAGGCCGACGGTCACCCTGCCCGGCGCGGTCGTCGACGTGGTGTCCGGCACGGTCGCCGGTGTCACCGGGCCCGCGCTGAACCACTGGCCGGTGCAGGGAGCGATCGTCACGGTCGATCCCGGCGCGACCGTGGACTACCCCCTGCCCGCCGACCACAGGGCCTTCGCGTACGTGCTGTCGGGCGAGGTGGGCATCGCGGGGCGAACGGTGCTGACCGGGCAGGTCGCCTGGTCCGACCCGGCGGCCGAGGCCGGCACCGAGACCGTGCTGCAACTGGCGGTGCCGGGCCGGGACACGCAGGCCAAGGTGATGATCTACAGTGGCCGACCGATCCGGCAGCCGGTCGCGTTCGGCGGCTCGTTCGTGATGAACGACCAGACCCAGATCGCCGAGGCCTACCGGGACTTCCAGACCGGCGGGTTCGGCGAGGTGCCCCGGCAGGCTCGGCTGCGGTAGCACCGCAACGGCCGGCCACCCGATTGCCGAACCACCACCTGCGGGAGCACTGCCGGCTGGGCCGGTCGAGCGAATGGGGTCCTCCCGATCGTGTGGAACCACCTGTCAGCTCTTGGCTGCCCTGATCATCTTTGGTTGCCTGCGGTGAGCGGAACCACCGCGGTGCGATGTAGGAGGGCCAGGTGCCGGTGCAACAGCCGTTCGAGCTACCGGAGTTCTACATGCCGTATCCGGCGAGGCTGAACCCGAACCTGGAGGGCGCGCGGCGGCACAGCAAGGCCTGGGCCTACAGCATGGACATGATCGACGTGCCGCAGGACGGCATCCCGATCTGGGACGAGCACGACTTCGACTCCCACGACTACGCCCTGCTGTGCAGCTACACCCACCCGGACGCGCCAGGACCGGAACTGGATCTGGTGACCGACTGGTATGTCTGGGTCTTCTACTTCGACGACCACTTCCTCGAACTGTTCAAGCGGACCAACGACATCGCCAGCGGCCGGGCCTACCTGGAACGGCTCGCCATGTTCATGCCGGTGGAAGGTGAGATCACCGAGACGCCGACCAACCCGGTCGAGCGAGGGCTGGCCGATCTGTGGGCACGCACCGTGCCGGCTCGCTCCCAGGACTGGCGGCAACGGTTCGTGCACAGCACGAAGAACCTGCTGGACGAGTCACTCTGGGAACTCGCCAACATCAACGAGGGCCGGGTGGCCAACCCGATCGAGTACATCGAGATGCGCAGGAAGGTCGGCGGGGCACCGTGGTCGGCCAACCTGATCGAGCACGCCGTCAACGCCGAGGTACCGGCCGCGATCGCCGCGACCCGGCCGATGCAGGTGCTGCGGGATACCTTCGCCGACGCCGTCCACCTGCGCAACGACCTGTTCTCCTACCAGCGTGAGGTGCAGGACGAAGGCGAGTTGTCCAACGGTGTGCTGGTGTTCGAGAAGTTCCTCGGCTGTGACACCCAGGAGGCCGCCGACGCCGTCAACGACCTGCTGACCTCCCGGATGCACCAGTTCGAACACACCGCGCTGACCGAGGTGCCCGCGCTGTTCGAGGCGCACGGGATCGACCCGAAGCACCGAGTGGACACCGCCGCCTACACGAAGGGCCTGCAGGACTGGCAGTCCGGCGGCCACGAGTGGCACCTGCGGTCCAGCCGGTACATGAACAAGGGCGGCCAGGCGGCAGGCGGGGTGCTCGGCGGCCCGAAGGGCATCGGCACCCAGGCCGCGCGGATCATGTCGTCGCTGTTGGCCACCACGCCGCAGCGGCTGCGCAGCCACAGCCATGTGCCGTTCCAGACGGTCGGGCCGACCACGCTGCCCGAGTTCTACATGCCCTACCCGCTGCACCTGAGCCCGCATCTGGACCAGGCCAGGGCGACCAACGTGGTGTGGTCCACCGCGATGGGCATCCTGACCGAAGGTGTGTGGGACGCGCGCAAGCTGGCGGCCGCCGACCTGGCGCTGTGCGCGGCCGCCATCCACCCCGACGCCAGCCAGGACGAACTGGACATCACCACGGGCTGGCTGACCTGGGGCACCTACGCCGACGACTACTACCCCGCGATGTTCGGTACCACGCACGACATCCCGGCCGCGAAGGCGTACAACGACCGGCTGGTGCTGTTCATGCCGCTGGACGGGGTCACGATGCCGCCGCCGCGCAACGGGATGGAGCGGTCGCTGGCAGATCTCTGGCCGCGCACCGCGGGGCCGATGAGCGAGGAGGCGCGTTCGACGTTCCGCGACTCCGTCACGACGATGACCGAGAGTTGGCTGTGGGAGATGGCCAACCAGGAGATGAACCGGATTCCCGATCCGGTGGACTACGTCGAGATGCGGCGCAGGACGTTCGGCTCCGACCTCACGATGGCACTGTCCCGGCTGGCGCACGGGCAGACCGTGCCACCGCACATCTATCGGAGCACGCCGGTCCAGTCGATGGAGAACGCGGCGCAGGACTACGCCTGCCTGCTCAACGACGTGTTCTCCTACCAGAAGGAGATCCAGTTCGAGGGCGAGATCCACAACGGTGTGCTGGTCGTGCAGAACTTCCTCGGCTACGACAAGGAACGCGCGGTCGCCGTGGTGAACGACCTGATGACGCAGCGGATGCGGCAGTTCGAGCACATCGTCGCCGTCGAACTGCCGGCCCTGTTCGAGGACTTCGGCCTGGACGAGGCCGCTCGGGTCACGCTGCGGGAGTACGCGATGGAACTGCAGAACTGGATGTCCGGCATCCTCAACTGGCACGCGGAGGTGCAGCGCTATCGGGAGGCCGAACTGCGCCGTGACCCGACCAACACGACAAGACGGTTCACCGGCCCGACGGGGCTGGGCACGTCGGCTCGGCTGATCGCACCGTTGCCGTCCGGGGTCGGTGCCACCTGATCAACAGGACGCCGCCGATGCTGACCAGGCCGCCGACCAGGTCGAGCCGGCCGGGTATCTCGCCGAGCCAGACGTAGGCGGCCAGCAGCGCGACGACGGGCACCAGGTACAGCGCGGCCGTCGCCGTGGCCACCGAGTTCCTGGCCACGGCGTAGCCCCACACCACGAAGCCGACGGCGGAGGGCAGCGGCCCGAGGTGCACCACGGCCGTGGTGGCTGATGCCGGTGCGGTGAGCAGGCCGTGCACCGCCGCCGGTGCCAGTGGCAGCAGGAACACGGTGCCGGCCCACATGGCGTAGCACGCGACCTCGACACCGGTGTAGCGACGCAGCAGTGGCTTGGCCGACAGGTGGTAGACGCCCTGCACGAGGGCTGCCGCGAGCACGGCCCAGGCGGCGGTCGAGTAGCCGGCGCCGCCGGCCAGTGCGATCAGCGCGGAGCCGGCCACCGCGACGGCGCTGCCGGCGACCTTGAGCCAGGTGAGCCGTTCGCCGAGGAAGACGACGGCCAGCACGGCGCTGAACACGGGTGCCGTGGCCACCAGCAGGCTGGCCGTGCCGGACCAGCGACAGGCCTGCCACCCCGTACCCGTCCAGGCCGACCCGGATGGCCGGGAACGCGGACGCCCACAGGACGACCGTGGCGGCCAGCGCCAGTGACGCCTTCGGTACTGCCATGACCCGAGCGTGCCCGCTACCATGAATAAGTACCAGTTACGGTTTGTATCGACAATCGGAAGTAGAGCTTCCATGTTGGAGTTGCGCCGGCTGCACGTCCTGCACCAACTCGCCCAGCACGGCACCGTCACCGCGGCGGCCGAGGCCATGCACCTCACCGGTCCTGCCGTCTCGCAGCACCTGGCCGCGCTGGAGCGGGAGGCGGGCGCGAAGCTGGTGGAGAAGCACGGCCGCACGCTCGCGTTGACCCCGGCCGGGCGGCTGCTGGTGTCGCACGCCGAGGTCGTCCTGAACGACATCGCGGCCGCCGAGTCGGCGCTTGCCGCGCTGACGACACAGGGCGCCGGTGTGGTCCGGATCGCGGCTTTCCCTTCGGCGGCAAGGGTTCTGGTGCCACCGGCGTGGGCGGCGCTGGCCGGTGGCGCTGTGACGCTACGACTGCTGGAGCAGGAGCCGGAACTGTCCGTCGAGTCGCTGCGCCGCCGCGAGGTCGACATGGCGATCGTGCACGGC
This sequence comes from Pseudonocardiaceae bacterium, assembly GCA_036502345.1. Taxonomy (GTDB): domain Bacteria; phylum Actinomycetota; class Actinomycetes; order Mycobacteriales; family Pseudonocardiaceae; genus DATEPR01. Next base: position 143 of record DASXYT010000356.1, on the reverse strand, counting down.
TACACGCTGCTGCCCAGGCAGGTGCCGACGCACTGCGACGAGCACCACCTGCTGGACGACCCGGTGCTGCTCGCGGTGCCGCCCTCGGTGGCCGCCGAGCGTGGGCTGGCGGCCGGTGATGTGGCGTCGCTGGCGGACTTCGC
>DASXYT010000355.1:0-7509 GCA_036502345.1 Pseudonocardiaceae bacterium | reverse complement strand
CAGCCTGCTCAGCCGCAACCCGTTGCGCCCGATGACCTCCAGCTCCTCCTGCGCCCGGTCGTCGGTTCTCAGTCGGCCCTGCAACTCCGCCAGCGGGCCGAGGATCAGGGTGAGCGGAGTGCGGAACTCGTGACTGATGTTGGAGAAGAACCTGGTCTTGGCGCGGTCGAGCTCGGCCAGTTCCTCCGCGCGGCGCTGCTGGGCCTGGTAGCTGCGGGCACCTGCCACGCCCGCCGCCAGGTGCCCGGCGACCAACGTGACGAAACCGCGGTTGCCCTCGTCCACCGGCCGATACCTGTTCAGCCCGGCCACCAGGAACCCGTAGGGCGCCCGGCCCTGCTGCAGCAGCGGGACCACCAGGGCCTGCTGGGGCGGTTCCGACCACTCGCCGGTCGGCAGATCGGCGAACGGTGGCCCGTCCAGCTGCACCAGCGCCGACTCGCCCCTGGCCAGGACCTGCCACGGCCACACGTCGGTCACGGCGGGCAGCGTCGCCGGGGCAGCGGGGTGCGGGCCGGTGAACCCGGTCGTGCCGGCCAACCGCGCGCTGCCGTTCTCGTTGAACAGGTAGGTCAACGTGAACGGCAGGTCCCGGGTGTTGTCGGCGAGCTGCTGGCTGGAGAAGGTCAACGTCTCCTGCTCGGTGCGGATCACGCTGGGATCGGAACCCAGGTCCCGCAGCGTCGCCATCCGCCGCTGGCCGATGACCCGCTCGGTGCCCTCGCTGACCACGCACAACATGCCGACCACCACGCCGCTGTCGTCACGCAGCGGGCTGTAGGAGAACGTGTGGTACGACTCCTCGGGATAGCCCGACCGTTCCAGGAACAGCAGCAGCGCCTCGTCCCAGGTGGCCTCCCCGGTGCTGAGCACCGTGTCGATACGGGGACCGATGTCGCTCCAGATCTCCGCCCACACCTCGCTGGCCGGCCTGCCCAGTGCCCACGGATACTTCTGGCCAAGGGTGTCGCGGCGGTACGCGGCGTTGCAGAAGAAGGTCAGCTCCGGGCCCCACGCCATCCACATGGAGAACCGGGTGGACAGCAGGATGCTCACCGCTGTCCGCAGGCTCTGCGCCCACCGGGCTGGTGGGCCGAGTGGGGTGGCGGCCCAATCCACCCGGGCCAGGTCGGCACCGACCTCGCAGTCGGCGGCGAACACGTCGTCGCCGCCGAGCGCCAGGGGCTCGGGCCCGCCCTCCTCAGCACCCATCACCGCACGCCCTTTCCGTTCCGGTCCCCGGCTGCCAGCACCGCTCCGCCGACCGCATCGGGCGTCCGGGTCGGTGACGCGACCACAGGATAAGGCAGCCTGGTCAGCGGTGGGCCGGGACGCTTCGGACGGCTTCCCGGGCGCCGCCGTCCCGCGTAATGTCGGCGGTGGCAAGTCGCGTACGCCGCCCCGCAGCTCCAGCGCCCACGCCGTCTGGGGCATCGCCGGTCAAGGCCCACCGGGCCCGCGTCGTCAGTCGTCGTGCGGCCACCGTCCGGCGGAGCGTGGGCCACCGCCAGGAGACGAGCGTCCGTGACGAAAGACGGCAGCAACGCGCGCAAACGCGCCGCCCGCGAACACGCTGCGACCCACCAGATGCCCTATACCCAGGCCCTGCGCGACACAGCGCAACCGCCGAGGGCCAGGGTCCGGCCGCCGGTCCCGATCCGGACCAGCGACACCACCCTCGTCGGCCACAGTTCACGGGTCGTGGGGGTGGCGTTTCACCCGGACGGCACCATGTTCGCCAGTGCCGGCGACAGGTCCGTCCGACTGTGGGACCGGACCACCCTGCAGACCACGACCGTGTTGAACACCGACGACTCCGTGTTCTCGATGGCATGGAGCCCGGATGGTGCCACGATCGCCGTGGGCTGTGTCGATGGCACGGTCACGTTCTGGACGGTCGCCACGGGCAGGATCATCAGCAGGACCACCGGCGCCAACATTCTCGAGTCGGTGGCCTTCAGCCCGCAGGGCGACACCGCGGCCACATCCGGCTTCGAGCGGCACGACGAGACGCCCCGTCGTCGCTCCGTCGCGCGACTGTGGGACGTGGCAACAGGGCAGGACACCCTGTTGTCCGACCGGGACGCCGAGCTGAGGCAGGACCGGTTGGTCGGCCACGGTTATGCACTCGCCTTCCATCCGGCCGGCCGCGTGCTCGCCGCCAGCGGCGAGACCGACGGGTCGCTGCACCTGTGGGACCTACCCACCCGTCACCTCACCGAGCTACCAGGCCACGACGGCTACAGCATCATGGCGCTGGACTTCAGCCCGGACGGCCGCACGCTCGCCAGCGGCGGCATGGACGACACCATCCTGCTGTGGGACACCACGACCTGGCGGCACACCCGGCGGATCGATGCCCCGGCCGGCCTGATTTCCAGGATGGCGTTCAGCCCGGACGGTCGCCTCCTCGCCGCCACCGGCATGGATCTGTTCGCGCAGTTGTGGGACGTGCGGACCGGCGAACCCGTCGCGGTCCTGCTCGGCCACGACGGCGAGATTCCCGCCTTCGCGTTCAGCCCGGACGGCCGGCTACTCGTGACCGGCAGCGACGACCGCACGTTACGGCTGTGGCACTTCGACTGAGCTTCATCGGTCGGCATCGGCAGGCGACTCGTTCACTCCGGCGGTCGACTCGCCCTCGGGAGCGGGCGACTGGCCCGTGCTTGCGGTCGAGTCGTCCGCGCCGGTGGTCGACTTGTTCACTCCGGTAGCCGACTCGCTCACGGGAGCGGGCGACTGGCCCGTGCCTGCGGTCGAGTCGTCCGCGCCGGTAGCCGACTCGCTGACTCCGGTAGCCGACTGGTTCACTCCGGCGGTCGACTCGCCCTCGCCTGCCGCCGAGTCGTCCGCGTCAGTAGCCGATTCGTCCGCGCAGGCGGCTGACTCGTCCTTGCAGGCGGCCGAGTCGCCGACGTGGGCGGTCGACTCGCCCTCGCCGGCCGACGACTCGTCTGCGGCGATACCGTCGTGCCGTGGCTGAGGACACCTGGGCCGGGCTGGCCGACAAGTTCGCCGACGAGGCCTATGCCTCAGTCAAGGGGTACGTGCGTACCTACGTGATGCACCAGCACCTGCTGGAGCATCTGCCGCCGGCGCCCGCGTCCGTGCTCGACGTCGGCGGTGGCGCAGGCCATCAGTCGTTTCCGCTGGCCATCGCCGGTTACGAGGTGACCTTGCTGGACTCGTCGCCCGCGATGCTGGACAAGGCTCGACAGCGACTCGAACGGCTGCCCGCTGACGCACGCCAGCGGGTGACCTTCGTGCAGGCCGACGCCGAGAACGCCGTCGATGCGGTGGACGGGCGCCGCTTCGACGCTGTCTTGTGCCATGGCGTGCTCGGCTACCTCGATCGGTCGGGGCCGGTGGTCGACCAGTTGTGCCAATGCGCCGCCGACGGTGGCCTGGTCTCGATCATGACCGGCAACGCCAGAACGATGGCGGTGCGCCCGGCCATGGAACGGCGCTGGGCGGACGCTCTCGCCTCGTTCGACACTCCAACCGAGATCGGGGTGCTCGGCGTGACCGGCCGAGCCGACACCGTCGAGGAACTCAGCGAACTCATCCGAAGCGGTGGCGTGCAACCGTTGCGGTGGTACGGGGTGTGGCTGTTCGTGGACTGGCTCGAGTTCGGTGGCGCCGAGTTGGATCCCGGCGACCGAGAGCAGGTAGCGGCGACGGCCGAGGTCGAACTCGAAGCCAGCAGGCGGGACCCCTACCGCCAACTCAGTCGCGTCTTCCACCTGGTGGGGCGAAAGGCGACGGACTGACTACTCCACTTTCAACATATAGCGCACCTGGGGGCTTGCGGCAAGACCCGGGTCGTGCAGCAGAATCGCTGGCCGTGACCAGGACCAGCGGAAATGGTGTGATCGACGCTGACGTGCTCGTCGTGGGCGGTGGACCGACCGGTCTGATGCTGGCCGGTGAGCTGTGCCTGGCCGGGGTGCGGCCGCTGGTACTGGAACGGCACGCACGGCTGGACGAGACGCCGAAGGCCTACGGTCTGAACGGGCAGATCCTGCAGCTGCTGCGCTATCGAGGCCTGCTGGAGCGGTTCGGCGCGGCCGTCGGTCCGGCGCCCGGATTCCCGTTCGGTGGACTGGAAGTGGACCTCACCCCGCTGGCCGATCCGCCGCTGCGGACGATGCGGCTGCCGCAACCGGAACTCGAGCGCGTGCTCGCCGAACACGCCTGCGAACTCGGCGCCGACGTCCGCCGTGGACACCAGGTGATCGGGATCAGCCAGGGCGACGCCACGGTGACAGCGGAGGTGCGTGGCCCTGCCGGGTCGTACCGTCTGACCGCACGCTACGTGGTGGGCTGCGACGGCGCGCACAGCCACGTCCGCGAGGCGACCGGAATCCCGTTCCCCGGCACCACGTACCCGGAGATCAACCGGCTGGGCCAGGTCACGGTGCCCGACGCGCTGACCCTGCTGGGCAACGGCGATCTGGACGTCCCGGGACTCGGTCGGATTCGCGCCGGTGTCACCCGAACAGATCGAGGTGTCTTCGCGTTCGGATCGCTCAGCAACGGGATGCTGCTCGTGCAGACCACGGAGGACGATCCCGACGTCGACGACGATGTGCCGATGACCCTGGCCGAGTTGCAGGAGAGCATCCACAGTGTGCTCGGCGCCGATCTGCCGTTGGGCGAGCCGATTCGTTTGTCCCGCTACATCTTTCAGGCGCGGCAGGCCGAGCGGTACCGCGACGGGCGGATCCTGTTGGCAGGCGACGCGGCGCATCAGTTCCCCGCCACGGGCAGCGGCCTCAACGTCGGCATGCTCGACGCGGTCAACCTTGCCTGGAAGCTCGCTGCCGAGGTCCACGGCTGGGCGCCTGCCGATCTGCTGGACACCTACCACCACGAACGGCACTTCGCAGGCGCTCGTGCACTGCTCCAGACCCAGGCCCAGGTGGCACTGCGGCGCGGAAACGACCCGGCTGCCGAAGCGCTCCGGGACGTCTTCCAGGAACTGCTCGTCGACGAGCAGTCGGTGCGCCGGATGGCCGCCCTCATCGCCGGCACCGACATCCGTTACCCCGTGCCCAATCCCAACCAGCACCTGTTGACCGGAACGTTCGCACCCGACCTCACCCTGCACACCACGAGCGTCGCCGAACTCATGCGCACCGCACGGCCCGTCATCCTCGACCTCGCCGACCGCCACGACCTCCGCGAGATCGTCGGAGACTGGCAGCACCGCGTCGACATCCACACCGCCACAACCGATCACCGGCCCGCCGACGCCATCCTGATCCGGCCGGACGCCTACGTCGCCTGGGCCGCCACCGTCGGCGAGCCCGCCGAGACCGCGGCGCCCGCCCTGCGCGGCGCACTGTCCCACTGGCTCGGAAACAGGTCCACCTGACTATGTATCACTTGTTTGATACATTGAACCCATGGGGACCACAGGACCGTTCGGACCGGCGTTCTGGCTCCGTCTTGTCGTCGCCGCCGTCTGGGTCGGCGTCCCGATGGTGTTCGGGTTGGTTCTGGTGTGGTGGACGACGCGCAAGCGTGGCGCCGCCGCCCGGCGGATGCGGGTCGCCCGGCTGACCGGTCTCGGCGTCGGTGCGTTGGTCGGCGTCCTGCTGGTGTGGGCGGCGCAGCTGTGGCTGACGCCGATCGCCGTTGTGGTCGGCTATCTGGTCGGCGCGTACACCGGTGAACTGCGTGACTCGCCGATACCTGCCGGTGCGGTGCGCACGGCCTCGCTGCGGCCAAGGACGGTGCGCGGCTACGTGCCTCGGTGGACGATGGCGGTCGCCATCACCGCCGCCGTCCTGACGATGGTCGCACCCGCGATCCTCTCCGCCGTACCGACGGCCTCGTACGGGCCATGGCATCCGTTCGCCGACGTCACGCTGCCGGGAGCCAAGCTGCACTGGCCATCCGCAGTGGAATGGGTCCCGCTCGGCGTCGTCGCGGCAGGCGCTCTGGTGGTCGGTGCACTGTTGGTCCAACGTGTCCTCCGACTGCCCGCCGACCAGTTGGATCCCGGCGAGTCCAGCCGGTGGACGGCGGTACACACGATCACCGGAACCGTGGTGGGTGTCGAACTCCTGGCGTTGGGCGCGCTGACCGTCTTCGCCAGCGCCGGCCTCGCCGTGCCCGCTCAGGTGGGTGGGGCGGTGTACCTGGGTTCGCGCGTCTTGGTCTGGACCGGTCTCGCGCTGGCAGTGACGGGAATCGTGGTGTGGTGGGCGATGAGCACCCGTCGACGCGGCTCTGTCACTCCCGACTCGGTGCCGCAGACATGAGCACGGTGCCCGGCCTGCGGGTCGACCTCACCTCCCCGGTGCCGCCCTACGAGCAACTCCGCGGCCAGATCGCCGATCTCATCACCCTTGGCTCGCTGCGGCCGGATGCCCGGCTGCCCTCCGTGCGGCAACTCGCCGCCGATCTCGGTCTGGCAGGCGGCACGGTCGCCCGCGCCTACCGGGAGTTGGAGCAGGCCGGTCTGGTCGAGGGACGCGGCCGCCACGGCACGGTGGTGCGGCAGGACCCAGACGTCGATCCGGAAAAACGCGGATACGAAAGGGAACTGGGCGTGATCGCCGAACGGATGGCGCGAGCCGCTCGTCGCCTTGGCGTCAGCGATGACGTGGCGCTCGCCGCCCTCCGTGCCGCGCTGGCAGCACCATCCGCCTAGCCTCGGCAGGGGACCCGTTCGGTGAAGTCGGCCTCCTGCAACCAGTCGGATACGACGGCGGCAGTGCGCTCACCGCGTTCAGTTCCGCGAGTCCGTCGCGGCCAGTGCCAGGTCGACGGCGTCGATGTTCGCGGTCAACTGCTCGGGTCGGCGCGCGCCCGCGATCACGCTGGTCACCCCTTGCTGCGCCAGCACCCAGGCCAGGGCCACCGAAGGCACACCGGTGTCGCGCCGATCGGCCACCGCACGTAGCACGTCGATGACGTCGTAGCCGCGTTCTCGGTCGATCGGCGGGTTGTCGCCCTGTGCCTGCCGGCCCGAGGCGTCCACACCCTGCCGGCTGAACTTGCCGGACAGGAACCCGCCGGCCAGCGGGCTGTACACCAGCAGACCGAGGCGCTCCGCGTGGACCAGCGGCAGGATCTCCCGGTCGAGGTCCCCGCCGACCAGTGAGTAGTAGCTCTGCAGCGACGCGAAGCGGGGGCATCGCGGACGGTGTTCGCCGGTCGGTTCAAGGAACTGCTCGGCATCTCCCCGATGGTCTACCTGTTGCCGTAGCGGATCCGTTGCGCGGAAAGGGAACTCGCCGACGGCAACCGCACGGTGGCCGCGGTCGCCGGCCACTGGGGCTACGGCTCCGAGAGTGCGTTCAGCGCCGCGTTCAAACGCGTCACCGGCCGGTCACCGGGCCGCAGCCGGCCGACCCCCTAGACGTCGACCGACACGTCGAGATCGACCAACAGGCCGTAGTGGTCACTGGGCCACACGTCGTCGACAGCGGCATTGAGCACGACGGTCGCCGCCCGCACCTCGGCGCGAGCGCGCGGATGGGCGTGCCACGATCCGAC
>DASXYT010000354.1:0-5602 GCA_036502345.1 Pseudonocardiaceae bacterium | reverse complement strand
TAAGCGCGACGCAGCCTCCTGCGGAGGCTGCGTCGCGGTGAAGTCTGGGGGTCACTCCACCGCGACGCAGCGTGCGCCGGACCGAGGGGGGAGGTGTCCGGCGTGTCCACACACGGGCGGCGAACATCGATCCGCATCAATCGCAAGGTCGAGTTCGCGCACTGTTCGTGTCGTGCGCAAAGGCTAGCTCGTGAATGGTGGAGTGCGCCACTGGCGGGCCGAACGTTTACGCGCTCTTCACTGGCCGATCGGGTGAATTCGCTGCTCGTGCCCGGAAAGGGCCACCAAGAAGGGTGGGGGCTCACTCCCACCTACGGGTGAGGGGGCCCAATGCCCCTAGGGCCACCGCTGCTGCCGTGGAAGCCCGCAACACCGTCGGTCCCAACCGGACCGACAACGCACCGGCGGCACCGAGTGCTGCGAGTTCCGCATCGGTGATGCCGCCTTCCGGACCGACGACGAGCAACAGATCGCCGCTTTCCGGTAGTGACACATCAGTAAGCCGATTAATCGCGGACTCGTGCAATACGAGTGCCAGATCGGCATGCCGGACCCGCTCCGCAAGTGCCTTTGTATCGACGGGCGTGTCGACCGGTGGACACCAGGCCCGCCGTGCCTGTTTGGCGGCCTCCCGAGCGGTGTTGCGCCACCGGGCCAACGCCTTCTCACCGCGTGGGCCGTCCTCCCACTTGGCGACACAGCGCTCGGCCCGCCACGGCAGCACCTCGTCGACGCCCGCCTCGGTGGCCAGTTCGACGGCGAGTTCACCACGGTCGCCCTTGACGAGCGCCTGAGCGAGCACGACGCGCGGCCGCGGTTGCGGCTCGGTCCACCGTTCCGCCACGGCGAGCGTCACCGAATCCCGGTCCACGCCACGCACGGCACACCTGGCGAGGCCGCCACGCCCGTCGGACAGCATCAGCGCCTCGCCGGCCCGCAGCCGCCGCACAGTGGCGGCATGCCGGCCCTCGGGGCCGTCCAGCACCGCGTGTTCCCCGGCCGGCAGGTGCTCGACCAGGAACACCGGCAGGGTCGTCACCGGGCGGTGCGTCCGCGAAACCGGGAGAACAGGCCATGCCCGTTCCGGCCGTTGGTGGCCAGTTCCGGCTGCTCCTCGCCACGCAGTTCGGCGAACTGGCGCAGCAGTTCGGTCTGCTGCGGGTCCAGCCTCCCCGGGATCTCCACTTCGAGGTGGACGTGCAGGTCGCCCTTGCCGTCGATGCGGCCGGAGGAGCGCAGCTTGGGCAGGCCCCTGCCGTGCATCGTCTGGACGGTGTTGGGCTGGGTGCCCGGCTCGATGGTCAGTTCCTCGCGGCCGTCCAGCGTGTCCAGCGGCAGCACGGCGCCCAGCGCGGCGGACGTCATCGGCACCCGCACGGTGCAGTGCAGGTCGGCGCCCTCCCGGTCGAACGTGGCGTGGGCCAACTCCTCGACCTCGACGTACAGGTCACCGGCCGGACCACCGCCCGGACCGACCTCGCCCTGGCCCGCGTGCCGGACCCGGACACCGTCGGCGACACCCGCCGGCACCTTGACCGTGATGGTGCGCCGGGCGCGGACCCTGCCCTCGCCGTCGCACCGGGGGCACGGGTCGGGGATGACCTCGCCGAAGCCGCGGCACACCGGGCACGGCCGGGCCGTGACGACCTGGCCGAGGAACGACCGCTGCACGGACTGGATCTCGCCGCGCCCGCCACACGTGTCGCACGTCCGGGTGGTGGTGCCCTCCCTGGTGCCCTCGCCGCCGCACAGCTCGCACAGGATCGCCGTGTCCACGGTGAGTTCCCTGCTGACGCCGGTGTAGCACTCCTCAAGGCTGAGCGTGAGCCGGATCAGCGCGTCCGAGCCCGCCTGGACCCTGCTGCGCGGCCCACGACCACCGCCTGCGCCACCCGACTGGCCGAAGAACGCGTCCATGATGTCGCCGAGGCCGAAACCCGCGCCGCCGAACGGATCGCGCATCCCGCCACCACCGCCGCCGTTGCCCAGCGGGTCACCGCCGAGATCGACGATCTGCCGCTTCTTCGGGTCGGACAGCACCTCGTAGGCCGCCGTGACGTCCTTGAACCGGTGCTGCGCCTCGGCATCCGGGTTGACGTCCGGGTGCAGTTCCCGGGCGAGCTTGCGGTAGGCGCGCTTGATCTCGTCGGGCGTCGCCTCCCGGGTGACCCCGAGCGTGCCGTAGTAGTCCCTCGCCACTGTCGTCCAGTCCTCCTGCCGTGGCCTGCCGAGCAGACCCGGCCCACCGTCGTTTCGTGTGTGTCAGTCGTGGTTCGGTCGGCCTACTGGCCGGCGAGAATGTCCCCCACGTAGTTCGCCACCGCGCGGACGGCGGCGATCGTGCCCGGATAGTCCATCCTGGTCGGCCCGACAACGCCCATCCCGCCAAGTGGCGCGACCCCGCTGCCGTATCCGACGGAGACCACCGAGGTGCTGCGCATCTCGTGCGCCTCGTTCTCCTCACCGATCCGAACGGTGACGGTACCCGCGTCCCTGGTGGCCGCGAGCAGCTTGAGCACTACGACGTGTTCCTCCAGCGCCTCCAGTACCTGGCGCAGCGAACCGGGGAAGTCGGCGACGTTGCGGGTGAGGTTGGCCGTGCCGCCCAGGATCAGGCGCTCCTCCGGGTGGTCGACCAGCGACTCGATCAGGACAGAGCAGATCCGGACCATCACGTCGCGCAGTTCGCTGGGCGCCTTGTCCGGCAGTTCGGCCACCTTCGCGGACGCCTCGGCCAACCGCTCGCCCACCATCGCCGCGTTGAGCTGGGACCGCAGCCTGCTGACCGCGTCGTCGTTGACGACGTCACCGAGGTCCACCATCCGCTGGTCCACCCGGCCGGTGTCGGTGATCAGCACCAGCATCAGCCGAGCCGGTGTGATCGACACCACTTCGAGGTGCCGGACGGCGGAGCGGTTCAGCATCGGGTACTGCACCACAGCCACCTGCCTGGTCAGCTGCGCCAGCAGCCGGACGCTGCGCTTCAGCACGTCGTCCAGGTCGATGGCGCCTTCCAGGAAGCTCTGGATGGCGCGCCGTTCGGCCGACGTCAGCGGCTTGATCTCGGACAGCCGGTCCACGAACAGCCGGTAGCCCTTGTCGGTGGGCACCCGGCCGGCACTGGTGTGCGGCTGGGCGATGTACCCCTCGTCCTCAAGGGCCGCCATGTCGTTGCGCACCGTGGCACTGGACACGCCGAGGTTGTACCGCTCGACGAGGACCTTCGAGCCGACCGGCTCCTGGGTCGAGACGTAGTCGGCGACGATCGCGCGCAGCACCTCGAAGCGGCGCTCATCCGCGTTCATTGCCTCACCTCCGTCCGCCCGTTCCGTTGACCCTCACGTCAAGTTTACGGAGCCGGACGACCGGCGTGTTGCGTCGTCTGCCGGAAGTGCTCGGCAAGGGCGCCGACCTGCTGGCCGGCGCCCCGCCGATCACAGCACCGGGTCCAGGTTGCCCTGGTCGGCGTAGGCCCGGAGTTGCAGCTCCCTGGCCGCTGACAGATGCGTCGACGCGATCTCGGCCGCGTCGGCCGTGCGGTGTTCGCGGATGGCGGACACCAGCCGCGCGTGATCGGCCAGCGACTGCCGCCACCGGCCCGGCTGGGCCAGCGTGCCGTCCGGGTAACGCCGCAGGTTGGCCTGCAGTCTGCTGAGCAGGTCGACCAGTGTGTTGCTGTGGCTGGCCGCCCACACCAGCTCGTGGAACGCCCAACTGGCCCGCTGCTGCGCGGCCATGTCGTCCTCCCGGATACCCCGCATCGCGTCGTACGCGCGGGCCAGCAGGCTCAGTTCGAGCGACGTGCGACGCAGGGCCGCGGCTCTGGCCGCGGCCTCCTCAAGAACGATCCGCACGTCGTAGATGTCGAGGATCTCGTCGGGTCGGTGTTGCCGGACCCGTAACCGTCGGCCGGCGCGCTGCACCAGACCGTCCTGCTCCAGACGTCGTAGCGCCTCTCTGATCGGTGTACGCGACACCCCGTACCGATCCGCGAGCGACATCTCGACCAGTTTGTCCCCCGGCTTGATCTGCCCGGAGACGATGTCACGACGCAGCGCCCAATACGCCGAGTCGACCACCGGCCTCTCCTCCCCCAGGTTCGGCGGCAGCGACCCAGCCTCCTACCAGGTAACTGCCGTCCTGACGATAACCGAGGAGTCACGACGGTGGATGCCGAATCGTCACCTTTTGACGGCAACCAAAACCGTTGCCGTACAACGACGTACGTAGGACAACGGGGTGCCGGACAACCGGTCTACGTAAGACGACGGACCACGGCGTCGGCGAGCAGCCTGCCCCGCCGGGTCAGCACACACCGCCCGTCGGCCAGCGCCGCCGCGTCCAGCAGACCGTCGGTGACCGCGGCGGCCGCCTCAGCGGGTGCGGCACCGGACAGCGCGGCCACCGGCAGTCCGTCGGACAGGCGCAGTTCCAGCAGCACCCGCTCGATCGCCCGGTCGGCGTCGGTCAGCACCTCCCGGCCGGCCGCCGGCGAACGGCCGTCCGCGAGCAGCCCTGCGTACCTGGCCGGGTGCTTCACGTTCCACCAGCGCACCCCGCCGACGTGGCTGTGCGCTCCAGGACCGGCACCCCACCAGTCGGCGCCGAGCCAGTAGCCCATGTTGTGCCGGCACCGCGCCGCCGTCGACACAGCCCAGTTGGACACCTCGTACCAGCCGAGACCGGCGGCGTGCAGCGAGTCGTCGATCAGCTCGTAGTCCTCGGCGAGCAGGTCGTCGTCCGGGGCGGGCAGCTCACCTCTGGCGATCTTCCTGGCCAGCGCCGTGCCGTCCTCGACGATCAGCGCGTAGGCGGACACGTGGTCGACGCCCGCGGCGAGCACCGCGTCCAGCGACGTCCGCAGGTCGTCGGTCGTCTCGCCGGGGGTGCCGTAGATCAGGTCGAGGCTGACGTGTTCGAACCCGGCAGCGCGTGCCTCGGCGGCCGCTGCCGCCGCCCGGCCCGGGGTGTGCGTGCGGTCCAGCGTGGCGAGCACGTGCGGCACAGCGGACTGCATGCCCAGCGACACCCTGGTGTAGCCGGCCGCCCGGATGCCGGCGAAGAACTCGGCCGAGGTGGACTCGGGATTCGACTCGGTGGTCACTTCGGCATCGGCCGCGATGCCGAACGTGTCGCGCACGGCGGTCAGCACGTCGGTGAGGCCTGCCGCGCCGAGCAGCGACGGCGTGCCGCCGCCGACGAACACCGTGTCCACGGCGGGCGCCCTGCCCAGCACCTTGGCGGCCAGCGCCAACTCGGCCCGCAGGCCGGCCAGCCAGGACTGCGGTGACGCCGACGTGCCCAGCTCACCGGCGGTGTAGGTGTTGAAGTCGCAGTAGCCGCACCTGGTGGCGCAGAACGGCACATGGACGTACAGCCCGAACGGGCGGTCGCCGACGCCTGCTAGGGCCGAGGCGGGCAGCACGCCGTCGGCGGGAGCCGGGTCGCCGGCTGGCAGGGTGGATGGCACGGAACCAGTGTCGCCCACCCCCGAGTTTGTTCCCGGAGTGAGCCTCATCCCAGCATCCGGATAGCGGTGGACCACGCCCTGGGCACGTGGCACGCTGGGATTCATGTCTGCGACCGAAGTACACCTCGTGGC
>DASXYT010000353.1:0-1602 GCA_036502345.1 Pseudonocardiaceae bacterium | reverse complement strand
GGCCCTGCGGGCCGACGAGCCGACGGAATCGGTCGAACGCCATCGCTGCGCCGCCCTCGGACAGGACCGCCGTGAGAATCGCGACGACCCCGAAGCCGAGTTGCAGCCACAGGCTGGCTTTCGGGTTGTTGATGTACACCGGGACCACGACGCTCAGCAGCGGCGCGACGATCGAGGCAACGACCGTGGAGGACCCGGAGATGACGAACACGGACAGGATCACCAGGGACAGCACGTAGGAGTACGAGTCCTGGGTGATGCCCCCGAACACCGAGGCGTTCAGCCCGCCGGACACTGCGGCCATCGCCGCGGAGAGGCAGAACACCAACACCAGCGTGACGTTCGCGGACAGACCGGCAGTGGTCAGACCCATCGGGCTGTCCGCCAGGCCGCGCAGCAGCCGGCCGAGCCGGGCCCGCTCCACGAGCATCACCAGGACGATGCCGCCGACGGCAAACATCATCAGCAAGAAGTAGTACCTGCGGTCGGAGGAGAACGCATGCGGCCGGCCGGTATGCAGACCCACGCGGCTGCCGAAGAAGTAGCTCTTGCCGTAGAAGTAGTTGGCCAGCAACACCCCGAAACCAAGGGTGGCCAGGGCCAGATACAACCCGGACAACCGGATGGCCGGGATGGCGACGAAAGCGCCGACCGGGATGGCCACCAGGCCGGCAATCGCCAGCGCCGCCAGCCACGGCACGCCCTTGCCCAGCATGTGCCCGAAGGTGGCCGCGCCGATGGCGAAGAAACCCATCTGGCACAGGGAAATCTGGCCCGAGGTACGTACCAGCAGACCGAGTGAAAGGAACAGCAGGACCTGGCTCATGGCCACGTTCCAGGTCGCCAGCTTTTCCTCGACTACGAACGGCACGATGCAGGCGCCGACGCCCAGCGTGAGGATGCCGACCAGCCGCACCATCGGCGGCAGCGGGGCCCGCACGGTGCGCCTCGGCTTGGTGACCTGCCCCAACTCGACGAGCTTGCGCCGCGGGATCAACAACAGCAGCAAGAACAGCACCAGGAATGGGGTGTTGGTGTCCAGGCCCTGCAGCGCCGTGTGCGCGCTGGCCTCCTTGCTCACGATGGCCTGCAGCAGACCGACGAGGAGCCCGCCGGCGAAACTCAACGGCAGATTGGTGAACGCACCGACCGCAGCCGCACCGAGGGACTGCACCACCAGCAGGGACAGCAGAATCGCGTCCAACTGCTGTTGCGTGGAGGCCAGCAGCACCCCGGACGCGGCGGCGAACGTGCAGCCGATCATCCAGGAGATGCGCCGCACCTTGGTCGGGGAGATTCCGGTGGTGTCGAGCAATTCCGGGTTGTCCACCACCGCGCGCATGGATCGGCCGGTGCGCGAACTACGGAAGAACAGGTACAGGCCCACCGCGGAGGCAATGCCGAAGACGGTGACGATGACGTTCTCCCACGCCACCTGCACCTCGGTGATGGTGAACGCCTTCTTCTCCGACAGCGCCGGCAGGAAGGTCAGCGCGGTGGTGCCGTAGATCAGCTGGACGAGGGCCGCCACGGCGAGGATCAAGCCGACGGTGGCGACCACTTTGTAGGCGGTGGACACCGCGGCCAGCCGACGGGCCACCG
>DASXYT010000352.1:0-6900 GCA_036502345.1 Pseudonocardiaceae bacterium | reverse complement strand
GTCGACGATGTAGTCGACGACGGTGTCGGACAGCGAGTAGTTGAAGCTGACCCGCACCCAGCCCGGCTTGATGCCTTCCCAGCCGGCCAGGATCTCCTGCTCGAAGCGCCGCGACCTGGCCACGTCGATGCCCAGCAACCGGTGCCCGTACGGCCCGGCGCACGAGCAGCCGCCGCGCGCCTGGATGCCGAACAGGTCGTTGAGCAGGGCGACCACGAAGTTGTGGTGCAGGTAGTGGTCATCGCCCGTGTTGTCGCCCGTGTTGTCGCCCCTGTTGACCACGAACGACACGATGGACAGCCGTTCCGAGTCGAGGTCACCCAGGATCGAGATGGTCGGGACGACCCGCCACGCCTCCACGGCCCGGCGCAGGAACGCCCGCTCACGGGCCTGGATCAGCTTCGGGCCGACCGCTGCCTTGAGCCCGAACACCAGCCCGGCGCGGATCGACTCCACGATGGCGGGCGTGCCGCCCTCCTCGCGGTGCGCGGGGTCGCTGATGTAGTGGTGTTCGGCCAGGTTGACGTAGTCGACGGTGCCGCCGCCGGGCACGGTCGGCACCCGGTTGGCCAGCAGCTCCCGCCGCACCACCAGCACACCCGGTGTGCCTGGGCCGCCGACGAACTTGTGCGGCGAGATGAACACGGCGTCCTTGTAGGCGCCGGGGTGCTCGCCGCACCGCTCGTACATCTCGATGTCGGCGTGCGGCGCGGCGGCCGCGAAGTCCCAGAACGACAACGCGCCGTTGGCGTGCAGCAGGTCGGAGATGGTGTGCGTGTCTGTGACGATGCCGGTCACGTTGGACGCCGCCGAGAACGAGCCGATCTTCAGCGGCCGGTCGGCATAGGTGGCAAGCGCCTCGGCCAGGGCGTCGACGGACACGTGTCCGTCTGCCGACTCCGGGATCGTCACCACGTCGGCGATCGACTCGCGCCACAGCAGTTCGTTGGAGTGGTGCTCGAACGGGCCGACGAACACCACCGGCCGCTGGTCCGGCGGGATGGCGTCGGTCAAGTGGTAGCGGTCGTCCAGTTCGGCCGGTACCCGCAGGCCGAGGATGCCGACCAGTTTGTCGATGGCGCCGGTGGAACCCGAGCCGCAGAAGATCACCACGGTGTCGTCGTCGCCGCCGACCGCGTCCCGGATCGTCCGGCGCGCGTCCTCGCGCAGCAGCGTGGTCTGCAGCCCGGTGCCCGACGACTCACTGTGCGTGTTGGCGTAGCGGGGGAGTACCTCGGTTCGGATGAAGTGCTCGATGAACGACACCGAGCGGCCCGACGCCGTGTAGTCGGCGTAGGTCACGCGCCTCGGCCCGTACGGCCCCCACATCACCTGGTCGTCGCCGATGATCGAATCCCGTACCCGGCTGACCAGCGGACTGTCCTGCACCCGGCCAGTGTAGGCCGGTGGCCACCTACACGGCACCGTCCACAATCGACTGCCTTAGCATGGCGAGGCTGGCGGCCAGCAGCCGGGAGACGTGCATCTGCGACACGCCGATCTTCTCGGCGATCTGGGTCTGTGTCATGTGCCCGAAGAACCGCATCCTCACGATCGCGGCCTCCCGCTCCGGTAGCTGGGCCAGCGCCGGGTACAGCGTCTCGCGGTTCTCGACAGCGGCCAGGTCCGGATCGGTGATGCCGAGCCTGCCGTCCGTCTCGAAGCCGGGGCCGTCCGCGTCGGCGCCGACGTCCAGCGACTCGCCCCGGTAGGCGTAGCCCACCTGCAGGCCCTCCTGTACCTCGTGCACGTCGATGCCCAGTTCGGCGGCCAGTTCGCTGGGCCGGGGCGAGCGGCCCAGCCGTTGACCGAGCGTCGCCGACGCCGCGGTGACCGACGCGTGCAGTTCCTTGAGCCGGCGCGGTACCCGGATCGCCCACGTGGCGTCCCGGAAGTAGCGGCGCACCTCGCCGGTGATGGTCGGCACGGCGAAGGACAGGAAGTCGGTGCCCCTGTCCGGGTCGAACCGGTCGACGGCGTTGATCAGGCCGACGGTGGCCACCTGGGTCAGATCCTCGGCCGGTTGGCCACGGTTGCGGAACCGGCGCGCGATGTGCTCGGCGACCGGTAGATGTTCGGTGACCAGACGTTCCCGAATAGTTCTCCGCCGCGACTCCGGCGCTGAATCATCCGCCATTTGGTGGAACAGTGGGGCGAGACTCTGGTATTCGTGTGTGCGCTCAGTCACGGCCATCCCATCACCCTCCACGAACGGGTCGATCAGCAGTGACATGCGCTCGCGTGTTTGGGGTTTTGTCGGCTGTAGACAGGGCAAAGGGTGCCCACGTCCCGGTACGGCTTGCACTCAACCGCTCACTCCACGGTACTCCGGTCGCGGAATCCGGCAACCGGAATGCCAGGTCACCACCGTTGTATGATCCACAATGGATATTCGGCATCCTGATCGTCGCAGCTGGGCGGGCCATTGGAAATGATCCGAAAATCGGCTCCCACGAAGGGCTTACCAGTGCCATAGTCGAGAGGGTGACCGACACGAGCGCGAACGGCAGCACCGGCGGTACGGAGGAAGCGACAGCCCAGCGGCTCGCGGGCTCGCTCATCGCACTGTTCGACGACGCTCGTTTCCGGGTGAACACCGAGGCCAGGTCCACTGTTGTCGCGATGGTCACCGAACACGTCGGCTGCGCGTTGGCCGAGATGCCGAACATCAGTACGACATTCGACGGCTGGGAGCACGTCAACCTGCATCTTGGTGTCGGGCGTTATCTGGAACTGCACAGTCCGGAGCAGCAGTGGTTCGGCCTGACCGGCAACTTGCACGGTGGCCACCAGGATCTGCTGGACATGCTCGATTCAGCCGAACGACACGGTCAGTACCAATTGGGACCGGTCGACTACATCACAGCGGCGACCGGTCCGGACTCCGCCGTCGACATCATCCAGTTCGGCCTGGTCCGCACCCGGTCGGCCAGCGGCAAGCCGGTGGTGCTCGGCGTGCGTGGCATCGTGCGGCACTCGCCCGACCCGGGCTGCATGATGCGGGTGCTCGCCGCCGACCGGGACACCGCCACCGAGGTGCGCGAGGAGATCGAGCGGCTGGTCCGTGAGGTGGACATCTACCGGGGCCAGTTGCTGTCCTTCGACGTCAGCGAGCACCGCAGCAACGAACTGGTGTCGTTCCTGCCCCGCCCGGCCCTGACCGCGCACGACGTGGTGCTGCCCGCCGGCGTGCTGGACAGCATCGAGCGCCACGTGGTGCACAACGCGGAACGCGGCGAGCAGTTGTTGCGGCACGGCCAGCACCTGAAGCGCGGCGTGCTGCTCTACGGCCCACCCGGCACCGGCAAGACGCACACGGTCCGCTACCTGATGAGCCGGATGACCGATGCGACCGTCGTGGTGATGTCCGGCAGAGCGCTGGCCCAGTTGCTGGCCACGGCGGTCAGCATGGCGCGGCGGCTGCAACCGTGCGTGCTGGTGATGGAGGACATCGATCTGGTCGCCGAGGACAGGACGTTCAGCCAGGGTGCGACGCCGGTGCTGTTCGACCTGCTCAACCGGATCGACGGGGTGGAGAGCGACGCCGACGTCACGTTCGTGCTGACCACCAACCGGGTGGAGGCCATCGAAACAGCGCTCAGCGAGCGACCTGGCCGCGTCGACCTCGCGGTGGAGATCCCGAAGCCGGACGCCGAGGGCAGGGAACGGCTGCTCCGGCTGTATGCCGAGGGCACCGATCTCGACCTGCCGGACGCGACGGCGATCGTCACCGACACGGACGGCGTCACGGCGTCGTTCATGCGGGAACTGGTGCGGCGGGCGGTGTCCGCGCAGTTGGACGCGATGGACGTCAACGACACGGACCGGGTCACGTTGGACGAGCGCGCCGTGCGGACAGCGCTCGACGAGTTGCTGGACCAGCGAAACAGACTGACCCGCAGCATCATCGGCGGTCGGTGATGCCGGTCCTCACGGTGCGCGACAGCCCGTGGCCCGCGCGCGCCGTCGCCGTGACCGGCCTGGCAGCCGACCTGGCGGCGGTCTGCGTCGCCGTGAGCGGTGGGGCGAACGTGGACGGGTTGTGGCTCGGGCTGTTGGCGGTCGTGGCAGGTTGCGCCGGGCTGCTGTGGTTGTCCGACGGTGGCCGGTGGCGGTTCGTGGTCGGCATGGCGGCACTCGTCACCGTCGGTCTCGCCACGTCGGCCGTGGTGCTGATCAGCCTGGTGCGCGCGGATCTGCTGCAACCGGCGGGCTGAGGCGTCCTACGATCCAGGTATGCGCTTCGCCTTCAAGACATCACCGCAACACGTGGAATGGTCGGACATGCTCGCGGTCTGGCGGGAAGCAGACCAGATCGAGATCTTCGAGTCCGGCTGGACGTTCGACCACTTCTATCCGATCCGGGGTGACTCGAACGGCCCGTGCCTGGAGGGCTGGGTCACGCTGACCGCGCTCGCGCAGGCGACCAACAGGGTCCGGCTGGGCAACCTGGTGTCCGGCATCCACTACCGGCACCCCGCGCTGCTGGCCAACATGGCGGCCACGCTGGACATCATCTCCGGCGGCCGGCTGGAGATCGGCATCGGTGCGGGCTGGAACGTGCAGGAGTCCGGCGCCTACGGGATGGAACTGGGCACGCCGGGGGAGCGCAGCGACCGGTTCGAGGAGGCCTGCCAGGTCCTGGTCGGCCTGCTCACCCAGGAGAGCACCACGTTCGCCGGCAAGTACTACCAGTTGGCGGACGCCCGGTGCGAGCCGAAGCCGGTGCAGACACCGCACCCGCCGATCGCCATCGGCGGCAGCGGCGAGAAGCGCACTCTGCGCACCACGGCCAAGTACGCCCAGCACTGGAACTTCGCCGGTGGCACGCCGGAGGAGTTCGCCCACAAGCGCGACGTGCTGCACGCGCACTGCGCGGACATCGGCCGCGACCCGGCCGAGATCACCCTGTCCAGCCACGTCCGGATGGACGACGACGGCCCGGGCAAGGTCGCCGAGACGGCGGCCGCGCTCGGCGAACGGGGCATGGACCTGGCGATCGTGGTCCTGCCGCCGCCACTGGACCCGTCGGTGCTCGCGCCGCTGGCAGAGACGTTGGCCCAACTGGCCTGAGCGATCCGACGCGCGCGCCGCGCGATCCCGGACGGGGGAGCCGTCCGGAACAGCTCACCCGACGAGTCCGGGGTGCCGCTTTGCTCCTGGCCCTCCCGCGCCGCTGGCGTGCCGGGCCCGGTCGATATGTTCGTGCGTGCCTGACCAGCGCCGTGACATGATCGGCCGCGTGGCGCTGACTGTGCGGATTCCCGGGCTGGTTGTGACCGATCACGAGTTCCAGATCCCGCTCGACCATGCCCGGCCGGACGGCGAGCGGATCACCGTGTTCGCCCGCGAGGTGGCCGATCCGTACGGGGCCGACCTGCCGTTCCTGGTGTTCCTGCAGGGCGGCCCCGGCTCCGAGGCGCCGAGGCCGATCGGGGTGCCGATGAACCCGAGTTGGCTCGGCCGGGCGCTGCGCGAGTTCCGGGTGCTGCTGCTGGACCAGCGCGGCACCGGCCGGTCCACCCCGGTCGAGACGCTGCCCGGCATGACCGCCGAGCAGCAGGCCGACTACCTCAAGCACTTCCGCGCCGACTCGATCGTGCGCGACGCCGAGTGGATCCGGGCCGAACTCGGTGTCGACAGGTGGAGCGTGCTCGGCCAGTCGTTCGGCGGGTTCTGCACGATGACCTACCTGTCCCTGGCGCCGGAAGGCCTGCGCGAGGCGTTCTTCACCGGTGGCGTGCCGCCGGTGGGCCGCCATCCCGACGACATCTATCGGGCCACCTTCGCGACCATGCTGGAACGCAACCGCCGTTTCTACCTGCGCTACCCGGGTGACCGGGACCGGGTACGGCGGATCGTCGAGATGGCCGACGCCGGCGAGATCCGGCTGCCGGTCGGTGACGTCCTCACGTCCCGCCGGTTCCGCCAGATCGGCAACAAGCTGGGTATGAGCGACGGCGCCGAGCACCTGCACTACCTGCTGGAACGCGACCCGTCCTCGGGTGTGTTCGCCCGCGACATCGCCGACGCCATGCCGTTCTCGGGCCGCAATCCGCTGTACGTGGCGGTGCACGAAGCCTGCTACGCCGACGGCTACGCCACCAACTGGTCGGCCGACCGGGTTCAGCCGCAGGAGTACGCCGACGACCCCACCCTGTTCACCGGTGAGCACCTGTTCCCGTGGATGCTCACCGACTACAGCGACCTGGCTCCGCTCGCCGAGGCCACCGAACTGCTCGCCAAGCACGAGTGGCCGCGCCTCTACGACGAGACCAGGCTGCGTGAGTGCGACGTGCCGTGCGCGGCAGCGATCTATGCCGAGGACGCGTACGTGGACAGCGCCCTGTCGCTGGAGACAGCGCGGCAGATCCCGACCATGCGGCCGTGGGTGACCAACGAGTACGAGCACAACGGACTGCGCGCCAGCGGTGGCCTCGTGCTGGACCGCCTGATCAAGCTCACCCGAGGGCTCATCTAGCAGCAGACCACGACACGGCCCGCGGCAGCATCGCCGCGGGCCGTTTCCGTCGTGGGCGCCGAACGGCCTATTCGCGTGGGATGGGAACCGTCAAGGGTTTTCAAGCCGTTCGATCGGCGCTAGCATGCCCGTAATAGGTCGACAAATCTACGCAAGAACTTTGCAAAAATAAGTCAGAATTTGCACTAAGTTCTGCAACTCTCGTATAGACAGCCCGTCCCTCATCGGAGAGGTCTCGTGGTGTCGAATTCGGCAACCCGCGGCAGGTCACCACCCCCGCGACTGATCCTGGCGTGTCGCCAGGTCCCTCAGAGCTCCTAACACAATGGCGCTCGATCAGGGAGCGGCGGCCAGGTGCGCCAGCTGCAAGGCGGAGGAGGTTCCGGTCCCTCTGTTGGACCGGGGCCGAGGACAACGCC
>DASXYT010000351.1:0-13100 GCA_036502345.1 Pseudonocardiaceae bacterium | reverse complement strand
GAGGTCCGTCTCGCCGCCGAGCCGCGTACCGAGTTCGGCAAGGGCGCCGCTCGCCGTACTCGTCGCGCCGGCAAGATCCCCGCGGTGCTCTACGGCCACGGTTCCGACCCGAAGCACCTGGCCCTGCCGGCGCTCGAGTTCGCCCGTGTGGTCCGTGAGCACGGCCAGAATGCCGTCCTGACTCTCGACATCGACTCGTCCGGCACCGAACTGGCGCTGACGAAGACGGTGACGACCCACCCCATCAAGAACTACATCGAGCACGTCGACCTGCTGCTGGTTCGCAGTGGTGAGAAGGTCGCCGTCGAGATCCCCGTCATCGTCACCGGTGATGCGGCAGCGGGCACCTTGGTCAACGTGGAACTGTCCACGCTGCAGATCGAGGCCGAGGCGCTGCACATCCCGGAGCAGGTCGAGGTCTCCGTCGAGGGCATCACCGCCGGCACGCAGATCACCGCGGGCCAGATCGTCCTGCCCACCGGTGTCACGCTGGGTATCGACCCGGAGGCCCTCGTGGTCAACGTGGTCATCGCACCCACCGCCGCGCAGATGGAGGGTGAGTCCGCCGAGACCGAGTCCGACGAGACCGCCGAGGGCGAGTCCGACGAGGACTGAGTCCCCGCACGACTGAACACGGCTGAACAGGACCGGGAGTTGCACGGGCCATGATGGGCAGCGAGGACATCGCACTCGTCGTGGGACTGGGCAACCCCGGTCCTGCTTATGTCGGCAACCGGCACAACATCGGCTTCCTGGTGGCCGACGAACTGGCCGACCGCGCGGGTGGCGGCCGGTTCAAGTCACACAAGGCGGGGGCCGACGTGCTGGAGGGTCGACTCGCCGGCCGGCGGGTGGTACTGGCCAAGCCGAGGTCGTTCATGAACCTCTCCGGCGGCCCGGTGGCCGGACTGGTCCGGTTCTTCAAGATCCCCGTGGACTCCGTCGTCGTGGTGCACGACGAACTGGACATCCCGTTCGACGCCGTCCGGCTCAAGCTGGGCGGCGGGGACAACGGCCACAACGGACTTCGCTCGATCACCAAGTCGCTGGACACCAAGGAGTACTACCGGATCCGGGTCGGCATCGGCAGGCCGCCCGGCCGGATGGACCCGGCCGACTTCGTGCTGCGTGACTTCGCCTCGGCCGAGCGCAAGGAACTGGCGTTCGTCATCGACAAGGCGGCCGACGCAACGGAGGCCCTGCTCGCCAACGGCCTGGAAGCCGCGCAGAACACCTTCCACTGAGCCGCCGAAACGGGCCTTAGACGGCCGCCCGCGTCGCGACCAGATCGGCGGCCGCTGACCTGCGCAGCTTGCCGGACGGCGTCTTGGGCAGCGTGCCGGCGCCGAGCACGTACACCCCGACCGGCCGCACGCCTACGGCATCCACGACTCGTGCGGTGATCTCCTTGCCCAGCGCGTGTTCCGCGTCCTGGTCACCGGCCAGTGTGGACTCGACCGCGACGGCGAACCGTTCCCGCCTGCTGCCGGCGTCCAGCCGCACGGCCACCGCGTTGCCCGGCCGCACGCCCTGCACCGACTGGGCCGCCCGCTCGATGTCGGTCGGGTAGATGTTGCGGCCACCCATGATGATCACGTCCTTGATCCGGCCGCACACCACCACCTGCCCGTCCACCAGGTAGCCGAGATCGCCGGTGGCCAGCCAGCCGTCGGCGTCCTGGGTGGCCAGCGGGCCGTGCACGGTGAGGTAGCCGGGGGTCACGGCGGCGCCGCGCACCCGCAGTTCACCGACCTCGCGGTCACCCAGCGCCTTGCCGTCTGCGTCCACGGCGACCACTTCCAGGCCGGGCAGCGGCGGGCCGAGCAGCGAGAACGCCCGCGTGTTGCCGGTTTCGGCCGGTACGGCCCTGTTGTGCGCCTCGATCTCGTCGGTGTCGATCACGTCCACCGACAGGCCGTGGAACAGCGTCGCGAAGGACACCGCGAGTGTCGCCTCGGCCATGCCGTACGCGGCCAGCACGCACTCGGCCGGCATCTTGAACCTGGCACCCGCGTCGACGAACCCACGGACAGCCGCCTCGTCGATCGGCTCGGCACCGTTGAGTGCGATGCGCAGCGTGGACAGGTCGTAGGCGTCCGGCTCGTCGACCTTGGCCATCCTGCGGCCGACCATCGCGTAGGCGAAGTTCGGGGCGGCGGTGACGGTCCCGCCGTACTTGCTGATCAGCGCGGGCCACAGCAGCGGACCACCGAGGAAGTCGGCCGGGGTGGTCTTCACGAGTTCGATGCCCAGGCTCATCGGCAGCGTCAGGAAGCCGATCATGCCCATGTCGTGGAACAGCGGCAGCCACGAGACCATCACGTCCCGCTCCGGCTCCAGCGCCGCTGCCTGCTTCATCGACGTGATGTTCGCGAACAGGTTGCCGTGGGTGATCCGCACGGCCTTCGGGTCGGCCGTCGAGCCGCTGGTCAGCTGCAACAGGGCGGTGGCGTCCTCGGCGGACGGGACGACGTCGGCCAGCGGCTGTCCACCCAGCAGGTCGGGCAGCAGTCGGTAGTCGACACCGTGCTGCTCCAACACCGGCGCCAGGGCGTCGAACGGAGCACCCAGCAGCACCAGGCCCGACTCGATCATGTCCAGCACCTTGACCGTGTCCTCCGACCACTCGGCCAGATCGGTGCGCGGGGTCGGCTGGTGCAGCATGGTGACGCTGCCGCCGGCCAGCCACACGGCCTGCACGGCCGGCGCGATCATGGCCGGATCGGCGGCCAGCACCGCGACCGCGGCACCGGGCGCCATGCCCGGCCGCGTGTCGGTGCCCCGGACCAGCGCGCCCGCCATGCCGACGGCCTGCTGGTGAACCTCGCTCCAGGCCCTGCGCACCGCCTGCTTCGGCTCGCCGGTGACGATCCCCCGCTCCGAGGTGGCGGCGGTGTTCAGCAGCATCTCCACGAACCGGCTCATGGGTCGGAGCTTATCGAGCCGGGCGCGAGTCCACTGAGCTACGGCTCAGGCGTCGATCCGCTCGGCCGCCGCGAGCCATTCCTCTTCCGCTTCTTCCTGCTCGACCAGCACCGCCCGCAACTGGGCGTCCAGCTCGGTCAGCCGGTCGGCGTCGGCACCGGCGTCGGCCATCGCCTCGTTCAGCTTCGCCACCTTGGTGTGCAGCGTCTCCAGCCTGCGTTCCAGGCGGGCCAGGGTCTTGCGTGCGGTGCGCAGTTCGGCGGCGTCCGAGGGCGCGGCAGCCGGCGCCGGTGCGGCGGCGGGTGCGTTGCCGGGCAGTCGCCGCAGGTACTCGTCGATCCCGCCGGGCAGGTTGGTGATCCGGCCGTCGCCCAGCAGTGCGACGACCGTGTCGCACACACGCTCGACCAGGTACCTGTCGTGCGAGATCACGACCAGCGTGCCGGCCCACGAGTCGAGCAGGTCCTCCAACTGCTGCAACGTGTCGATGTCCAGGTCGTTGGTCGGCTCGTCCAGCAGCAGCACGTTCGGCTCGGCCATCAGCAGCCTGGTCAGCTGCAACCGCCGCCGCTCACCACCGGACAGATCGGCCACCGGCGTCCACTGGCGGGACGGCGGGAACCCGAACCGCTCGGCCAGCTGGGAGGCGGACATGTCCTGTTTGCCGAGCACCACGCGGGACGCGATCTCCTCGACCGCCTCCAGCAGCCGCAGGTGCACGGGCAGGTCGCGCAGTTCCTGGGTGAGGTGCGCCAGCCGGACCGTCTGGCCCTCGATCCGCCTGCCGGCCTCCGGCGTGCTCTCGCCGGCCAGCAGCCGCAGCAGCGTGGTCTTGCCGGAACCGTTGATGCCGACCAGGCCGATCCGGTCACCTGGCCCGATCCGCCACGTCACGTCGGACAGCAGCGGCTTGGGGCCAGCCGACAGCGTGACGTCCTCCAGTTCCAGCACCACCCTGCCCAGCCTGCGCCGCGCGAACGACATCAGCTCCACGGTGTCCCGGGGCGCCGGCACGTCGGCGATCAGCTCCTCGGCGGCCTGCACCCGGTAGCGCGGCTTGGACGTGCGGGCCTTCGCGCCGCGCTGCAGCCACGCCAGTTCCTTGCGGGCCAGGTTGCGGCGCCGCTCCTCGGCACTGTCGGCCAGCCGGACACGCTCGGCACGGGCGAACACCCAGTCCGCGTAGCCGCCCTCGTACTGCTCGACCTGGCCGTTCGCGACCTCCCACGTCCTGGTGCACACGGTGTCCAGGAACCACCTGTCGTGTGTGACGACGACCAGCCCGCACCGCCTGGCCAGCAGGTGATCGGCCAGCCAGCGGACACCCTCGACGTCCAGGTGGTTGGTCGGCTCGTCCAGCACGATCAGGTCCAACTCCTGGACCAGCGCGGCGGCCAGCGCGACCCGGCGCCGCTCGCCGCCGGACATCGTGCCGACCTCGGTGTCCATGCCGAGGGCGCCGATGCCGAGACCGTTGAGCACTCCCCTGACCCTCGGGTCGGCTGCCCACTCGTGGTCCGCCGATGTGCCGAGCGGGTCGATCACGGCCTGCCGCACGGTAACCCGATCGTCCAATTCGGACCGTTGGGTGACGACGGCCAGCCGCAGGCCCCGCGTCTGGCTGACCCGGCCGTCATCCGGCGGCTCGACGCCGGCCAGCACCTCGAGCAGCGTGGTCTTGCCGCCACCGTTGAGGCCGACGACGCCGATCCGGTCACCGTCAGCGACGCCGAGCGACACCCCGTCCAGTAGGGGCTGGACGCCGAAACTCTTGTGCACCGACTCCAGATTGACCAGGTTGGCCATCTACCTGCACTTTCTCCGCGATCGTGGGAATACGTATGACACGATATCCAGCCGTTAAGTGACAAATCGTGGACATTGGCTAACCGATCAAGGCGACCGAGCGATGTATTGGCGTCACCTAGTTGGGGGATCAATGAACGCGAAGACACTCACGGTCGCCGCGTCGGCGGCCTTGTTACTGGCTGGCTGCTCGTCCAGGGCAACACCGCCCTCGGCCGCTCCGACCTCGGTCGCGACCGACCCCAGCACCCGGTTCCTGAATCTGGCGCACCGCGACAAACTACCCGTTGGGGACCAAACACTAATTCAGGAAGCACAGGACTTCTGTTCATCATTACCGTTCGCGACGCCGAGTGCTGCGCAGCTCTATGTCGAAGAATTGGAGGTCAACGGCGGAATCAAGACCGACGCCCAGGCCCGCGCCTTCGAAGTCGACGCCGCCCGCGCGTTCTGTCCGGACAAAGTGAAGGATCTGGACAGCTGACTGCCGCATCACGCGCGCACCTCGGGCGGTACCGATCGCTGCGCGTCCTCGCCACCGATCACCCTGGCTCCCGGCACCGGACCCTGTGCCACCCGCACCGTCCTGCACACCCCGGCACCAGCCAGCTCCGCCGCCACCCGGACCGCGGCCTCGCCGTCCGAGCACAGGAACGCGCACGTCGGCCCTGATCCACTGACCAGCCCCGCCAGCGCACCGGCGGACACCCCGGCCCGCAGCGTGCGGCGCAGGGTCGGCCGCAGTGACACGGCGGCCGCCTGCAGATCGTTGCCCAACAACAGCGCCAACTGCCTCGGGTCGCCCGACGCCAACGCCTCCAACACAGGTTCGACGTCCCCGGTCCGCTGCGGCCGGCCGTCGTCACGCAGCCGGTCCAGTTCGCCGAACACGTCCGGCGTGCTCAGGCCACGCTTGTCCAGCGCGATGACCCAGTGGAACTGGTGTCTGGTCAGCACCGGCACCAGCCGCTCGCCCCTACCGGTGCCCAGCGCTGTGCCGCCGTGCAGCATGAACGGCACGTCGCTGCCCAACCGGGCGGCGACCATGGCCAGTTCGTCGCGGCCGACGTCCAGCTTCCACAGTGCGGCCAGGCCGACCAGCGTGGCTGCGGCGTCGGCACTGCCACCGGCCATACCGCCTGCCACCGGGATGGCCTTGCGGATCAGCACCTTCACCGTGGTGTCGTCGAGATCACGGCCGACGTGCTCGGCCAGCGCCTCGACGGCCCGCCAGGCCAGGTTGCCCGACCCGGACGGCACCGACTGGGCGCCCTCGCCGGTCACCTCGACGCCAGGGTCCTCGGCGGCGGCCACGACCACCTCGTCGGTCAACGACAGGGCCTGGAACACCGTGGTCAGGTCGTGGTAGCCGTCCTCGCGGAGGTCACCAACGGACAGATGCAGGTTGACCTTGGCCGGCACGCGGACCGTGACAGGAGGTGGGACGACGGCAAGCACACCACGAGCCTACGGAAGGTCTCGGGGTGCTCGTCAGGCCGCTACGCCCTGCGGCCCGGTCGGCGCACGGTGCACGACCGCGCCCCGGTCGGAGATCCAGGCCAGCGCGCTGTCCGCCCGCTCACCACGAACCCCGACCTGGAACCTGGCCACCGGGGTGTCCCCGAGCCGGGTCAGGCCGCCGCCGATCACCGAGATGTCCGCACCGAAGCGGCTGGCCGCCTCGGGCAGCAGCGCACCGACCGTGGCGAACCCCACCAGCACGATGTCGGCGACCCGGTCGTAGGACGAGGTCAGCGCGGCACGGGCGCTCGGGCTCAGGTCGGCGTGCACG
This sequence comes from Pseudonocardiaceae bacterium, assembly GCA_036502345.1. GTDB lineage: Bacteria > Actinomycetota > Actinomycetes > Mycobacteriales > Pseudonocardiaceae > DATEPR01. The sequence goes on along the minus strand of DASXYT010000351.1, from coordinate 6,577 downwards.
GCCGGCAGCACAGCGGCCGCCGTCCAGCTGTCCAGGTCGGTGGCCAGCTCCAGCAGCTTGCCGTGTTCGACCACCCGGCCGCCGTCCAGCACCGCCACGTCGTCGCACACCCGCCGGACGACACTCGCGTCCCTGGTCACCACGAGCACCGTGACGCCCAGTTCGGCCCTGGCGCGGTCCAGCACGGTCAACACGGCGCCCGCGTCGGTCGCGTCCAGGTCGCTGGTCGGCTCGTCGGCGAGCAGCACGGACGCGCCGCTGGCCAGTGCCCTGGCCAGGCCGATCCGCCTGCGCTGGCCCGGGGTGAGCTGGTCGAGTTGGTTGCCTGCCTTGTCGGTGAGGCCGACCAGGTCGAGCAGTTCGGCGACCTTGGTCCTGCGCTGCGGCCCGGCCAGGCCCGCCTGTTCCATCGGAACGGCGATGTTGCCGGCGGCGGTGCGCTGCGCCAGCAGGCTCTGTTCCGGCGGCAGCAGCGCGATCTGGCGGCGGGCCAGCCGCAGCTGGCTGCTGCCCAGCGCCATCAGGTTGGTGCCCCCGACCCGGATGGCACCCCGGTCCGGCCGCTCCTGCAGTGCGACGCACTTGGCCAAGGTGGACTTGCCGGCACCCGTGGGGCCGACGACGCCGTAGAGGGCGCCTTCCGGCACGTCCAGGGTGATGTCGTCGAGGGCGATACGGCCTGCGAAGGATTTGGTGACGTTTTCGACTGTGATCATGGCTACTCCCGGGCAGCACTCGACGCGCCGGGTCATCGGCGTCATCGGGGTTTTCGAACTACGGGCTGGGCAGAGCTGTTCCGCGTGCTGGGTGTTACGCGTCAGCCACGACAGCCTGTTGCGGTCCGGCGGCAGTTGTCGACCGTCCGGCGGCGTGTGAGATCCACGTGTCCTCCATCGGTCCTGGCGTTAGCACCTGCCCGTGAAGGGTGGTTGCTGCGGCTTCTGCGGGCCAGGTCCCTCAGCCGCTCTGGATGGTCCAACCAGTACAGCCGATGGCGCACCCGGATGGCAAGCCTGCAACCGGGTGCAACGGGCAAGGTCACACCCTTATGCCAGCCCTTACGGCCGTGTGGGCCAGTCGCGCGAAGTCCACAACGCCCAGTTGCTCGCCTCGGACACCGGCTGGTAGGTCGGCCTCAGCCAGCAGCGCGCCCGCGGCGTCGGCGGAGCCCGCCCAGCCTGCCAGTGCGGCGCGCAGGGTCTTGCGGCGCTGCGCGAAGGCGGCGTCGACCAGGGAGAACACCACTGATCGGGACACGTCGGACGGAACGGGCCTACGGGTGAAGGACACCAGCGCCGAGTCCACGTTGGGTACCGGCCAGAACACCGACCTGGGCACCGTGCCGGCCCTGCGCACGTCGGCGTACCAGGCGGCCTTCACGCTCGGCACGCCGTAGGTCCGGCTGCCCGGCGGTGCGGCCAGTCGGTCGGCCACCTCCGCCTGCACCATCACCAGGCCGTGCGCGAGGCCGGGCAGATCGGCCAGCAGCCGCAGCACGACCGGCACGGCGATGTTGTAGGGCAGGTTCGCCACCATGGCGGTCGGCGCCATAGGAAGGTCGGCAGCCGGCACGGTGAGCGCGTCGGCGGCCACCACGTGCAGCCGGTCGGCAACGCCGGGCGCCCGCTCGGTAGCCGTCACCGGCAGCCGGGCGGCCAGCACGGGATCGATCTCGACGGCAACCACGGCCCTGGCGGCGGGTAGCAGACCCAGTGTCAGCGAGCCGAGCCCCGGGCCGACCTCCAACACGACGTCGTCCGGGGTGAGACCGGCAGCGGCCACGATGCGTCGCACCGTGTTCGCGTCGTGCACGAAGTTCTGGCCCAGCCGCTTGGTCGGCCGGACGTCGAGCGAGGCAGCCAGTGAGCGGACATCCGCGGGGCCGAGCAGATGGACGTCCATCCGGGGAAGGCTACCGGTCAGGAGATGCCGAGCTCACCAGCGCACTGCCAGGGCTCGTAGCCACGAGCCGCGCGGACCTTGTCGGCGATGGCGATCTGCTGGGACTTGGTGGCCAGGTCGGCACGCGGGGCGTAGGTGCCGCCACCGTTGGACAGCCAGGTCGCCGAGTTGAACTGGAGACCGCCGTAGTAGCCGTTGCCGGTGTTGATGCTCCAGTCGCCACCCGACTCGCACTGTGCGATCTCGTCCCAGATGGCGTCGCCGGGCAGGGCCTTGGTGCCCTCGTGGATGACCTTGGCGACCGGCTTCTTGGTGACCTGCACCGACAACTGGGTGCGGCCGACCTCCCTGCCGTTGTGCTTGGTCACCCGGTAGGTGACGATCTCCGACCCCGCCGTGCCGGCGGTGGTGACCGACTGGGTGCCCTCGTTCATCGTCGAGTCCTGGATCTTCTGGACCGGAGCGTCGATGGACTGGGTCACCGTGATGATCGAGGTGCCGTTGCGGCTGATCGAGATCTGCATGCCGGCCTTGATCGGCAGGCTCAGGCTCGGGCTGACGGCGTCGTTCGGGCCGATGGAGATCTTCTCGGCCCGCAGCAGGTCGCCGATGGTCGCGTCGGTGGTGGTCACCTTGCGCGGCACGCTGGCGCCGTCCATCAGCGTGATGGCCTTGGGGGTGCGGATCTGCACCGCGATGCCGGACAGCGGGATCTGGCTGCTCGGGCCGGTGGAGACCCAGGCGCCGTCGGTGTTCACGTTCAACGCCCGCAGCGCGTCGCCGACGTTCTGGGAACGGGTCCACTGGTCCTGCTGGACGCCGTCCACGGTCAGCCGCACCAGCCGGCCGCGCTCCAACATGATCTTGCCGCCGTCGGTGACGGGGGCGTTGGGCGACGGGCTGAGCGCGTCGTGCGGGCCGGGCCGGTAGCCCTGGTCGGCCAGCACGGCGCCGACGGTGGCGTCGTAGGTCCGGATGTGCGCCTCGTGACCGTCGATGTCGACGGTGACGTCCTTGTCCATCGCGACAGCCATGGCGGCGCCACCGGTCGCGGACAGCAGGATGGCCATGATGGTGGCCTTGAGGAACCGTTTCTTCCACCGCTTGCCGATGCTGTCGGCCTGCGGCTCCTCGGCCTGCGTCTTACGGAGGTAGTCAGGCTCGGCCGCGGACTCGGCGGCGAACATGGCTTCCAGTTCCTCGTCGATGCGAGGCAGCAGCATCGTCTCGGCGTTGATCATCGAGATCAGGCCGTCGACATCGAGGTTCGCCGTGGCCAGCAGGTCGTCGGCGTCCGGGCCGAGGACGTCCATGACGTCCGCCGAGGTCACCTGGAAGGACGAGGTGATGGCGCTGGTCTCCACCGGGCGCTCACGCACCGCCAGTGCTGGACCACCCGGACCCTGGGGCTGGCCGTAGGCCATACCGGGGTCGTAGCCGGGCGGGAAACCGCCGCCGAACCAGTCAACAGTATCTGCCGTGCCACTTCGCACTCCGGACATGGTCCGGCTGCGATAGTCACCGCTCGCGATCACAGGGCCGTTACCTCCATACGCGTTCCGCACGTGGTCGGATCGAATCCATCAGCGTCGATGTGCTCGGTCCAACCTCCTGTTCCATGCGGCACTCGGTGTGGTGCTTCAGCTCCCGTAGCAAGCGCGTGTTCCGTCACGCCCTTGCGAGCGATCAGGCCCCGACACAACGCCGGCTCTACTGCGGGGCGCCCCTGGACGAACCTCGGACTTGCCTTGGGCCGTTAGGGGCATCGGTCACGGGACCGTAACGGGTTCTGGCGGGTTGCGCAAACATCCCGGGGAAAATACGTGCTGTTGATCACACTACAGAGTGGTATCTGGGGCGAACGCGTGGTCATCGCTAGGCCAAGCGGTCCAAAGCGAACACCCGTTCAGCGTTGTTTCGCAGTGACGCACCGAGTTCGGCGTCGCTCACCCCACGTAGCCGGGCCAACTCCCGCACTGTGTAGACGGTGCAGTACGGCTCGTTCGGCCTACCACGGAACGGATGCGGCGTGAGGAACGGAGCATCCGTCTCCACCAACAGTTGACCGTCGGGCACCAGCGCCGCCGCCTCGCGGAGTACCGGCGCGTTGCGGAAGGTCAGCGTGCCGGAGAAGGACAGGACGTAGCCCGCCGCCACGCACCGCTCGGTCATCGCGACATCACCCGAGTAGCTGTGAAACACCACCGTGTCGGGTGGTCCCTCGTCGTCCAGGATGGACAGCACGTCGTCGTGCGCGTCCCGGTCGTGGATCATCAGCGGCTTGCTCAGTTCCTTCGCAAGCCTGATGTGCCAACGGAAAGCAGCCTGCTGGGCGGCCGGCGGCGAGTAGTCCCAGTAGTAGTCCAAACCGGTCTCGCCGACCGCGACCACCCTCTTGTGCGCGGCCAGTTCGGCGATGGTTTGTTGATCATCGTCGCCGAACTCGGCGGTCCGTGTCGGGTGCACGGCGACGGCCGCGAACACCCGCGTGTCCCACGTGGACGCCTCGACCACCCAGCGGGCGGACGCGAGATCGTCGGCCACGGTGAGCACCCTGTCGACACCGGCCGCTGCCGCCCGGTCCACCATCGCGATCACGCTGAGGACATCGGTGGCGCCACAGGCGTCCAGGTGGGTGTGAGCGTCCACCACCGGCACCGGAAGGGGATCCGGCACCGGTGGCAGCTCACCGGAACGCTTGCTCACTTGACGATGGGAGCGAACTCCGGTCCGGTCTCGCCGAGCTCGGGGTCGACCTTGCTGAACAGCGGGCTCGGCTTGGCCAGCGGCTTGCCGACCTCGATCGGCACCGACTCCCAGCGCGCCAGTTCCTTGTCGTAGTCGCCGGTGATGACGGGGAACGTCCGACCCTCGATGTCCAGGTCCTCGACCTCACGCAACTCCGGCTGGGACGCCCAGGTGCCCTCGCCCCCCAGTGCCTGGTAGACCTGCTGCGCCGAGTGCGGCAGGAACGGCGTGAACAGCGTGTTCACGTCCGACACGACCTGCAGCGCGGTGTGCAGAATGGTGTCCCGCCGCTCCGGGTCGTCCTTGCGCTTCCACGGCTCCTGGTCGGACAGGTACTTGTTGGCCGACTGCGCCACCCGCATCGTCTCGGCGATCGCGGCGCGGAACCTGTTCCGGCTCAGGTGTTCACCGACCACGCCGAAGGCCGCGCGGGCCTGTGCCTTCAGGTCCTCGTCGGCCTGGGTCGGCCGGGTCGGGGTGGGCACGGCGCCGACGTTCTTGTGCGCCATCGAGATGGACCTGTTGACCAGGTTGCCCCACTCGTTGTTCAGCTCGAAGTTCGTCCTGCGGACGAACTCGTCCCAGGTGAAGTCCACGTCCTGGGTCTCGGGGCCGGCCGCCGCGATGAAGTAGCGGAGGCTGTCCGGGCCGAACTCCTTGAGGAAGTCGCCCACGTAGATCACGGTGCCCCGAGACGTGGAGAACTTCGACCCGCTCATGGTGAGGAACTCGCTGGACGCGATCTCCGAGGGCAGGTTCAACGTCCCGTACGGCCCCGGCTCGCCTCCGTGGTCGCCTGCCCCGTTGTGGCCGAGCAGCAGCGCGGGCCAGATCTGGGCGTGGAAGGTGATGTTGTCCTTGCCCATGAAGTTCACGATCCGGGCGTCCGGGTTGGTCCACCACTTCTGCCACGCGTCCGGGTCGCCGGAGCGGCGGGCCCACTCCACGCTGGCCGAGAAGTAGCCGATCACCGCGTCGAACCAGACGTAGAACCGCTTCAGCGGCTGGTCCCGCCAACCGTCCAGCGGGATCGGCACGCCCCAGTCCAGGTCACGGGTGATCGGCCGGGGGCGCATCTCGTCCAGCAGATTCTGGGTGAACCGCAGGACGTTGGGCCGCCAGTCGGTCTTCGTGGACAGCCACTTGCCCAGCGTCTGGCTGAACGCCGGCAGGTCGAGGAACAGGTGCTCGGTGTCGATGAACTTCGGCTTCTCGCCGTTGATCCGCGACTTCGGGTTGATCAGGTCGATCGCGTCGAGCTGGTTGCCACAGTTGTCGCACTGGTCGCCGCGCGCGCCGTCGTAACCGCAGATCGGGCAGGTGCCCTCGATGTAGCGGTCCGGCAGGGTACGGCCGGTGCTCGGGCTGATGGCGCCCTTGGTGGTCTTGGACAGGATGTAGCCGTTGCGGTACAGGGCAAGGAAGATCTGCTGCGTGACCTCGTAGTGGTTCCCCGTGGTGGTACGGGTGTAGAGGTCGTAGGTCACGCCGAGCGCGCGCATGTCCTCGGCGATCACCCGGTGGTACTTGTCCGCGGTCTGCTGCGGCGTGAGGCCTTCCTTGTCCGCCTGCACGAGAATCGGCGTGCCGTGCTCGTCACTGCCGGACACCATGAGCACGTCGTTGCCCGACATCCGCATGTACCGGGAGAAGAGGTCCGAAGGAACTCCGATGCCGGACACATGACCGATGTGACGGGGGCCATTGGCATAGGGCCAGGCCACCGCCGTCAAGACGGGGGTACTCATGTGCTCAAGCCTACGGACGGCAACGGGTGGCCCGCGCGTGGGTTTCGTTCGGCTCCCGGTCCGGGCGCGCGAGGTCGAGTCACACACCTGAAGGGGACGACTCGCCCGCCCCGGACGTCGACTCGCCCGGCCGGGACGCCGACTCGCCCGCCCCCACGGACGAGTCGCCCACCCAGAAC
>DASXYT010000350.1:0-11325 GCA_036502345.1 Pseudonocardiaceae bacterium | reverse complement strand
ACCGGCGGCGACGAGTTTGCGCACGTGGTAGAGCGTGGTCGCGGGGTCCTTGCCGAGCCGTCCTGCGATCTCCTTGTTGGTCAGCGCACGTTTCGCGGTCAGCCGGATGATGCGCAACCGCACAGCGGAGGCCAACGCCGCAGCCTCTGTTCGGCTGGCCGGCCGACGCCGCGCTGGGCCGGACGGGGTGTCCTCGTCGGTCATTTGATCATCGTAGTTCGGCAAATGCGATTGACAGCTTCCAATCGGTCGGCCACGGTGTTCGCGTGGCTCGGGACTCACTTTGGACGCACAGGGACTTCCGCCTGCTGTGGGCGGGCGACACGGTCAGCCAGTTCGGCGAAACGATCACCAACACAGCTGCCCCACTGCTGGCCGCGCTGGTACTCGCGGCGACGCCGTTCGAGATGGGTGTCCTCAACGCGGCCGACACGGCGGCCTTCCTGCTGGTCGGCCTGCCGGCTGGCGCGTGGGTGGACCGGATGCGCCGCCGACCGCTGATGCTGGCCGCCGACCTCGGCAGGGCCGTCCTGCTCGCCAGCATCCCCGTCACGTGGTGGTTCGGTGTGCTCACGCTGACCCAGTCGATCCTGATCGGCCTGGTCGTGGGTGTGCTCACGGTGTTCTTCGACGTGGCCTACCAGTCGTACCTGCCCTCCCTGGTCACCCGCGAGAAGCTGACGGAGGGCAACTCCAAGCTCCAGGCGAGCCAGTCGGTGGCACAGGTGTCGGGACCGGCGATCGGCGGCTGGCTGACCCAGTTGGCGGGTGCCGCCAACGCGATGGGAGTCAACGCGCTGGGCTTCCTGTGGTCCGCGACGTGCCTGTGGCGGATCAGGACCGCCGAGACACCGGTGGTCAGGAGTCCCGACCGCAACCTGCGCCGGGAGATCGCCGAGGGACTGCGGTTCGTGTTCGGCAACCGGTCGCTCGTGGCGATCGTGAGCTGCACCGGTTCGTCGAACTTCTTCTCCAGCATGATCGGCGCCGTCGGTGTGCTGCTGCTGACCAGGAACCTGGGCGCGAGCCCAGGCATTGTCGGTCTCCTGCTGGCCGGCGGCGGTCTCGGCGGTGTGCTCGGCGCGCTGCTGTCGAACCGGATCTCCACGTGGCTCGGCCAGGGCCGGACCATCTGGGTCAGCATCGCGGTCACATCACCGTTCGGGCTGCTGATACCGCTGGTCGGGCACGGCTGGCTGCTGTCGCTGTACGGCCTCGGCTGGCTCGTCTACTCGTTCGGCGCGGTGGTCTACAACATCGCGCAGGTGTCGTTCCGCCAGGCGATCTGTCCGGACCGGCTGCTCGGCAGGATGAACGCCAGCGTGCGGTTCATGGTGTGGGGCACCATCCCGCTGGGCGCGCTCGTCGGCGGCGTGCTGGGCACGCTGATCGGGATCCGCCCCACCATGTGGGTCGGCGCGGTCGGGATGATGTTCGCCGCGCTGCCGTTGCTGTTCTCGCCGCTGCGCAAGCTGCGGGACCTGCCCACCGGGGTCGAGGAACCCGAAGCCGCCAACTGACCTACTTCGCGGCTTCCCGCCACCAGTCGGCGCTCAGCTCGCCGCGTGCCAGCAGGACGGCCGGCCCGGTCAGCGTGCTGTCGTGCTCGTCGACGGTCACCACGACCTGCCCGCCCGGCACCAGCACGGTGTACCGGCCCTCGGTGCGCTCGGCCAGGTGCAGGGTGCCGGCCACGGCCGCGATGGTTCCGGTGCCGCACGACCGGGTCTCGCCGACACCGCGTTCGTGCACCCGCATCCGCAGCGTGCCGGGGGCCAGTTCGTTGACGAACTCGACGTTGACCCCGTGCGGGAACACCGACGTGTCGTGGCCGGGCGTCTCGGTCAGGTCCAGTTCGGTGATGTCCACCGTCTGCGGGTCGAACACGCACACCAGGTGCGGATTGCCGACGTCCACGGCCACACCGGGCAGGATCCGGCCGGCCAGCGCCGCGGTGGACCGGCCCGTGACGCGGGCCTGTCCCATCCGGACGGTCACCGTGCCGTCGGGATCACCTGCGGGGACGATCACGCCCTTGTCGCCGGCCCTGGTGCCCACCGCGAACTCCCCCGCCTCGGCGAGACCCGCCTCGACCAGGTAGCGGGCGAACACCCGCGTGCCGTTGCCGCACATCTCCGCGATCGAGCCGTCACCGTTGCGGTAGTCCATGAACCACTGCGACGAGGACCCGGACACGTCCACGTCCGGCAGCAGGGCGGCGACCCTGCTGGTGGGCAGTACCCGCAGCACGCCGTCCGCGCCGAGCCCCCGGTGCCGGTCGCACAGCGCCTGCACCCGCTCGTCGGTCAGGTCGAGGACCGCGTCGACGTCGGGCAGCAGCACGAAGTCGTTCTCCGTGCCGTGTCCCTTGAGGAAATCCACCGTGCCCACCACACCAGGTTACGAGACGGCGTCGGGCGGGGCCGTGACCAGGTCGACGGCGGCGTCGAGGAGGTCGGCGCGGCCGGCGTCCAGCCAGCCGATGCGGCGGTCCCTGCGGAACCAGGAACGCTGCCTGCGGACGAACCGCCGGGTGGCCCGCACGATGTCGGTCTGCGCGGCCGGCAGGTCGTACTCGCCGTCGAACGCGGCCAGCACCTGCTGGTAGCCAAGGGCTCTGGAGGCGGTGCGGCCCTCACGGAGCCCGAGCGGGACCAGCGAACGCACCTCGTCGACGAGGCCCTCTGCGAACATCGCGGCGACCCGTCGTTCGACCCGCTCGTCCAGTTCAACGGTGTCCCGGTCCAGTCCGATCAGCACGGTGCCGTAGCGGGCGGGCCCCGGTTTGGGCATGGTCGCGGAGAACGGCCTGCCGGTCAGTTCGATGACCTCCAGCGCACGCACGATGCGCCTGCCGTTGCCGGGCAGGATCGCCTCCGCCGCGACCGGGTCCAGCCCGGTCAGCCGCTGGTGCAGCGCCGAAGCGCCGACGTCGACCAGTTCCGCCTCCAGCCGGGCCCTGATCACGGCGTCCGTGCCGGGGAACTCCAGGTCGTCCAGCAGCGCGCTGACGTAGAGGCCCGAACCACCCACCACCACCGGCACCGTGCCGACGGCGAGCAAATCCTCGACCGTGCGGCGGGCGTGCCGCTGGTACGCGGCGACCGACGCGGCCTCGGTGACGTCGAGGACGTCCAGCAGGTGGTGCGGCACGCCGTGGCGCTGCTCGGGCGGCAGCTTGGCGGTGCCCACGTCCATGCCCCGGTACAGCTGCATGGCGTCCGCGTTGACCACCTCGCCGCCGAGGTGCTCGGCGAGCAGCAGGCCGAGGTCGGACTTGCCGGTCGCGGTCGGGCCGACCACGGCGACCGGCCGGAGGGCGGTGGATGTCACGGCAGGTCAGCCTAGAGCTGAGGCGGGCGGGTCCCAGACGGCCACGTGGTAGGCCACGCCGAACGGCTGGTCGGAGTACAGCAGCCGGGCCTGCCACGGCTCACCGACGGTCTGTGCGGCACCCGCCATGAGCTGCCAGGCCGCGCGGCCGACGGCGTTCAGCTCGCCGGCGAGACCGGCGTCCAGGCCCAGCAGCGCGGCTGGGTCACCGGCCGCGAGCGCGTCCCGCACCTGCTCGTCGAAAGGTCCCGCGCGGTCGTCCGGCCGGGCCGGGGCGCGGTCGGTGTGCCGGTTGGAGCCGTCGCCGAGCACGAGCAGGCCGACCGGGGCGGGCCCGGCGAGATCTTCAGCGATCTCGGTGCCCTCACGGAGGCAGTCCTCGACCGGCAGGCCGGGCTCGACCAGCCGGACCCGGACCCGACGCGCACCCGCCTGCTTCCGCAGCCAGCCCGCGACGAGCGCCGGCAACGGCATCGTCAGGTCCGGCGGCGCGGTGCCGTCCCGGGTCGGGTCGAGTGAAACCGGCACGTCAACGCCGTAGCCGGCGAACGTGCCACGGGCGCCCGGCGGCAGCGTCACGGGGCCGTTCGGATCGGCGGCTACCGCCACCCAGTCCTGTGCCACATCGGCCAGTCGGCGGGCGGCCGTCACACAGGCGGCACGGACGGGTTCGGTCCGTATCCGGCTGCTACCCACCAGTTCTGGCACCAGAAGGGGCGGATGCGGCACGATGACCGCCCGAATGATCACGGTATCGCAGGCTACCTGGCCATTGGAGTACCCAATCGGCCGCTGACCTGTTTCAATGCGCGCGTGGTACACGCCGCACCGGGAGCGGCACTTGGCCCCGTGATTTGCGGGGCGTCCGGGAAACGACACTGTGGCCCGGACATCTGAGGTGGGCAGAGGAGGAGCCGTGATGGCGGATCACGACACGGCCGACGCGACGGCGCAGATGACGCAGATGACGCAGACGACTGAGCTCAGTGAGCAACAGGACAGTGGCCAGGACACAGGCCAACAACCCGAGCAGCAGGTCCAGGCGCAGCCGGAGGTCGTGCCGGAGCCGGTGCCGGAGCCGGTCGGCACACCGGCACCGGAACCCGTGGCGGCGGCCGCGCCCCCGTCGGCGGAGCAGCATCCGGAGCGGTGGGGTCGGGTGGACCCGGACGGCACCGTGTACGTGCGCACCGAGGACGGCGAGCGGGCTGTCGGCTCGTGGCAGGCGGGCGAACCGGCCGAGGGCCTCGTCCACTTCGCGCGCCGGTTCGACGACCTGCGTACCGAGGCCGAACTGTTGTACTCGCGGCTGGAGTCCGGCAACGGCGATCCGAAACAGGCGCTGACTTCGGCCAAGCACCTGCGGGAGTCGCTGGCCGACGCCGCCGCGGTCGGTGACCTCGCAGGCCTCGTCGCCAGGGTCGACTACGTGATCGCGCGTGCCGAACAGGCTGTCGTAGCCGGCAAGCAGGCCAGGGAGGCAGCGCGGGCCGAGGCGGTGACACGCAAGCAGACCCTGGTGACGGAGGCCGAGACACTGGCCGCTGAGGCGACTCAGTGGAAGTCGGCCGGTGACCGGCTGCGCGAGATCCTGGACGAGTGGAAGGCGATCAAGGGCGTCGACCGCAAGACCGACGAGCAGTTGTGGAAGCGGTTCGCCAAGGCGCGCGACACGTTCAACCGCCGCCGGGGTTCGCACTTCGCCGAACTGGACAGGACACGTGCCGCTGCGAGGGTGCGCAAGCAGGAGTTGGTCGACGAGGCCGAGGGCCTGATCATCTCGGAGGACCTGACCGCGACCGCGAACCGCTACAAGCAGTTGATGGTCGAGTGGAAGGCGGCCGGCAGGGCGCCCAAGGACGCGGACGACGCGTTGTGGCAGCGGTTCCGTGCCGCGCAGGACGCCTTCTTCGCCCGCAGGTCCGCCGTGTTCGACGAGCGGGACGCCGAGTTCGTGGAGAACGCGAAGCTCAAGGAGACCCTGCTCGCCGAGGCGGAGGCCATCGATCCCGCGAAGGGCGGGCTGGAGGCGGCGCGGGCAGCGCTGCACCGCATCCAGGACCAGTGGGACCAGATCGGCAAGGTGCCGCGCGAGCGGGTCCGCGATCTGGAGGGCAAGCTGCGGTCCATCGAGGAGCGGGTCCGGTCCGCCGCCGATGCCCAGTGGCGCAAGACCGATCCCGAGGCCGAGGCACGGGCGGCGCAGTTCCGCGAGCGGGTCGAGCAGTTCGAGGCGCAGGCCGCCAAGGCCCGCGCTGCCGGCGACCGGCGCAGGGCTGAGCAGGCCGAGGCTCAGGCAACGCAGTGGCGGGAGTGGTTGGCCGCCGCCGAACAGGCGGTAGCGAGCCGCTAGCGCGGGCTGTCGAGCGACCATCCGGCCGGTGCCCACCTCCGGCCGGATGGTCGCTCGCCCGCGCCCTAGGGTGGGCGTGTGATGGATTGGGCCGGCTGGCACAACGCATACGACGACCCGGATTCCGGCCTGTCGCGGCGGTTGCTCGCCGTACAGCGCCGGATCCGCGAGGCGCTGGACGGTTTCCCGCCGGGGCCGATCCGCGTGATCAGCATGTGCGCCGGCCAGGGCCGGGATCTGCTCGGCGTGCTCGCCGACCATCCGCGCACGCCGGACGTGACGGCCAGGCTGGTCGAACTGGACCCGACGCCGGCCGACCACGCGCGCGGCTCGGCACCGCCGGGCGTCGAGGTCGCCGTTGGCGACGCGTCGCTCGCCGCCGCCTACACCGGGCTGGTACCGGCGGATCTCGTGCTGGTGTGCGGGGTTCTCGGCAACCTGTCCGACACCGACGTCGAGCACACGGTGGCGAACCTGCCGCGTTTGTGCCGGGCCGGCGGCACGGTCGTGTGGACACGGCACGTCGAGGCGCCCGACCTCACGCCCGAGATCCGGCAGTGGTTCGCCGTCAACAGGTTCCGCGAGGTCGGCTTCGACACCGAGCCCGGCAGACACTTCGGCGTCGGCGCGCACGTGCTGACCGGACCGGAACTACCGTTCGACCCGGACTTGAAGCTGTTCACGTTCAAGCTCTACTGAACGCGGGCCAGGATCGCGCGAGTGTCCACACCGGACGGCAAAGTGCCGAACGCGATACCCCAGTCGCCGCCCAGCCGCGATGCGCAGAACGCGTCGGCGACGGCTGGGTCGCCGTATCGGACCAACAGCGAACCCTGCAGGCACAGCGCCAACTGCTCGACCAGCCGACGGGCCCGGTACTGCGCGTCGTCCAGGTCACCGAGTTGCTTGCGCAGCCCGATGACGGCCTGGTCGAGCCGATCGTCGGCGCCCGCTGCCGCGTCCAGTTCGGCGAACAGCGCCTCGACGGCCAGTGGGGTCGTCGCCATGGCACGCAGCACGTCCAGCGCAGCCACGTTGCCCGAACCCTCCCAAATGGACATCAGCGGCGCCTCGCGGTAGAGCTTCGGCATGCCGGATTCCTCGACGTAACCATTGCCGCCAAGGCATTCCAGCGCCTCGGCCGCGTGTGCCGGACCGCGCTTGCACACCCAGTACTTCGTGACCGCGAGGCCGAGTCGACGGAACAGCGTCTCCTGCTCGTCACCGCGCATCGACCGGTCCACCGAGCCGGCCAGCCGCATCGCCACCACGAGCGCGGCCTCGGTCTCCACAGCCAGGTCGGTGAGCACGTTGACCATCGCGGGCTGGTCGATCAGCCGAGCGCCGAACGCGCTGCGGTACGTGGCGTGGTGCACGGCCTGGCGCAGCCCGGTGAGCATGCCGCTGCTGGTGCCCAGCACGCAGTCCAGCCGGGTCATGTTGACCATGTCGATGATGGTCCGCACTCCCCTGCCCTCGTCGCCGACCAGCCAACCGGTGGCGTCGTCGTACTCGACCTCGGCGGACGCGTTGGACCTGTTGCCCAGCTTGTCCTTGAGCCGTTGCAGTCGGATCGGGTTGCGGGTGCCGTCGGGCAGCACCCTGGGCAGCAGGAAGCAGGACAGGCCGCCGGGCGCCTGCGCCAGGGTGAGGAAGAAGTCGGACATCGGGGCCGACGTGAACCACTTGTGGCCGACGATCCGGTAGGACCCGTCGATCGGCGTCGCCGTGGTGGTGTTGGCGCGGACGTCCGAGCCGCCCTGCTTCTCGGTCATCGACATGCCGGCGATCAGCCCGCGTTTGGTGCTCGGTTCGCGTAGCCCGAAGTCGTACTCGCGGCTGGTCAGCAGCGGTTCGAAGCGGGCGGCCAGATCGGGTTGGTTGCGCAGCGCCGGCACGACGGAGTAGGTCATCGAGATGGGGCACGTGTGGCCGCCGTCGGACTGGCTCCACGCCACCATCCGCGCGGCACGGGCCACGTGCGCACCGGGCCGGTCGTCGGCCCACGGGGCGGCGTGCACGCCGTTGGCCACCGCGACCCGCATCAACTCGTGGTAGGCCGGGGTGTACTCGACCTCGTCGATCCGGTGCCCGTAGCGGTCGTGGGTGTGCAGGATCGGCTTGTTCTCCTCGGCCAGCCGCGCCCACTCCTGAGCCTGCCGCGAGCCGGCCAGTCTGCCCAGCGTGCGCACGTCGTCCTCGGCCCAGCCGGCACCCTCCCTGCGCAGGCCATCCAGCAGGGCAGGGTGTGCCGAGGTGTCGAAGTCGACCAGTAGTGGGACCTGATTGGTGACCTCATGCGTCGGTGGCACGTGGACCTCCCAGTGCTCGCAGGGTGAAGGTGATGAGTTCGGCCACGGTGTCCTCGGCGGGCTCGGCCGAGGACAGCGGGCCGACCATGACGTCACCGAGCGCGCCGACCAGCGCGGCAGCGGTGATCCTGGCGTTCTGCGGCGGCAGCGCGCCGCTGCTGACCCCGTCGGTGACGATGTCGGAGATGATGTCCTGGTAGGCGCGGCGGAACTCCAAGCGCTTCGCGTCCACCGCCGCGTCGACGGGTTCGGCGAGCAGCGCGTACGCCAGCCTCGGCACCTTGAGCGCCCGGTGGGCGAACGTCTCCAGCACCGCCACCACCCGGTTGGCCGGCAGGTCGGGGACCTCGGCAGCTGCGGCGACCGCGGCCACCTCACCGCTGACCACCTGCTCGAACACCTCGCCGACCAGTTCAGCCTTGCTGGCGAAGTGCTTGTAGACCGTGCCGGTGGCCACCCCGGCGCGGGCAGCGACAGCGGCGACGGAGCAGCCGCCGTAGCCGTACTCGGTCAGCACGGCGATCGCGGCTGCCACGATGGCATCGCGCTGCGCGTCGATCCTGGCCCGGATGGCGGGGGTTGTGCGGTAGGGCACGATAGTAGTGAAGCAGTGATTCATACCTTCACGCAAGGAGCTCTCCGTCATGACCGTGACCAGTGAGCGGGTCGGTGCCGTGACCACGGTGGTGCTGTCCCGGCCCGACGTGCGCAACGCCGTGGACGCGGCCACCGCCCAGGAACTGGCCGACGCGTTCCGGGCGTTCGAGGCGGACGCCGACGCCTCGGTGGCCGTGCTCTACGGCGACGGTGGCACGTTCTGCGCGGGAGCCGACCTGAAGGCGGTCGCGGCCGGCAGGCCGAACCGGGTGGCGCCGACCGGCGACGGCCCGATGGGCCCGACCCGGCTGCGGCTGACCAAGCCCGTCATCGCCGCCGTCGCGGGGCATGCCGTGGCCGGTGGGCTGGAACTGGCGCTGTGGTGCGACCTGCGGGTCGCCGAGGAGGACGCCGTGTTCGGCGTGTTCTGCCGGCGCTGGGGCGTACCGCTGATCGACGGCGGCACGGTGCGACTCCCCCGGCTGATCGGCACCAGCAGGGCGATGGACATGATCCTCACCGGCCGGCCGGTGGACGCCCGGGAAGCACTGGCGATGGGCCTGGCCAACCGGGTCGTCGCCACCGGCACCGCACGGGTCGAGGCCGAGCGCCTGGCCGCCGACCTGGCCGTATTCCCACAGACGTGCCTACGCCACGACCGGCTGTCCGTGCTGGAACAGGACGGCATGACCGAGGCCGACGCGATCGCGGGCGAGTACCAGCACGGGCTGGTGTCGCTGGCCGCCGACACGGTCACCGGGGCCGGCCGGTTCGCCGACGGCGCAGGCCGGCACGGCAGCTTCTAGCGTCCCGGGCCAGCCGGCATGGCGCACTAGCCTGGCCGGATGCTGATGGAGCATCGGGGCAGGCGGCCGGTCGTGCCGGAATCCGCGTACGTGGCACCGTCAGCCGTGCTGTGCGGCGCGGTGGTGCTCGGCGAGCGGGCGCGAATACTGCACGGCGCCGTCCTCACCGCGGAGAACGGCGAGGTCAGGACCGGCGAGAACGTCGTCGTCATGGAGAACGCGCTGATCCGCGGCCGAGCCGACCAGCCGGCCGTGCTCGGTGACGCGGTCCTGATCGGGCCGCACGCGCACGTCAACGGGGCGACGATCGAGGACGAGGTGTTCGTCGCGACGGGTGCGTCGCTGTTCCCCGGTTCCGTTGCGGGTGCCGGCTCGGAATTGCGGATCAACAGCGTGCTGCACGTCAATTCCCGGCTGGCGCCGCACACCGTCGTGCCGATCGGCTGGATCGCAGCAGGTGACCCGGCACGGCTGTTCTCGCCGGATCAGCACGACGAACTGTGGGAAGTGCAGCGCGAGTTGGACTTCCCCGGCACCGTCTACCGGGTGCCGCGCGGCACGCCGATGCGCGAGATCATGGCGCGACAGGCCGAGTACTACGCGGCCCACCGCGACGACCGCCAACTCGACGGTTAGCGCACCCCGTTGATCAGCAGGGTCAACAGGCGGTCGGCCCGGTCCGGTTCCTGCTCGGTGGCCTGCGCGATGGCGCCGACGACGGTCAACAGGTCCGCGATGGAAACGCCTGCTCGCACCGCTCCGGCCTGCTGCGCCCGCACCAGCAGCGTCTCACCGGCTGTCGTGATCAGCGCGTGGCTGGACGAGCCGAGTTCGGTGCCGCGCTCCCCCGTCATCAGCGCGGCACCGAGGCCGCGATTGGTCGCCGCATGCGTGACGACGGCCCGCAGCCAGGTGACCACGTCGATACCGGGCTCTGTCGCCAGTGCGCACAGCGCCGCCACCCGGTCGCGGAACACGGCCTCCAGCACGGCATATCGCCCGGGGAAGTGCCGATGCAGCGTTGCCGAGCCGACGCCGGCCCGTCGTGCGATCTCTTCAAGGGACGCGTCGGCACCCTGCTCGGCGACGACGACGTCGGCCACCGCCAGCAGCCGCTCATAGTTGCGCCGAGCATCTGCCCGCATCGAACCTCCTTGCCAAGTGGGGTGGCCCTCCGTATGTTAGCGACTGGAAAACGGAGGGGGACCCCAGTTGATGGATCTCGGTCGTGTCGGCATCTGGACCGACCAGTTCGACAGCCAGCCGATCCAGACCGTGCGCGACGCGGCAGCGCTGATCGAGGACCTCGGCTACGGAGCACTCTGGGTGCCGGAGGCCGTCGGCCGGGAAGCCATGGCCCAGGCAGCGATCCTGCTGTCGGCGACCAAACGGATCGTGGTCGCCAACGGTGTCGCCAGCGTCTACGCCCGGGACGCCGTCACCGCGGCGGCCGGCTATCGGACGCTGACCGAGGCGTTCCCCGGGCGCGCTCTGCTCGGCCTGGGCATCAGCCATCCCAGCCTCGTCCAGGATGTGCGTGGCCACCGCTTCGGTCCACCCGTGGCCACGATGCTGGCCTATCTCGACGCGCTGGCAGCGGCACCGTTCGGGCCTGCGGTGGACACGCCAGGCCCGGTGCTCGGCGCGCTCGGCCCGAGGATGCTCGCCCTCGCGGCGGAACGTGCGGCCGGCGCGCTACCGCTGGGCATGCCGGTGCGGCACACCGAGCAGGCAAGGGAAATCCTGGGGCCGGACGGCCTGCTGGCCGTGGCACAGGTAGTTGTCGCCGACCGGGATCGGGCCGAGGCCGTGGTCCCGGACCTACTGCCCAACCGGCGCGCGCTGCTGGACCTCGCCGATGACCAACTGGTCGACGCCCTCGTCGTGCACGGCGGCCCCGAGCGGGTGGCCGAGCGCGTCCGGC
>DASXYT010000349.1:0-15853 GCA_036502345.1 Pseudonocardiaceae bacterium | reverse complement strand
CGGCCCAGCAGGCGCCGACACCCACCAACGACCTGGCCAGTGCCATGACCACGAAAAGCCCGGTGCCCGGCAGCGACCTGGTGCCTGTCGACCCGGACCCGGCAGCGCTCGCGGGCGTGCGGATGGTCCTGGTCATCGAGGCGGTGCTACTGACCGCCTTGGGACTGTGGGGACTGATCGCCGCTCTGACACAACAAGGCAACGGGCCGTCCGGTGCGCCGGTGCTGTGGTTCCACTTCACATGGCAACACGCGATCGTGCTGCTGGCCACGGTGGTGCTGGCGCTGGTCGGCACCCTCAGCCACAGTTGGGCCTTGCGCGCGACAGCGCTACAGGCGGTCGGTTACGGCGTCATGTTCATCGTGGGCGCCGGTGCGGTCAACTGGTTCGCGGATCCGGCGAACGACTGGCTGCACGCGTTTCTCGCGATACTCGGCCTCGGTCTGCTCATGTGGACCGCCGCGCGAGCTTTCGGTGATCGTTCCTGGGTACGCAAGTCCGACCTCGACAGCTGACGAACACTTCCCGTGGTCGCGCCGCTTCCCCTACCGGCCAAGCAGTCTGGGCCACGCTCGGCACGAGCGTGACCCAGACCTCTCACTGCCGCGGACGTCCCGGCGTGTGTCCGACAGCCTGGTTGTCCTGTGGCTGGGGCTCGACTGTGCCGCGCCAGCCGCCGGTCTGCTCCCCGATCGCCTCGACGAACTCCTTGAACCGCACCAGATCACCCTGCAGGCTGCGGCCGACCACACCGGTCACCGTGCCGGCCCGCTCCGCGAGGCCCTCCGGTTCCAGTTCCAGTTGCAGGTGGACGCGCGTGGTCTCGTTGCTGAGCCGGTGGAAGGTCACCACTCCGGCCTGCGTGGGGCCGTTGTCGGCACGCCACGCGACCCGTTCGTCCGGCTGCTGCTCGGTGATCGTCGCGTCGAACTCGCGCCGCACACCGCCGACCGACGTCACCCAGTGTGTCCTGGTGGGCGTTTCCTGGGTGATCTGGTCCACACCGGACATGAACCTCGGGAAGTTCTCGAACTGCGTCCATTGGTCGTACGCGACGCGAACCGGGACGGCGACGTCCACGGACTTCTCGTACACAGGCATGATGCCCTCCTCCGCTCGGTCAGTGGCCTTGCTCGGCGCGTCGTTCGGCGCCGGTCTCTCCCGCGTAACCGCCATCGTCGCCGGACGCCATACCAACCGATGACGTGGCGTTGGGCGGCTGTGCGGGGTCGTACCGCACGTCGGCTTCCTGACCCGCCTGCTGGGCCTTCGTTCGGCCCGTGAACCATCGCTTCAGTCGTTGCCACATCTTCTGGGCTTACCCACCGAGCATTCTCGACACACATGGCCACGCCCAACCGCCCGGTGAGCTGTCCAGGTCTAACCGCCGACGATCGCCGGTGTGAGCCGTGGCCGCCCACCGGCGTGCCCGATCGTGGCAGCCGCGGCGGCTGTCGCCGCGTGGGCTGCGGCATCCGGTTCGGCGCCCCGCAGCAGCGCAAGTGTCAGTGCGGCCGTGAACGCGTCGCCTGCGCCCGTGGTGTCCACCACCTCGACGTCGGCCAGCGGCACGACGACCTCGCCCTCCGGCCAGACGAACACGTTGCCGGCATCGCCGACCGACAGAGCGACCAGGCGGGGCCCCTTGTCCAGCAGCATCCGACCGGCCCGCAGCCCGGCCGGTACGTCCGGCACCGGTCCACCGGCCAACAGTTCGGTCTCCCGCTCATCCGCACGCACGACATCCGCGCACGCCAGCAGGCCATCCAGCGCGTCGCGGTCGGCGGGAGCGCCATCCAGCACGACGAGGTTGCCGACGGTGTGCCCCGCCCGGGCGGCAGTTGCCGCCGCCGCGATGGGCTGCTGGAGTTGCACCAGCACCGCGCTCGCCGCGAGCAACAGGTCCGACTGGGCAGTGACGTCCTCCTCGGTGAGCAGCACACCCGACGGCAGGTCCTCGAAGTACCGCCACCGCGCTTCGGCGTCCACCACGTCCACGATCAACCCGGTCCGGGTGTTCGGCCTGTGGATCACCCCGTGGACGTCGATGCCGTCCGACCGTGCCCGGTCCAGCACCCGGTCGGCCTCCGTGTCGTCACCGACGACGCCCACCAGGGCCACCGAAGCACCCAACTGGGCCAACGACACCGCCTGATTGGCACCCTTGCCGCCCAGCGTCTCCTCCCGCTCCCGCACCGACACCGAACTGCCGGGTTCGGGCAGGTCGTCCACGAGCAGCACGAGATCCCTGGCCACCTGGCCCACAACGACGACGTCCATACCCGACGGGGTACCCAGCCCGACGCGGCTGGTGCGGCGATCACGAGCGATCACCGGTTCGCGAGGCAGCCCGCTCGACGACCGGCTGGAATTCCGGCCGTCGATCGTCCGCAACTACCTCTATGTTGACCGCATGAGCACAGTGGAGGCGGGTCCGGACGGCTACCGGATCGAACCGCTCGGTCCGCTGACGTGGGACGCGTTCGCGGATCTCGCCGAGCGGCACAACGGCGTGTGGGGCGGGTGCTGGTGCACCTGGTTCCATCTCTATCCGGACTGTCCCGAACGCAAGGAGATCGGCAACCGTGCGTTCAAGCGGCGCCTCGTCGACGAGGGCCGCGCGCACGCCGCACTGGTGTTCGACGGTGACGTCGCGGTCGCCTGGTGTGAGTACGGGACGGTCGAGGAACTGCCCAACATCCACCACCGCAAACAGTGGGAACAGGGCGTCGTCCGGATGCCGGACTACCGGATCACGTGTCTGTTCGTGGACCGCAGGTACCGGCGCAAGGGGATGGCAGCAGTCGCCGTTCGGGGTGCGCTGGAGCTGATCGGTGCGGCGGGCGGCGGTCTTGTCGAGTCCTACCCACACGACCTGGCCCCGGGCAAGAGGCCCTCCGCGTCCTTCCTCTACAACGCCACCCGCAGCATGTACGAAAAACTCGGGTTCAGCTATGACCGACCCAAGGGCAAGGGCAACTGCGTGATGAGCAAGTCGGTCCCGGCCGGCTGAAGCGTCTCAACGCTCGGGACAGGGCAGGATCGAGGAATGGCACGCCGGATCATCCTCGACTGCGACCCAGGCCACGACGACGCCTTCGCGCTGGTGCTCGCGCACGGCAGCCCAGAGATCGAACTGGCCGCCGTGACCACCGTGGCCGGCAACCAGACGCTGGCCAAGGTCACCCGGAACGCACGCTCGGTAGCCACCCTGGCCGGGATCACGGGCGTGCCGATCGCGGCCGGATGTGACCGACCGTTGCTGCGGGAACAGGTCGTGGCGGGACAGATCCACGGCGAGTCGGGGTTGGACGGCGCCGCGCTGCCCGAACCCACCGTGCCGCTCGATCCCCGGCACGGGGTCGACGTGATCATCGAGACGGTGCTCGCCGCGGAGCCGGGCGAGATCACGCTGGTGCCCACCGGGCCGCTGACCAACATCGCGGTCGCACTGCGCAGGGAGCCGCGTATCGTGCCGATGGTGCGTGAGGTCGTGCTGATGGGCGGGGCGTACACGCGGGGCAACATCACGCCCGCCGCCGAGTTCAACATCGGCGTCGACCCCGAGGCCGCCGCGATCGTGTTCGGCGCGGGGTGGCCGGTGACGATGGTCGGACTGGACCTCACCCACCAGGCGCTGGCCACGCCGGACGTGCTGGAGCGGATCGGCGCGGTCGGCACGCCACTGGCGCTGGTACTGCGCGACCTGCTCGTGTTCTTCCGCGACACCTACCGGAACGACCAGGGCATGCCGGCGCCGCCGGTGCACGATCCGTGTGCGGTGGCGCGGGTGATCGCACCCGAGATCATGGCGGTGCGGGAGGCGTTCGTCGCCGTGGAGACACAGGGCCGGTGGACGTCGGGCATGACGGTAACCGACTTCGGCAACGCCTACGGGCAGCGACCGAACACTCTCGTGGCGACCACGTTGGACGTGCCCCGGTTCTGGGACCTGGTCCTCGACGCGATCACGCGGATCAGCGCCTAGCGACAGCCTTGGCGGGCTTGGTCGTGGTGGCCACGACCACGTCACACGTCGTGCAGCAGTGGATGATCAGTCGGCCGACAGCCGTCGACGTGGTTCGCTTACCGTGGTTCACGCAGCGCGACATGGCAGCAGCCTCCTCTTCACCGGTCAGGTCAGGCTGGGTCGATCAGGCGGGACGCGTCGGCGTCGGTCGGTTCGAGGCAGCCATGACCTCGGATACCCCGGTTGGCCTGCACATTCCCATTTGAGTCAACACGTCAAACGATTGGCCTAGTGCGGGCACACACTGTGACCGCGGAGTCGTTGCGCGCCAACGACTCTCCGTGAGGACGATCAACAATCAACGGGATCCTGCCACCGAGAAATCGACCATCCGGAATAAATGCGTGGCCAACAATTTCTGCGCCTTTCCCAACCATGTGAAACGAATTCCCCGCGCGGGGCCGAGCCGGACTCCCCCACCGAACTCGACCATTCGCTGCACGATTCGTTGGCCGGTTGTCGGCCGTCCGGCGTCAACCAACTGAATCGTCGGAGCAAACGGGTGATGCACACCGGCAATGTTAACGTTTCCTGTGAAAACCTCGATGGTGTGGCCAGCCATCCAACGAGGGAGAGGCCGCCATGGTCATCCGATCCGCGTTTCGGTTCATGACGCCCGCACGGCGGCGTTGGTTGGGCCTGCTGGCGGTGCTGGCCCTCATCTGTGCCGGATTGGTCCCGGGCGAGCGGGTTGGACCAATATTCCCCCTTTCCGCCGCCGGTAGCGATTCGGTGACCGTGCCCGAGCATCCTGAGGGTGCCTCGTTCAACCCGAACGAGATGAAGGACATCCAGGTCGCCGATCCTGGTTCCTCGGTGAACCTGATCGAGGCGCCGACCGCGAACAACCAGGGTGAGGCCCGGCTGACGTATCCGATCGAGGTGCCAGCCGGCCGGAACAAGGTCCAACCGCAACTGGCCGTCCGGTACAGCTCGGCGGGTGGCGACGGCTGGCTCGGCGTCGGCTGGGATCTGCCCACTTCGGCGATCACCGTGGACACCAGATGGGGCGTCCCTCGTTACGACACCAACACCGAGACCGAGAACTACCTGCTCGACGGGGAACAGTTGACCCCGGAGGTCAATCGGGTGCAGCCGCCCGCACGGACGGCGGAGAAGGTCTTCCACACCCGGGTGGAGAGCCAGTTCCGCCGGATCGTCCGCCACGGCACCGGTCCGACGAACTACTGGTGGGAGATCACGGACAAGAGTGGGAACCGGTCCTTCTACGGTGGCGCGCCGGACACCGTCGGCCCGACCGCACAGGACACGCTTACCAACGCGGACGGCGACATCGCGGAGTGGGCGTTGCGCGAGATGCGGGACCCCAACGACAACTTCATGCGCTACCACAACGTCCGCGTGTCCGACGGTGGTGTCGCCAACTCGTCGGTGGCGGGTGTCAACCTCTACCCGCAGCAGATCACCTACACCGGGTCGGGCACCACCGAGGGCCAGTACTCGGTGACGTTCATCCGTGATCGGGACCGCAGTGAGCCGCGCAGGCCGGATGTCCAGATCGACGCGCGGTACGGGTTCAAGAAGGTCACCGCGGACCTGCTGCGCCGGGTCGAGGTGAAGCTCGGCGACCAACTCGTCCGTGCCTACGAGTTGAACTACCGCACCGGCGCGTTCGACAAGACCCTGCTGGCGTCGATCACGCAGTTCGGTGCGGACAACACGCCGTTCAACACGCACACGTTCGACTACTACAACGACATCCAGGACTCCTCCGGCACCTACGACGCGTTCGGCCCGACGACCTCGTGGTCGGTGCCCGACGACCATCTCGGTGTCGCGCTGCCCACCGGCGACGGGGAGGCGGGCGCGTTGTCCGCCAGCACGACGACCTCCGCGGGCGGGCATCTCTACGTCGGTTTCAACCCGACGCTCCCCAGCAAGACGGGCTCGGCCGGTGCCAAGGTGGGCTTCGACTCGGGCTCGTCCGACGGCCTGCTCGCGCTGATCGACGTGAACGGCGACAACCTGCCGGACAAGGTCTTCCGCTCGGGCGGCAAGATCTTCTACCGCCCGAACCTGGACGGCCCGAACGGCCAGCCTGCCTTCGGCGACGCGATCCCGCTGAACAACCTGCCCGGCATCTCCTCGGAGACCACCTCGTCCGGCACGGTCGGCATCGAGTCCTACTTCGGCGTGGCCGCCCAACTGGACGACGTGTCCACGACGACCACGTCGGACGAGTACTTCTCCGACGTCAACGGTGACGGCATCACCGATCTGGTGACCAACGGCCAGGTGCTGTTCGGCCACCTCGACGCCGACGGTCATCCGACCTACACCGCGAACAGCGCGGACACCCCGGTGCCGATCGGCACCGGCACCGTGAGCGGCACCCTCGTCGGCGACCAGACCGCACAGTTCCAGCAGCGGCAGGACATGTTCCCGCTGATGGACAGCGTGCGTCGGTGGGTAGCGCCCTACGACGGGACCGTCCGGGTGGACGGTCTGGTGCGACTGGTCCAGGACGCTCCGCAGCGCGTTGCCGACCCCAACTCCGACGGCGTACGGGTGACCATCCAGCACAACGACACCGAGTTGTGGGCGCAGCGGATCGGGCCCAGCGACTCCGTCGGGTTCGGTCCGACCGGCGTCGACGCGGTACCCGTGCACAAGGGCGACGCCCTGTACTTCCGTGTCCAGTCCGTGCTGAACGGCGACAACGACCAGGTCGCCTGGGATCCGACCGTCACCTACGTCGGCGTGCCACCCAGCACCGACGTCAACGGGCTGGACAACGACAAGTTCCAGGCGTCGCGCGACTTCACCCTCGGTGGCAGGCCGTCGTCGGTGACCGTGCCGCTGACCGGCACGCTGCACCTGTCCGGCGACGTCACCAAGAGCAGCCCGACCAGCGACGACGTCACTGTCGTGATCAGCCGCAACGGTACGGACGTGTACAGCCAGGTGCTGCCCGGCGGCTCGGCCGGGACGGCGCCGGTGAACCTGGACATCCCGGTCACGGCGCAGGACACGCTGTCCTGGCGGCTGAAGGTGGACTCGCCGATCGACGCAGGCACCCTGAGTTGGACGCCGCACGCCTTCTACACGTCCGCGCAGGGCGTGAACACCGTCGTCGACGCCAACGGCAACCCGACGCTGACCATCGACCCGCCGTACGACCTCGACATGTACCCGGCGACGACGCTCACCGCGCCGCAGGAGGCATACACCGCCACACAGACCGGCGACCTCACCGTGGTCCCCGACATCGCGTTCGACTTCGGATCGTCCACACCGGACACCAAGCTGGTGTTCACGGTGAAACGTCCCGGCGAGCTGGTCGCGAAGAAGGAGATCGACATCACCGGCGGCAAGGTGCCGTCACCGGATTCGTTGGCCATGACCGTACCGGTCACCGCGGGCGACCACCTGTACTTCGACTTCTCCACGCTGGACACCACCCTGCCCACCGCGCTGACCAGCCAGTCGGTGTCGGTCGGCTTCGACGGCAACGCGTCGACGACGGTGCCCAGCGCGCTGCACGCTTCGGTGGCCCAGGGCGCGTTCGCACAGCCGTACCGGGGCTGGGGCGCGATCGGCTACCAGGGCAACCGGGATCGCGCCACCGCACCGATCGTGCAGAGCGATCTGACGCTGGACCAGGACTTCCGCGGCCAGTTGCCCACCGGCCCGACCCCGGCCGACGTCCCCGGCTTCACCGCGAACCCGCAGGTGAACCAGCCGAAGATCACCGTGTTCGCGCCGCAGCCGTCGACCGGCCGCTGGGCAGGCCCCGGCGACGACCTCTGGGTGACCGCGGACGGCGCGTCCAGTTCCCGGCTGGGCATGGCCGACATCTCCGAACCCAGCGACTCGCAGTTCGCGGGCGCCACCGCCGTGCCCAGGATCGGCCAGACCAACCAGATCTCCACCACCCTGGGCGCCGGCATCCCGGGTGTACCGATCGAGGCGGGCGGTAGCGCCGCCACCGGCACCACGACCGGCCAACTGGATTTCCTCGACCTCAACGGGGACCGGTTCCCGGACGTGGTCGGCTCAGCGGGCGTGCAGTACTCGAACATGTCCGGCGGCCTCGGCAACACGCGGGGCAGCCTGGACAGCGACGTCCGGCAGTCCGCGTCGACGGCGTTCAACGTGTCCGCCGGTGCCGGCAGCCCGGCCAGGACCAGCGCCACCGCCCGCGGCCAGGACGCACCGTCGGGCAACAAGACCGCGAACACCGCCGAGTCCGGGCTGGAGATGCCGGCGCTCGGGATCGGCGGCAGCCTCGGCGGCGGCCAGTCGGACACCAACTTCGACCTGATCGACATCAACGCGGACGGGTTGCCGGACAAGGTGTTCGACAACGGTGACGTGGCCCTGAACCTCGGCTACTCGTTCGCCGCGCGGGAACCGTGGGGTGCCGGCCCGGTCAACTCCGGTGTCACCGACAACACCGGCGTGAACCTCGGGTTCAACACCAACTTCTACGGCTTCGCCGGTGGCGTCTCCGCCATGAGCGGCACGTCGACGACGAACGCCACGCTGATGGACATGAACGGGGACGGCCTGGTCGACCGCGTGTCCGATGACAGCAGTGGCACGCTGCTGGTCGGGATCAACACCGGCAGCGGATTCGCCCCGCCGGTGCCGTTCCACGGCAGCCTGTCCGGGATCAGCTCGGACGCGACCGCGTCGCTGGGCGGCGGTGCGTACTTCACGTTCGGCTTCTGCTTCGTGTTCGGCTGCGTCGTGTTCAACCCCGGCGCTGACACGTCCACCGGCATCGGACGCACCGAAACGGCGCTGCGCGACGTGAACGGCGACGGCGTCGTCGACCACGTGAAGTCCACGAAGGACAACGAGCTGATCGTCGCGGCCAACCGGACGGGGCGGACCAACCTGCTGCGGTCGGTGTCCCGGCCGCTGGGCGCCCGGATCGACCTGGACTACTCCAGGGACGGCAACACCACCGACTCGCCACAGTCCCGCTATGTGCTGTCGCGCTCGTCGGTCTACGACGGGCATCCCGGCGACGGCCAGGACACGCAGGTCACCACGTTCCGCTACAGCGGCGGCACCTACAACCGGCTGGAACGGGAGTTCTACGGCTACCGCACGGTGACCGCCGAGCAGCGCGACCACGGGTCGGACGACGCGATCTACCGGACCACCACCGACAACTACCGCGTCGACAGTTTCTACACCCGTGGTCTGCTCGCCCGCGAGGTGACCGCGGACGGTGCCGGGCATCCATTCCTGGAAACCGACAACACGTACGACCTGCGTGACGTGGCCACCGATGGCACTGCCGACCCGGCCAGTACCACGGCGACGGTGTTCCCCCAACTGGTCCGGACGGACAAGCTGTTCTACGAGGGCCGGCCCGACCCCGGCAAGACGACGCACACCGAGTTGGCCTACGACGACGTCGGCAACGTCACCCGGCAGTTCGACGCCGGCGACGACGGCACAGCTGACGACGTGGAGACGGACACCGGCTACTCGTCGGCCGATCCGGCGTGCGTCGCGCGCGGCATCGTCGGCCTGCCCGACCGGGTCGACGTGCGGGCGACCGCGTCCGGCACCCTGCTGCGCCACACCGAGTCCACAGTCGACTGTACGACTGCGGATGTGGTCGAAGTGCGCGAGTTCCTTGCCGACGGCAGCGCCGCGGTCACCGATCTCACGTACTTCCCGAACGGCAACCTCCGGTCGGTGACCGATCCGTCGAACGCGACCGGCCAGCGCTACCGGCTCGACTACACCTACGACAATGTCGTCGACGTGCACATCGAGTCGGTCACCGACAGCTTCGGGTACCGCTCCACCACGGCGCACGACCTGCGGTTCGGGCTGCCCACGACGACGACCGACGAGAACAACCAGCAGCTTCGGCTGACCTATGATGCCGACGGCAGGCTGTCGTCGGTGACCAGCCCGTACGAGCTGGCGGAGAACCGGCCCACGATCACCTTCGAGTACCACCCGGAGGCCGCCGTTCCGTACGCGGTGACCCGGCACGTGGACCGGGCCGCGGACGGTGTACGGCCGGACACGATCGACACGATCATGTTCATCGACGGTCTCAAGCGGACGCTGCAGACCAAGAAGGACGCCGCGGTCGCACCGACAGCCGGTACCACGGCGCAGGACGTGATGACGGTGTCCGGCCGGACCGTGTTCGACTTCGTCGGACGCACCGTCGCCCAGTACTACCCGATCACCGAGCCCAAGGGTCCGGACAACACGACGTTCAACGAGACGTTCGACTCTGTGGCACCGACGCAGCTGTCCTACGACATCCTGGACCGGACCACCAAGACGGTGATCCCGAACGGCGCGACGGCCACGCTGTCCTACGGCTTCGGCACCGACCGCTCCGGCACGACCCGGTTCGAGACGACGGCGACCGACGCCAACGGCAAGCACCGCAACACGTTCGCCGACGTCCGCAAACTGACCACGTCGGTCCAGGAGTTCGACCCGGCCGCCAACCAGCCGGTGATCTGGACCAGCTACGGCTACGACGCGCTGGGCCAGTTGACGTCCGTGGTCGACGACCACGGCAACACGACGACCTCCGCCTACGACAACCTGGGCCGCCGCACCATCGTGGACAGCCCGGACAGCGGCCGCACCGAGACCGACTACGACCTGGCCAGCAACGTCGTGGCCAAGATCACGGCCACACTGCACGCCGGGGGCAAGGCGATCCGGTACGACTACGACTTCAACCGCCTCTCCGACATTCGCTACCCGACATTCACCGCCAACGACGTCACGTACACCTACGGCGCACCTGGCGCACCGAACAACAGCGCCGACCGTGTCGTGCACATCAAGGACGCCGCCGGCACGGTGGACCGCTCCTACGGCCCACTCGGCGAACTGACCAGCGAGACCAGGACGGTCACCGCCATCAACGGTCCGCCCAAGACCTTCACCACGTCCTACCGGTTCGACGCGTTCAACCGGATGCTCCAGATGACGTACCCGGACGGTGAGGTGCTGACCTACGGGTACGACTCCGGCGGCCAGGTCGACTCGGCCTCCGGCGTGAAGGGGTCGTTCCACTACAGCTACCTGGCCCGGCTGGACTACGACAAGTTCGACCAGCGGCTGTTCATGCAGACCGGCAACGGCGTGCAGACCAAGTACGCCTACGACCCGGCCGACCGCGAACTGGCCAACCTGCAGTCGCAGTCGCCTGCCGCAGGCCAGTTCCAGAACGTCAGCTACACCTACGACAAGGTCGGCAACATCCTGCAGGAGGCCAACAGCGTACCGGTGCCCACCGGGCGGCCGATCGGCGGTCCGAGCACCCAGACCTACACCTACGACGACCTGTACCGGCTGACCTCGGCACAGGGCCAGGACCAGACCGCGCCCAACAAGATCGACAGTTACGTCCTGAACCTGACGTACGACTCGATCAACGACACGGTGTCCAAGGACCAACAGGAACAGATCACGAACATCCCGGGCAACGGCCGGTTGACATTGGCGGCCGCGTCCGCCACGTCCGCGCTCACCGCCGCCGAACCGTCCACATCGGACGCCGCGCCGACCCCTGCCGGCATGGACCAGCCCAGCGCACCGGACCCCGGTGTGTCGCTCGCCGCGCAGGTCAAGCCGGCCGGCAATGTCCAGGTACAGCAAGACACCACTTACTCCTACGACTACGGATACGCCGGCGCGCAGCCGCATGCGGCGACGAAGGTCGGCCCGCTGGCCAAGAAGTTCGATGCCGACGGCAACCAGATCGACAGCGTCGACACCGAGCAACCCAGCCAACGCGACCAGATGGTGTGGGACGAGGAGGACCGGCTCGCCTGCACCCAGGAGAGCGGTCCGGCTGACCGGATCGTGGCACAGGACCCGAGCGCGTGCGACAACCCCGGCCAGAGCCCCACTGCCCGGTACGTCTACGACGGCGACGGCAACCGCGTGGTCAAGGACGAAGGCCCGGTCAGCATCTATCCGAACCAGTTCTACAGCGAACGCACCGGCAACGCGTTCAAGCAGATCTTCGTCGGCGACACCCGGCTGCTGACCAAGACCGTCGGGTCGGCCTCGTCCTTCGAGAACAAGGAGTTCTACTTCAGCGACGATCAACTGGGCTCGACGAGCTACGTCACCGACGAGGACGGCCAGTTGACCGAGCACCTGGAATACTTCGCAGGCGGCGAGACGTGGATCGATGAGAATCCGGCGGAACCCACGCCGGTACCCCTCGACTACAACGGGAAGGAACTCGACCGGAACGGCCTGTACTACTACGGCGCCCGGTACTACGACCCCAGGACGAACCTGTGGCAGAGCCCTGATCCGGACACGAGCTCGTACCTGGACGCCGCGCCGAACGACGGTGTGTTCCAGCCGTTCAACCTGGACTCCTACACCTACGCGTCGGACAACCCGATCCGGCTGACCGACCCGGACGGCGAGAGCACCTGGAACCGCGTCGTCGGCGGGCTGAAGCTGGTCGGTGGCGTCGCGGAGTCCGCGGCCGGAGCGGCCGGTGGCGCGGCCACCTCGTGGACCGGGGTCGGCGCGGTGGCCGGCGCGGTGGTGTTCGTGCACGGCGCCGATGTCGCGAGCACGGGCCTGCGGCAGATCATCTCCGGTGACGACGAGAGTTCTCTGACCAGCCAGGCGATCCAGAGCGCCGGGGTCAGCAAGCCGACCGCTGATCTGATCGACAACGGCGTCTCGGTCGCCGGTTCGCTCGGCACGTCGGTCCTGGCCGGTGCGGCGCAGACGGCGCCGATAGTCACCACGTCGGAGATCAGCAGCGGCTCGCAGACCGGCGCCGCACTGGCCCGCTCCGGCGTGGCCGCCGAGGAGAGCGTGGCATCGCGGATCGGCATCGCGCGCAACGCGGGCGAAGGCCGGGTCACGGTGCCGGGCACCGGACCGGGCGGCTACCGGGTACCCGACTTCAACCCGGCCGCCACCATCGCCGCACGGGGCACCGTGGTCGAGGTGAAGGCGGTCCAGGAGCTGTCGGTCACACCGCAGTTGCGTGACCTGGTCACCTACGCGCAGGGCCGAGGTGTGCCGCTGGAGATCTTCACCAACGCCAAGTTGCCGGCCACCGGCGAGTTGGCCAACTGGATCAAGGCCGGCCAGGTGATAATCAGCCCCCTATGAACCCGGAGTTCGGCCAGGCGGACCTGGACGCCGAGATCGTGTTCGATCGCCTCCTGAGCGACACCGATCTCGCGGTCCTCCAGGAGGAACTGGTCCGCCTGGCACCGAAGTGGTCCACCCGGCTGCGGGTGTGGCGTGGTCCGCGCGACCAGCGACCGATCGATCCCGCCGATCCGGCCGCGCTCGGCCGTGCGGTGCTCGCGGCCGTGGGCGAGCGCGGTGCGACCTACCAGCGGTTGGTCGCCGAACACGGCGCCGGCCAGTTCGAACGGATGAGCGGATCGGCCGAGTTGCGGGGTGCCGGGCCGGAACTGGTTGTCATCGTGTCGGTCGACGAGTTGGTGCTCAGCCCGATGGGCACACGGAAACTGTTGGGCAATCGGATCGCCCTCCAGGTACGTCGGCCGAGTGTGGCCGGCCGACCCGGCACCCAGTGGCTCGCCGAGATGTTCGAAGCCCTGTGTGCGCGGCTGGCCCCGGCGTGGGGCCACGCCGAGCATCCGGCCGAGTACTGGGCCAAGGTGATGAGCCAATCACCCCGCATCGAGGCGATCGGCCGGGACTTCGGCCGATACCTGCCGGGCGTGTTCTGGCTCAACTTCTTCGGCGCTGCCTACACGGAACGCATCGGGGCGGAGCGCTTCGCCGCCCTACCGCCCGAATTCACGACGACCGTGGCCACCGGCCGATTGGTCCGCCTGGCCACCGCGCCGCTGACCTGGAGCACACCGGACTACGCCATCGACGAACGGCTGGTCCGCGACACCCTGGGCCGGCACCACTTCTTCGAAAAGCCATGAGCTACCGGCGCACCCGGTCGCGGGCCAAGGTGTAGCCGGCGCGCAGACCGCGCCGGGTCCGTTTGCCCAACCACAACATGGGAAACGCGGCCGCGAACCCGACACCCGACGGAGCGCCCCGCTCCCAGGCCGGCGCGGACGCGATCGCGGTGGTCTGCGCGTTGGTCTCGCCGATGCCCCGCCAGCGCGACGGCGGCCAGATGATCGTCCTGGCGACCCCGATCACGTCGCTGACCGGGACCACACCGCGCAGCCCGCCGCCGTTCTGGATCCGGGAGTCGTCCGAGTTGCCCCGGCTGTCGCCCTCCATCCACAGGTCGCCCTTGGGGATGGTGATCGGGCCGAACGGCTGGTAGGCAGCGATCTCGGTACCCGGCAGGACGTAGACGTAGGGCTCGGTCAGCGCCTTGCCGTCCACCAGCAGCTGATGCTGGGCGTTGCAGCACTGGACGGTCTGGCCGCCGACCGCGATGATCCGCTTGACCAGGTCGTACTCGGGCGGGGTGCCGATGCCGATCGACGAGCCGAACTGGCGCAGCCACTTGACCACGACGTTGCTGGGCTCGTCGACGTTGAACTCGGCCTGGTCCCACCCGGTCGGACCCTTGAACACGATCACGTCGCCGGGACGCGGATCGGTGAAGTCGAACGTGAGCTTGTCGACCAGGATGCGGTCCCCGGTGCAGCCGGTGCAGCCGTGCAGGGTCTGCTCCATCGAGCCGGACGGGATCACGTAGACCCGGGCGATGAACGTCTGGATCAGGAACGTGAGCACCAGCGCGACCACGATCAGGATGGGCAGTTCCTTCCAGAGCGAGCCCTTCCTGACCGGTTTCGCCGGCTTGTCGTCCTGCCGGCCCGACTCCTCCTCGGCCGTTTCCTCGATGCCCGGATCATCCATGACGTCGGCGCGGTCACCGTCGCGGTGCGCTGCCTCCGACTTCTCGTCATCGTCCTCCGACAGAGCCACCCGGCCAGATTACGGGAGGCCGCGTCAGTCGCCGGTCAGGAGACGGTCACCTGCTACCGTCCGGACGACCGCTTGCAAGTCGCAATCACTTCAGGAGGCTTGAGGTGCCGGACACCACCTGCCACATGTCGATCTCGCTGGACGGCTTCGTCGCCGGGCCGGACCAGAGCCTCGAGAACCCCCTGGGCAAGCGGGGGCCGGAGTTGCACGGCTGGCACATCGGCGACCCGCGAGCCAACGATGCCGACGAGGTCGCGACCGGGTGGCTCATGCGCCCGCGGGGTGCGTATGTGATGGGTCGGAACATGTTCGGCCCGATCCGCGGGAACTGGGATGCGGAATGGACCGGCTGGTGGGGCGCTGAACCGCCGTATCACGCGCCGGTGTTCGTGCTGACCCATCACGAACATGACCCGATCGAGATGGAGGGAGGGACGACCTTCCACTTCGTGACCGATGGCTTCGACGCGGCCTACTCCGCGGCGCGCCGGGCCGCCGGGGACAACGGCGTGGACATCGCAGGCGGGGCCTCGACCGTCCGACAGGCACTGGTCGCCGGCGTGATCGACGAGCTCACCCTCGACATCGCACCGGTCCTGCTCGGTTCGGGCGAGCGCATCTTCGACGGGGTGGAATCCTTCGGCTTCGAACCCGCCGAGGTGCTGCACTCGCCGCTGACCACCCACATCCGCTACCGCCGCGTCAGCTGACCGCGCAAACCGGTTCGAGTTGAACCGGCAAGAATCGAGAACAAGGAATCAACCACCTGGGCAAGTATCCGCTCCGGTACCTGTGTTGTTTCAGCCAATGACGAACCAATCTCCGTGTCGAGTCGTGGCCGGCCACGAGCCGGGCAACCACTCGAACCATAAGGTCGATCCACAACAGTGATGTGCACGTCCCGCACGAATCCGGCTGGTGTCTGGTCGTACTCGT
>DASXYT010000348.1:0-3549 GCA_036502345.1 Pseudonocardiaceae bacterium | reverse complement strand
CTGTGCTGCTGTACTTCGGCGCGTCGCTGGTGCTCACACCGGTGCTGTTCCTGTGGACACACAGCCTCGGTGCCATCGTGGTGGTGCTGGTGGTCAACGGGTTCTTCACGCTCGGCCAGTACTCGTGGATGCCGGTGTGGCTGCCCGAGTTCTACCCGACCCACCTGCGGGCGACCGGTACGGCGTTCGTGTTCAACGCGGCCCGGTTCGTCGCGTTCCTCGGCCCGCTCACGGCGGGCGCCATCATCTCCCGGCTCGGCGGCTACGGCATCGCGGCCACCGCGGTCGGCGGAATCTACCTGCTGGGCCTCGTCGTCGCGCCGTTCTGCCCGGAGACCAAGGGCAGGCAACTGCCCGAGTGATCATTTCATCGCCCGCTCCGGAGAGGGAGCCAGATGTCAGTCTTACGATCAGCAACCACGACGGACACGGGCCAGCCACACACGATTCGCCCAGCGGTGAGCCGGATACTCGTGTTCGCGTTTCTAGGCACGCTCTTCGACGGAGCCGAGCTGAACCTGGTCGGCTACCCGCTGACGTACATCTCGGAAAGCCTGCACGTCACCACCATCCAGATCATTCAGGTGTCCACGCTGCAAGGCTTCGCCTCGATAGCCGGTGGGATCCTGTGCGGCTGGCTCGGCGACCTGATCGGCAGGCGGTGGACGTACACGGGCTCGGTGCTCGTGTTCGGCATCGCGGCGGTGCTGGGCGGGCTGGCACCGACCTACCTGCTGTTCCTGCTCACCAGGCTGCTGGCAGGCGTCGGCATGGGCGGCCTGTTCGGCCTGTCGTTCTCGATGTTCGCCGAATGCTGGCAGACCAGGAAACGCGGCGCGATGGGCGGCGCGATCCAGTCGATGTATTTCGTCGGCGAGATCGTCACCGAGGGTGTCGTGTACTTCTGCGCCGTCCATCTGGGTGTGCACGAGGGCTGGCGAGCGGGCTACGTGGTGATCGGCGTGATCACGATCGTCATCGGCGTGCTGGCCGCGTTCCTGTTGCCGGAGTCGCCGCAGTGGCTGCACTACCGTCGGGAACTGGCCGCGGGCCGAGTACCCGTGGAGTTGCGCCGGAGCAAGGTTCCGCTGGTGGACCTGTTCCGCAAGGGCTACACGTTCGGCACGATCGCGTTCGTCGTGCTGGCTTCGGCGATGTTCCTGACCACCAACTCGATGATCGCCTACCTGACGTCGTTCCTGGTGAAGACCGAGAAGGTACCGCTCGGCACGGCCAGCCTGATCGTGCTGTTCAGCCTGATCGTCACGGCGATCACCTACCCCGCCGCGGGCGCACTGTCCGATGTGATCCGCAGAAGGTGGGCATTCCTCGCCACCTGCCTGTTCGGCATCGTTGGCTTCGCCTGGTTCCTGATCCTGGTGCTGGGCAAACACGCTCACGTGACAACCCACTTCTGGGGTGAGCCGACGTTCTGGGCCCTGATGATGTGCGCGGGCGCTGCGGGCGGCTTCGGCATCCTCGGCGTCTGGATGGCCGAGTTCTTCCCCACCCGCATCCGCTCCACCGGCAGCAACCTGAGCTACTACGCGGGCCGGGGGCTGGGCGCGGGCTTGTTCCCACTGGCAGCGCTGGCCTTGGCAGGTACCGTCCCGCTGGCGCTGGCGCTGGGCATCGTCGGACCGGTACTGGGCGCGGTCTTCGCGGTGGCAGCACCGGACTCGACCGGAAGACGCATCCAGGCGGTGGAGTAGCGCGTTCACGGCGATGGTTCAGGGGCGTTTGACGCGACGAGTTGGCGTGGCCGCGATCGGGTCCTCGGGCCAGGCGTGTTTCGGGTAGCGGCCCCGGAGTTCGGATCGGACCTCGCGGTAACCGCCCCGCCAGAACGAGCCGAGATCGCTGGTCACCGCGACTGGGCGGCCGGCAGGCGAGAGGAGTTGCAGCACCACCGGGACTCGTCCATCGGCGATCAGCGGAGTGTCGGTCCAGCCGAAGGCTTCCTGCACCCGGACCGGCAGGGCGGGTTCATCGGCCGAATAGTCGATTTTGAGGCGTGCGCCGGAGGGCACCAGGAGCCGGTCCGGCGCCAACTCGTCGAATCGGGTCGCTGCAGGCCAGGGCAGCAGCCGGGACAGCGCCTGGTGAATCGGGATGGTGGCCAGGTCGGCGCGTTTGGTCGCGGCGGACAGCTCGGGTTCCAGCCACGAGTCCACGTTCGCCAGCAGCACCTGGTCCTCGACCGACGGCCACGGCTCCCCCATCGTCCGATGCAGGAACGCGAGCCGTTCACGCAGTCTGGTCGCGTCCGCGCTCCAGCGCAGGATGCCGAGACCTTCCTTGCTCAGCCCGGTGATCAGCGCCCCTCGTACCGCGGCGCGGTTCGGTTGCGTCAGCGACCGCTCGCGCAGCACGATCACGCCGAGTCGCTCGACCCGCCGGGCGAGCACGTCACCATCCGTCCAGGACACTTCGTCCGTTGTGGACAGCAGGGCAGGCGCGGCACGTTCGGCCAGCTGCTGGTCGGCCTGCGCGGCGAGCCGGATCCGGCCGTGTGCCCGGCCAGGTTCCCGGTCGACGTCGGCAACTGCCAGCCACTCCGCGTCGATGGCGCTGGGCAGTTCGGCCGCAGTGCCACCGGCCATCAGGTACACCGGAGACCCGGGCGCTCGCCGTTTGGCCACTCGCTCGGGGTGGGCCAGCGCCACGACCAAGGCCGGGTCCGGAGTGGACGAACCGCGCCGGTCCGGGACCAGGGCGGCGAGCCTGCGCGCCTCACGGCGCCAGCGCCGAGCCGCGTCGCCGCGTTCGTCGGCGCGCAACCGGCGCAGCGCGGTGTCCACGTCCTGAGTGTTGGCCAGCGTGTCGTCGTCCAACAGTGCCACCACTTCGGCCGCCGAGGTGGCGCCGACCGTGACCGCACCGTCCAGCAGCGCCCTGGCCAGGCGCGGATGCAGGCCGATCCCGGCGATCCGCCTGCCGCGCTCAGTTACCGCACCGGTTCGGTCCAGCGCGCCCAACGCGGTCAGCACCTCGCGTCCGGCAGCCAGCGCACCGGCAGGCGGTGCATCCCACCAGGCAAGGCCGCTGCCGTCCGGCGTACCCCAGCAGGCCAGTTCCAGGGCCAGCCGGGTCAGGTCGGTGGTGCGGATCTCCGGTTCGGGATAGCGCGGCAGCGTGGACTGTTCGTGTTCGAGCCAGCAGCGGTAGGCGTGTCCAGGAGCCTGGCGCCCGGCCCGGCCCGCCCGCTGCTCGGCGACGGCGGCCGACACCCGGACGGTGACCAAACCGGCGAGGCCGCGCCGGTGATCCATCCTCGGCACCCTGGCCAGTCCCGCGTCGACGACCGCGCGCACCCCCGGCACGGTCAGGCTCGACTCGGCGACGGCGGTGGCCAGCACAACCCGGCGGCCCGCACCCGGTCGCAGCACCGCGTCCTGTTGACCGGCCGGAAGCCTGCCGTGCAACGGGAACACGGTCAGCTCGTCGAGCAGGGCGGCCGTCCGCTGGATCTCCCCTACCCCGGGCAGGAACGCCAGCACATCGCCGGTGGTTTCGGCCATGGCCGTGCGGACGCCACGGGCAACGCAG
>DASXYT010000347.1:0-9460 GCA_036502345.1 Pseudonocardiaceae bacterium | reverse complement strand
TCGGCGCCGGCGGCCTCGGCCTCGGCGGCCTTGTCACCGGTCGCGAACACGATCACCCGGGCGGTCTTGCCGGTGCCGTGCGGCAGGTTCACCGTGCCGCGGACCATCTGGTCCGCCTTGCGCGGGTCCACACCGAGCCGGATGGCGACCTCGACGGTCGCGTCCAGCTTCACCTTGGAGGTCTCCTTGGCCAGGCCGGCCGCCTCGAGCGGCGAGTACAGCCGCTCACGGTCGATCAGGTCAGCCGCCTGCCGATATGCCTTGCTGCGCTTCATTTTTTCCTGTCCTCACTCATGGATCAGCTGTGGTGCGAGCCAGCGCTGGCTCTCCCACGTACCGCTGTTTGTCAGATCTTGGAAACCTGGGTGAACGACAACTCGACCGGGGTCTCCCGACCGAAGATCGACACCAGGACCTTCAGCTTCTGGCCGTCCGCGTTGACCTCGCTGATCGTCGCGGGCAGCGTGGCGAACGGGCCGTCCATGACGGTGACCGACTCGCCGACCTCGAAGTCCACCTCGACGGTCGGCTTGCTGGCCGTCGACGTCGCTGTTGCCTTGCCGCCAGCCGGCGCCTTGGCCTGCTCGACCTGGGGCAGCAGGAACTTCAACACGTCGTCCAACGTCAGCGGGGACGGTTTCGATGTCGCACCGACGAAACCCGTGACGCCAGGGGTGTTGCGCACCGCGCTCCACGACGGGTCGTTGAGCTCCATGCGGACCAGGATGTAGCCGGGCAGCACCTTGCGCTGCACCTGCTTGCGCTGGCCGTTCTTGATCTCGGTGACCTGCTCCGTGGGCACCTCGACCTGGAAGATGAAGTCCTCCATGTCGAGGGTCTGGATGCGGGTCTCCAGGTTGGTCTTGACCTTGTTCTCGTAGCCGGCGTAGGAGTGCACCACGTACCACTCGCCGGGCGCCCTGCGCAGGGCGGCCCGCAGCTCGGCGGCCGGGTCCTCGGGCTCCTCGTCGATGCTCGCGGCGTCGGCTTCGGCGCCCTCCGTCGCGTCGGCGTCGGTGGGAGCTGCCTCCTCGGCGGTGTCGGTGTCCGACTCCTCGGTGCTGACCGACGCCTCGACCGACTCGACCTCTCCGGAGTCGCCATCGTGCTGCTCGGCGAACAGCTCCTCGTCGGCCGGATCAGCGTGCTGACCGCCGGCAGTGCTGTCTTCGGATGTCACAGTCGGTCTCGCTTCCCTTCTTCGAGGTAAAACAGTTCTTCAGATCGCTCAGGCGAAGATCGCGAACACGCCCTTGGCGAAGAGCACGTCCAGGCCGGACACGAACGCCACGACCACTGCGACGAACACCAGGACCACCACGGTGTAGGTGATCTGCTGCTTGCGCGTCGGCCAGATGACCTTACGCAGCTCCGCGATCACCTCGCGCACGAAGCGGTTCAGGCGGGCGAACAGCGATGGCTGCTTCTCCGCGCGGTTCCGCTTCGGGGTCGCGATCCCCTGGGCTTCCTTGCTCAGTGTCTTCGTGCTCTCGGCCTCCGCAGCCGCCCGGCCGCGTCGGGTCCTGGCGCCCGCCGGCACCTTGTCCTCGACACCCCGCTTGGGACCGGTCTCGCCCCGGGCCGAAGCCCGACGCTCCCGGCGCGCGGCAGCGGTGACCGGACGGGCCGGAGTGTCGTGCTCCTCCGTCCGATCCTGCTCGTGGTCCTCGGTCACGCCGTCCTCCACTCGCCTTCCGCCTGACGCAGGGGTGACAGGACTTGAACCTGCAACCTGCGGTTTTGGAGACCGCTGCTCTGCCAGTTGAGCTACACCCCTATGAGGACGCATGTCATCCGCCCCGCCACTCGCTCGGGGAAGGTGTCACACGTACCAAGTCCCGAAGTGTACGGCACCCGACACGGTGCGCTCCAATCGCCCAGTCGACACCCGAGTCCTCGTAACGCTTCCCGGGCCTGTGGGTCGGATCTCACGACGGTTTCACGGTCTGCGACGATGGCTTTATGGCGGCAACCGAGACCCCCCGTACCCAGTCCAGCATCCGCCGAGTGTCCGCGAGGATCGGCGCCATCAGCCCGTCGGCCACCCTCGCGGTGGATGCGAAGGCGAGGGAGCTGAAGGCCGCAGGCCGACCGGTGATCGCCTTCGGTGCCGGCGAGCCGGACTTCCCCACTCCCGACTACGTCGTGGCGGCGGCCGAGGCAGCCTGTGGCGCCCGCGCCAACCACGGCTACACCGCGGCCGGCGGCCTGCCCGAGCTGCGCGACGCGATCGCGGCCAAGACGCTGCGCGACTCCGGCCTGGAGATCGCCGCGAACCAGATCCTGGTGACCAACGGCGGCAAGCAGGCCGTGTACTCGGTGTTCGCCACCCTGCTCGACCCCGGTGACGAGGTCCTGCTGCTGGCCCCTTACTGGACCACCTACCCCGAGTCGATCACGCTGGCCGGTGGTGTGCCGGTGCAGGTGACCGCGGACGAGTCCACCGCCTACCGGGTGTCGGTCGAGCAGTTGGAGGCCGCGCGCACCCCGAAGACCAAGGTGCTGCTGTTCAACTCGCCGTCCAACCCGACCGGTGCCGTGTACCCGAGGGAACTGGTCGAGGAGATCGGCCGCTGGGCCGTTGAGCACGGCATCTGGGTCGTCACCGACGAGATTTACGAGCACCTGGTCTACGACGGCGTCGAGGCCGTCTCCATGCCGGTCGCCGTGCCCGAGCTCGCCGACACCTGCGTGGTGCTCAACGGCGTCGCCAAGACCTACGCGATGACCGGCTGGCGGGTCGGCTGGATGGCGGGCCCGACCGACGTGATCAAGGCGGCCACCAACTTCCAGTCGCACATGTGCGGCAACGTCAGCAACGTCGCGCAGCGCGCGGCCCTGGCCGCCGTCGCAGGCCCGCTGGACGCCGTGGCGCAGATGCGGGCGGCCTTCGACAAGCGCCGCAGGACCATCGTGGACCTGCTGTCCGCGATCCCCGGCGTGGAGTGCCCGACCCCGGAGGGCGCGTTCTACGCGTACCCGTCGGTGAAGGGCCTGCTGGGCAAGGAACTGCGCGGCGCCCGCCCGCAGAACAGCAACGAACTGGCCGGCATCCTGCTCGAACACGCAGCCGTGGCCGTGGTGCCCGGCGAGGCGTTCGGCACGCCGGGCTATTTCCGGCTGTCCTACGCGCTTGGCGACGACGACCTGGTCACGGGCGTGACCAGGATGGCCGACCTGTTCGCCGAAGCACGCTGAGGCCGTGGCGCTGTCGTCCGCCTGTGGCTAGGCCAGGCGGACGACGGCGTTCGGCCGGCCGAGCACTGTCTGACCAGCGAACCTGGCCGTGATCTCGACCCGGACCGTCCGGTCCTCGTCATACTTGTGAGTGACCTTGCCGGTGAGCTCCACCGTCGCGCCCACGCCGTCGTCCGGCACCACGACCGGCCTGGTGAACTTGGTGCCGTAGCGCACCACGGCGCCCGGATCGCCCGCCCAGTCGGTGACCACGCGGCCCGCGTAGGCCATGGTCAACATCCCGTGTGCGATCACGTTCGGCAGGCCAACGCCGGTAGCCGTGGCCTCGTTCCAGTGGATCGGGTTGAAGTCCAGCGCGGCGCCCGCGTAGCGCACCAGGTCGGCCCTGGTGACGACGACGGTCAACGGCGGCAGTTCGTCCCCGACGGCCACGTCCGCGTACTTCCGCAGGTCGCTCATGCCTCGTCCCCCCTGACCACGACGGTCGCCGCGACGACCGCCACCGGCTGGTCGTCCGCGTCGCTGATGTCGGCTCGCACGGTCATGAAGCCGTGGCCACCCCGATTCATCACGTTGTCGATCGTGGCCAGCACGCCCAGGCTGTCGCCCGCCACGATCGGCCGGTGATAGCTGAAGCTCTGCTCGCCCTGCACGACACGGCTCCAGTCCAGACCGAGATCGGGGTCGGCGACGATCGTCTCGATGATCCGCAGGTTGATGATGGTGGTGAAGGTCGGCGGTGCGATCACGGTCGGATGCCCGGCGGCCTGCGCGGCCGCCACGTCCCGGTAGACGGGGTTGGGGTCACCGATCGCGTCGGCGAACTCGCGGATCTTCTCCACACCCACCTCGTAGCGTTGCCCGACGGGGTAGGTGCGGCCGATGAACGACTGGTCAAGAGGCACCCGGCGAGGTTAGTCGACCGGGGGGCACAACGACATCGAGGCCGCTCCCGAGATCGGGAACGGCCTCATGGTCAAGATCAGTCGCGCGTCAGCGCGTTTCCTTGTGCAGCCGGTGCGTACCGCAGTTCGGGCAGAACTTCTTCATCTCCAGGCGGTCCGGGTCGTTGCGCCGGTTCTTCTTGGTGATGTAGTTGCGGTGCTTGCACTCTTCGCACGCCAGCGTGATCTTGGGTCGCACGTCGGTGGCAGCCACGGTGGAACCTTCCTCTAGTCAAACGTCCCCGGCAGTAGAACACCGGGGGATCTGGGCTTATGCCCCGTCCACAACGGTAGCGGTGGCCGGACTTGAACCGGCGACACAGCGATTATGAGCCGCTTGCTCTACCGACTGAGCTACACCGCCCCACATGACGGCAGCCACGATGTCCCAAACAACGGTACACCGTGGCTGGTCATGGAGCCCCCTTACGGAATCGAACCGTAGACCTTCTCCTTACCATGGAGACGCTCTACCGACTGAGCTAAGGGGGCGGGTCGAGCGAGGAGAACTCTACACAACACCTGGCGCTGCCACGAAATCGGGTGGTCAGTGAACGAGTGTGAGTACGGTCTCGTCGCGCAGACCGGTGACCGAGACGGTCCTGGCCCGCAGCCACGCCTCCAGTCGCTCCTCGGACAGCGGCCGCGAGATCAGGTAGCCCTGGGCGACGTGACAGCCCATCTCGACCAACTGGTCGCGAGCGGCGTCCTCCTCGACGCCCTCGGCGACCACGGTCAGCCCGAGGGAGTGGCCGAGTTCGACGATGGACCGGACGACGGCCAGGTCACCGAGGTCGCTGCCCATGCCGAGCACGAAGCTCTTGTCGATCTTGACCTCGTCCACCGGCAGTTGCCGCAGGTAGGCCAGTGACGAGTAGCCGGTGCCGAAGTCGTCGACCGCCAGCACGACGCCCATGGCGTGCAGCCTGCGCAGCACCGGCAGGGCCCGCTCCGGATCGGACATGACGCCGGACTCGGTCAGCTCGAACGTCAACAACTCGGGCGGCACGTTGTGCCTGGCGAGGGCTTCTGCGACCAGGTCGGGGAAGTTCTCGTCCTCCAGGTTGCGCACCGAGAGGTTCACCGCGGCGCTCATCCGGATGCCCTTGTCCAGCCACTTGCGTACCTTGGTCAGCGCGTGCTCGGTGACGAACGACGTGAGCGCCCCGATCAGGCCGGTCGCCTCGACGGCCGGCACGAACTCGTCCGGCGGCAACTGCCCGAACTCCGGGTGGTTCCAGCGGACCAGGGCCTCGACACCGAGGATCTGCCGGCTGGGCAGCGCCACCTTCGGCTGGTAGTGCAGGTAGACCTCGCCGTTCTCCAGGGCCTGCCGGAACTGGGTGACCAACTGGAAGCGGCGCAGGAAGATCTGGCCCATGCTCGGCACGTAGCGCCGCACGGTGTCCC
Organism: Pseudonocardiaceae bacterium; assembly: GCA_036502345.1. Classification (GTDB taxonomy): domain Bacteria; phylum Actinomycetota; class Actinomycetes; order Mycobacteriales; family Pseudonocardiaceae; genus DATEPR01. The sequence goes on along the minus strand of DASXYT010000347.1, from coordinate 3,908 downwards.
CGTCGGCGCGGGCGGCCCGCACGGCGACGTCGGCGCGCTGCAGCATGGTGTCCACGTCCGGGTCGATGGCGCCGGTCGGCTCGACGTCGGCGGCGACGTAGCCGACCGTCACGGTGGCGTCCACGGTGAGCCGTTCCACCGGGTAGGGCTCGGACAGGCCGACGCGCAGGCGTTGGGCGACCTGCTGGGCCCGTTCCTCCGTGTGGTCGATGAGCAGGGTCGCGAAGGTGCCGGCCTCCAGCCGGGCCAGTGGCACGTCGACGCCGAGTTCGTCGCGCAGCCTGCGACCGGCCGCGACGACCATGCGGTCGCTCCAGGCGTAGCCGAGCGCGTCGCTGATGGTGGACAGCACGTCGAGGTCCAGGCGCAGCACCACCGACGTGGGGTGCTCCCGCAGCAGGCCGATCGCGGTCTCCCGGAAGCCCGCGCGGTTGAGCAGGCCGGTCAGCGGGTCGTGGTAGGCGTCGTGCCGCAGGCGGGCCATCAGCCTGCGGTTGTCCACGGCGGTGGCCAGGTGGCTGGCCATGGTGCCGACCATCTGCACGTCAGCCCTGCCGAAACCACGCCAGCGACTGAGCCGGTCGTGCGCCTCCAGCACGCCGAGTACCTGATGTGCGCCGCGCAACGGCACCACGAGAGCCTCGCTCACCTCGCGGGCGGCCAGCGCGTCCAGCACCTCACTACTGGCGTCGGCGAGGCGGAACTGGCGGACGCCGGTGCCGGCCATCCGCAGCATCGGGTCCTCGCGCACGGCGCGCGGGTCACCCCGGTGCGGCGGCAGCGGTTCGCCCGCGACGACGGTGTGCAACTCCTGGCGCGGGTCCGGCCACAGGCGCAGCACGACCCTGCGGGCGCCGACCTGGTCCTTGATGCGCTCGGCGATGACCTGCCATTCCTCGCTGGGCGGCAGGGAAGCGGACGGATCGAAGCCGACGGCCGGCCGCGCGACCTGCTGGCCGGAGCGGGCCACCGTGAGGCTGACGTCGGACAGTGCCTCCAGGTCGCGTTGTTCGCGCAGCAGACCGGAGTAGGCGAAGTAGAGGGCGAGCACGCCGAGGCAGACCAGCACGACCAGCGGCCAGCCCCACGGGCTGTGCACGATGACCTCGTAGCCGGTCACGCCGAGCGACGCGTTCAGCAGGCCGACGACCAGCACCCGGCCGGTGAGGCGGACGGCGCTGGTCAGCCGCATCCGCCTGCCGAGCGCGCGCACCGCGACGACGGCGAGCAATGTGCTGGCCAGCGGCCCGAACATGGCGCCGACGAACGCTCCGATCCACATCGGGTTGGTGCCGAACATGCCGTTGATGATGTGTGCGATGGCGAAGGCACCGCTTGCCTCGATGAGGAAGACACCGCCGTTGTAGAGCACGCGGTCGCCCACCCGTCTGGCGAGCATCGTGCCGACACCGGCCACCACATGGGCGACGACCACGACCTGGAAAGGCATGGTGAGCAGGCCGATCACCATGGGTATCTCGGTGAACGAGATGGTCCAGGAGACTCCGCCGCGGACGTCCACGTTGACCGCGAGACGCTCTGCGAGCACGAAGCCGACGGCGAGCAGCGGCGCCGCCCAGAGCAGTTCGGGGCGGAAGGTCAGCGGCAGCCACCACCACACGACACCGGCGGCGGCAGCGCCCATGGCGAGAATGATGATGGAGTAGACACGGAACGCGGTCGTGACGCGGTTGGTGGTCTCGCCGTCCTTGGTGGGCTTCGCGCTCACTGGTTCCTGCGGGCTGTGCGCTTGCACATCATCGGAGGGTCGCGGCATGTCCACACCCACCTGCTGGGGCTCGTCAGACATGCAACCTCCTCGCCCGGTCTCGCGACTGGTGATCACGCGACTCCGACGTGGCATCCTGGCGATCATCGCGCGTCGAGCCGCTGTGACGTCGCTGTGTCATCGAGACAAGGTTGACGCGCGATCGCCGTCGTACTGTAGCCCGATCGAGCGGCTGGTCCTAGGTTTGGTTTCCTTGCGCACAAGCACACAGCGGACAAATCGACCCAATTCGATGGCGTCACACAGCTGCGACTGACGGCGTGACATGCGTCGACACCAGTGGACGCAGGGTCAGGTCCAGCTGGCGGCCGACCTGCGACGATGTACTACTACCGGTATCACCCATCCCCCAGTCGGGCTACGTCCGTGACCTGATCGGGGCAGGCGTCCGACAGTTGGTCGCAGTACGTGTTGTCCGATTTGTGTGTGATCTACGTAAGCAAGAGCTTGGCCAGCGCTGCGATACCAATCACCACGATGAGCCCGCGCAGCGCCACCGGCGGCAGCTTCCTGCCGACCCTGGCCCCGATCACACCGCCAACCGCGGACCCGGCGGCGATCAACACCACGGCCAGCCAGGAGATATGGGCGACGAAGATGAAGACGACGCCGGAAGCCAGGTTGGCGAGCATGGCCAGCACGTTCTTGATCGCGTTGATGCGCTGCAGGGACTCGGTGAGCACGACGCCCATCAGGCCGAGCAGCAGCACGCCCTGAGCGGCCCCGAAGTAACCGCCGTACATGCCGGTGGCGAAGACGCCGAGGAAGAGCAGCCAACCGTCCTTGGGTGCTGCGTCCGTGCCGTCCGCTCTCTTGGCAGCCAGCCGGCGCGCCAACCAAGGCTGCAGGACGACCAGGACGAGCGCGATCACGATGAGAATCGGAACAACAGCACTGAAGGCGTCGGCGGGAAGAACGAGCAGCAGGACGGCCCCGATCACAGCGCCGATCGTGGATGCGACACCGAGCCTGCGAACCCGCTGCGCCTGGCCGGCCAGTTCATCGCGGTAACCGATAGCGCCCAACAGCGAGCCAGGCACGAGCCCGAGACCGTTGGACACGTTCGCGGTGAGCGGCGGAAGGCCGACACCGAGCAGCACCGGGAACGTGATCAAGGTGCCCGAACCGACCACGGTGTTGAGCACGCCGGCCACGATGCCGGCGGCAGCCACCGCCAAGGCCTGCAGTGGATGCACAGCTCTCCCCTCGTCCTGGGCCTAACCTCGGCACCCCAGGATGAAACGGGAGGTCATCGTGCGGTGGAGACTCGTGATCAGCATCACCGCCGCAGCCCTGGGAGCGGCGGCGTGCACGTCAAGTCCGTCAGCTGTGCCGGCTTGCAAGGTCAGCCCGGTGCATCGTGACCATGTGCCGGCCGGGGTAGGCGGGTTCTCACCGGGCTCGGTAGGCACCCCGTGGATCGGCAACGACCAGTTCGTAGCAGTGCTCTTCTATGCGCGGCAGGCCAACCCGGACATCCCAGCGCACGGCGGATGGTCAGACGGCGGCAGCGCCAAGATCCTCTGGTGGGCGACCGGCGCGGCGGCGCAGTTGGCCGTGCACGGTCGCGAAGCCACCACGGCCCGAGAGTTCAACCAAACGTTCCCCACCATCGGCAACGGCCAATACCCAACGGTAGTAACAGTCCCAACCCCAGGCTGCTGGACATTGGACGCCACCATAGGCAACCACCAAGTCGGCTCAATCACCCTCCGCGCAGTCCCACAATAGATTCGACTATCAGCGCGTCGCCCAGCCAAAAGTGTCTCTCCTACCGTCGCTACATTGAATAGCGTTCGATACCCAATCGTTCTATGAAACCAACCGCCTCAATCGGCGGCATCGCAATCGAGCGCAGGTCGTTGAAAGTTTCCTTGCCTGCAGCAACTTCGCCCATTTTCTCAATTCGAATGGAATCAGTCGCATAAGGCGCCCAGAGCGTGTCCGGGTCGGCATCATCTTCAAACTCAAACACGGTGAAAGCTCCGCTCATGCCGGGATGAGCGCCGAGCGAATCGGGCAAGACCGAGATGGTCACGCTGTCCTGTTCGGCTTGGTCCAACAGGTGACGAAGCTGGCCGCGCATGACCTCGGCTCCACCGACGGACTTGAGCAAGGC
>DASXYT010000346.1:0-10540 GCA_036502345.1 Pseudonocardiaceae bacterium | reverse complement strand
CTCAGCCTGGACACCACGCCGACCCCGTACACCGACGAGGAGTTCGACAAGGCGAAGGCGTGCGGCATCCGTGGTCGGGACAGCGGCACGGAGGCCAGGCTCGCGCTGGTGCTGGACATGGGTGTCGACGTGTGGCTCAGCGACGAGGCGCAGGTGCGGACGGCGCCGGTGCGGGTGGACGGCTGGCCCGCCCTCGTGGTGCGCACGCCTGGCCTTGACGACGCGTGCAACGTCGAGGTGGACACCGGTCAGGACCAGTTCCTCGACGTGCTGTTCCGGGACGGTGGCAACACCCCGCCGATCCCGCAGAACACCCTGTGTCTCGGCGCTCAGCGGGTGGCCGAGGCGGCGGTCACCAGCCTGAAGGCGCGCGGCTGACCGGTCGGCGACCCGTTCGGGGGAACGGTTCGTCCACCCGAGCGGTGTTCACGGTCGGACCATCCCGCCTTCACGGGCTGTCGCTAGAGTGAACACACATCCACACATGCGAGGAGGTCGCGGTGCCCTCGTCCAACAGCACAGGCCACGCGACGCTGCGGGTGGACAGGGATGCCGTGCCACACCTGCGCAAGGTGTTCGACCAGGCACTGGCCAAGCTCGACGTGCAGATCGACCTGGCGATGAGCGGGATCAGGGTGAGTCCGTGGGCGGGCGACCCGGTGAGCGAGAACGCCGCCGGTGACTTCAACGAGCACACCATGGACGGCCCCGGCTCGGCCCTCGACGCGCTGCGCGCCTACCAGCGCCAGCTGAAGTCCGCGTCCGACGCCCTGGAGCAGGTGGCGCAGGAGTACCAGATCGTCGAGTCCGACAACACCGCGTCGTTCGGCGCCACGGGCGGCTGACCGCAGTGGGCCGGGGCAGCGGAGCGGGCAACAGGTGGCAGGGCTACAGCCACCAGGAGCTGTACGACATGCTGCACTCCGGCCCGGGCAGCGGAGCGGCAGGCGCGATCGCGGACCGCTGGTCGGGCATGGCCGGTGCGCTGTCCGACATCCAGCAGGAGCTCAATGCGGGCGTGACCGGCTCGGGCGCCACGTGGATCGGCGCTGCCGGCGACACGGCCCGCGGTGCGCTCGGCCCGCTCGGTGAGTGGGCGCAGCAGGCATCCACCGCGGCCGACGTGATGCGGATCAGCACGGAGTTGCAGGGCGACCTGCTGGCCAAGGCCCGGGCCGACATGCCGGCGCCGGTCGCGGTCCCGCAGCAGCCGGGCCAGATCGGGCAACTGGTCACGGCACAGGTCGACTACGAGGTCGCCGAGATGTCCAGCCAGCTCGCGGCGCAGCAGGCGGCCCAGGTGATGGCCCAGTACGAGGCCGCCACCGACGACAACACCAGCACCCTCGGCGACTTCGGCGAACCGCCCCAGTTGGTCGTGGACACCACGCCGATCACCGGCCCGGTCGTGCGGGCGCCGGTCCCGGTGCCGGATGCCGTGCGGTCGGGGACCCCGGGCCGTGGTTCGTCGACATCCGGCTCGGGTATCGAGGAACCCACGGCGCCCCGGTCCGGGCGCCAGGCGGTGGAGAAGGCGCCGACGTCCGTGGTCGAGCCCTCCGAAGAGGTTGAACCGACCGCCGGCTCCGCGTCGACCGGCTCTGTTGGTGCCGAGACGCCCGGCTCGGTCGCAGTTGATCCGGCCACCGGCTCCGTCGGCGTGTCGACCGGTGGCGAGGCACCTGCTCCCGCTCCTGCTCCCGTGCCGACAACTCCGTCCGGGGCGCCATCGCGTGCTGCTGCTGGTTCGGCGGCCGTCGGATCCGGCGTGGCCGAGGCGGGCAGCACGACGACATCGTCGGCAGCACCAGTCGCGCCGGCAGTTGGCCGCGCCCGCAGAACGTCGTCGACCGACGACGCCGGCCCGACCGTCGGCACCACGCGGTACGCCGGCGGTGCGATGGTCCCGGCAGCGCGGCGGCCCGACCAGGAGGACGAGCCGGACGACCTGGTGCACGAGTCGAAGTACCTGATCGAGGCAGACGACATCTACGGCCAGCAGGCCTATGCCCCACCGGTGATCGGCGAGAGCCAGAGGCGCCGGTGACGGGTGCGTTGGGCCGGGATCTTGGTGCGACACCGGTCGGCGAGCCGATCACGATCTCGCCGCTGGAGTTCGACGTGCTGTGGGAACACCTGCGGCTGGCCGAGATGCCGTTGGTACTGCGGGTGCCGTCGCCGGGTCGGACCTTTACCGAGCGCAGGCAGCTGACCGCCGAGGTGTGGCAGGCCCTGGAGCAGCGTGGCCTGGGGCACCGGCTGTCCGTGGACGATCGGCTGGCACACCTGTTGCGGCTGTTGGAGAAACCGGGCAGGGAGATCGACGGCCGGTTCGGCGCGACGAGGGGTGTGCGGCTGCTGGTCGCGGCGACCGGTGACGATGCGGTGTTCGCTGTGCTGTCCAAGCGTGGACTGGTGCTGTCCGAGGCGCCGGCGACCGGGCTCGCCAGGGAGGCGCTGTCAGTGCTGCCCGTGGTCGCGGCGGGACCGGGCGAGTCGATCACGGTGCGCAGTTCGGTGCTGGACGCCGCCGCCGGTTCGGCCGCAACGCCTGAAGCGTTCGAATTCGCGTTGTGCCGCAACGACGTCCGGCTACGCGACGCGAGCATCCTGCGCACGATGGTGACCGGCATCCGGCGGCAGGGCCAGTTCGGCGCGGCGGCCCGCAACCGGTGGGGACATCGCAGGCGGGCACAGCACGTGGTCGGCTTCTTCGACACGGACTACGGCCGCTATCTCCAGTTGCGCGCGGCAGCCGACGACGGCCAGGTGTGGAGCACCATCTCGCCGGCCGACAACAGGCTGCTGATCCAACAGTTGTCGGACCTGTCAGCCGGCATAGCAGCCGCCGCCGGCGAAGAACGCCAACGCTGACCGACGAGACCCGTACTCACGCCCCAGCGCCACCCAACTCGGGCCCGCCCACCACCAATGTGAGCGGCCGACTCGCCCACCCCGGAAGCCGACTCGCCCGCTCTAACAGCCGACTCGCCCGCCCGCGCGGCCAACTCGCCCACCCAGGCCGCCGACTCGCCCACTCCAGAAGCCGACGCGTCGGCTCGCGATACCGCCGATTCGCCCGCGTGCGTGGTCGATTCGCCCACCCAAGCCGTCGACTCGCCCACCCAGGAGGCCGACTCGCCAACCGGCACAGCCGACTCGGCCGCCCAGACAGTCGGCTCGGCCACCCACAACGCCGACTCGCCTATGCAGGAAGCCGACTCGCTCACCTGCGCAGCCGACTCGCTCACCTGCGCAGCCGACTCGCGCACCTGGGTAGCCGACTCGCCCCGGCCCACCCCCTCAGGCGGGCAGCCAGGCTCAGCTCAGCCCAACCCCACCCAGCTCACGCCGGGCTGAGCGCCTGCCGGATCTCCGGTGCTTCCCTGCGGCGCGCGTCCGCCTTCTCGTCGTCCGGCTCGTTCTGCGAGTCCCGCTCCGCCTGCACCCTCGCCGTGTAGGCCTTGACCTCGGCGGCGACCGTCGCGTCGTCCCAGCCCAGCACCGCAGCCATCAGCTTGGCCACCGACTCGGCGCAGTCGACGCCGCGGTGCGGGTACTCGATCGAGATCCTGGTCCGCCGCGTGAGCACGTCCTCAAGGTGCAGCGCACCCTCGTGACTGGCCCCGTAGACCACCTCGACCTGCAAGTAGTCGGGCGCGTCCGGGATCGGCTTGAGTAGGTCGGCGTCGTTCTCCGCGAGCGACAGCACCTCGTGGATCATCGAGCCGTAGCGGTCCAGCAGGTGCCTGATCCGGTAGGGATGCAGGCCGTACCTGGCGCCCAACTGATCGGCCTGGTTGACCAGCGCGTGATACCCGTCAGCACCCAGCAGCGGCACCTTGTCCGTGATGGACGGCTGCAACCGGCCGGACAACTCGGCGCCGGCGGCGTCCACGGCGTCGGCTGCCATCACCCGGTACGTCGTGTACTTGCCGCCCGCGATGGCCACCAGGCCCGGCGACACCCTGGCCACCGCGTGCTCCCTGGACAGCTTGGACGACTCCTCGCTCTCCCCGGCCAGCAGTGGCCGCAGCCCGGCGTAGACGCCCTGGATGTCCTCGTGCGTCAGCGGGGTGGCCAGCACCGAGTTCACGTGGTCGAGCAGATAGTCGATGTCCGCCCTGGTCGCGGCGGGGTGGGCCAGATCGAGGTGCCAGTCGGTGTCGGTGGTGCCGATGATCCAGTGGTTGCGCCACGGGATCACGAACAGCACGGACTTCTCGGTGCGCAGGATCAGCCCGGACTCGGCGACGATCCGGTCGCGCGGCACCACGATGTGCACACCCTTACTCGCGCGCACCCGGAACCGGCCCCTGCTGCCGGACAACTGCTGCATCTCGTCGGTCCACACGCCGGTGCAGTTGACCACCACACCGCCGAGCACCTCGGCCTCACGGCCGTCCTCGATGTCCTTGATCCGCACGCCCGAGACCCGGTCCGACTCCTTGATGAAGCCGGTGACCTGGGTCGACGTGCGCACGACGGCGCCGTAGTGGGCGGCGGTTCTGGCCACGGTCAGCGTGTGCCGGGCGTCGTCGGCCTGCGCGTCGTAGTAACGGACGGCGCCGATCAGCGCACTGCGCTTCAACGCGGGGAACATTCGCAGCGCCCCGGCCCTGGTCAGGTGCTTCTGACCGGGCACAGACCGGGAGCCACCAAGCTTGTCGTACATCAGCAGGCCGGTCGCCGTGTACGGGCGCTCCCAGAACCTGTGCGTCAGCGGATACAGGAAGCTGACCGGCTTGACCAGGTGCGGCGCGAGCAGCGTGAGCATCAGCTCCCGCTCGTGCAGGGCCTCTCTGACCAGGCCGAACTCCAGTTGCTCCAGGTAGCGCAGGCCACCGTGGAACAGCTTGCTCGACCTGCTGGACGTGCCGGCCGCGAAGTCCCTCGCCTCCACCAGGGCCACCCGCAGGCCTCTGGTGGCCGCGTCCAGCGCCGTCCCGACGCCAACCACGCCGCCGCCGATGACGACCACGTCGAACTGTTCTGAACTCAGCCGCTGCCAGGCCTCTTCGCGGTCGGTGACACCGAGCCGCGCACCGAAGACCCCGGGCGGCGAGTCCGTCGGTTGCGGTGTTGCTGGCTTTCCGTTGACCACGAAACGCCTCCTGTCCCTGAACAACCTGGACTTACGCTACCCGTGAAGTCGGCTGTCCGTGGATCGGCGAGAGCCGACATTGTCGAACACCAACACCGTCGAACGGCTCAGAACACCAGCACGCCCTGCGAGGACGGCTGGAGCGTGCCGATCTGGGCCGACGTGAGATCGAACTCGATGTAGCCGCCCGACTGACCGTCCGTCCCGATGAGTCGTACGTTGACCGACTTGGTACTGCCGGGCGGGGTCAGCCGCAGTGACGTGGCCACGAACGTCTTCGGGTTCGCCTTGTCGCCGACCACCCACCGCACACCGGCGAACGCGGTCTCCCCCGGCCCGATGGTGATCGACGGTCCGGCACCGGGCACCGCCACCTTCTTCACCGGCACGGCGACGGTTTCGTTGGCCGCGTTGAGGAACACCAGCGTCGGCCAACCGCGCACGGTGGCCGCGCGCTTACCGGAGTTGGTCAGCGCCAGCAGGCCCAGACCGACCCGCTGGATGGTCAGGTCGACCTGGAACGAGGCCTGCCCGGCGACCGCGCCGCCGGTCGTCGTCGGGGCCGGCCGGGTCGTGGTGACCACCGGAGCCATCGTGGTCGTGGGAGCGACCGTGGTCGTGGTCGTGACGGCGGGCTGAGTAGTGGTCTTCGGCGCACTCGCCGCGGTACCGCCGTTGCCGCCACAGGCCGCGACGGCGGTGAGTGTGGCCAGCATCGCGCCGGTGAGGATGATCGTGCTTACCCGCATCCGACCATGCTCGCAATGCCGACCACACCCCGCCATTCGTGACGTGGTCCCGTTGGGATGAACGTTCAGGCCGCGAGCGCCGCGTAGACGATCACATTGTCCACATAGCTGTGTGCCGCGTGGTCGAACGTGCCACCGCAGGTGACCAGCCGCAGTTCCGCGTCCTTGGTCGGCCCGTACACCGCTGACGTGGGGAAGGCGTCCTTCGCCACCTTGGTCACCTTCGTCACGGTGAACCGCAGGACGGAGCCGTTGGCACGCGTTACCAGCACCGGATCGCCGGCTTTCAGTTCGTGCAGCCGGAAGAAGATGCCGATCTGCTTGTCACCGTCCACATGGCCGAGCAGCACGGCGGGACCGGTCTCACCGGGCGCCGAACCGTTCTCGTACCAACCGGCCTGCATCGGCGTGCTCACCGGCGGCACCTCGACCGAACCGTCCTGGTTCAGGCCGAGTGGGACCAGTGTGGACGACGCGTCGATGCTCGGAATCCGCACCGACACCGGAAGCGAGCCCGCCGAACGGGTCGGTGGAGTGGCCGAAGTGGACGTCCCGGATGACGTGCCGACCGGCGTGATCGGGCCGGCGACCGTGGTCTGCTGGCCCGGTCCCGCCGTCGCCTGCGTCGCGGCGTGGCACCCGCCGGTCAGCACGGCCACGGCCAGGACGATGGCGCACAGCACCGTGGACCGTGTCGTCGACGGAGTCACCATGTGTCCGCTCAGCCCCAGGAACCGACCTCGGCGGCCATGCCGCCGCCACCGGTTTCCGGTGCGCCCTTCGGGATGGCGCCGCTCTTCTCCAGCAACTGGCGGCACGCCTCCACGATGTCCACGCGCTTACCGTCCTTGGCCGCCTTCGCGATGGCGACCTTGACCCCGGCAGCGTCAGCAGGGCATTTCACCGGCAACGGCTGGCTGTCCCGCGTCGGCGCGGTGGCGGTGGTGGACGGAGCGCTGGCCGCCATGGCAGGTACGGCGGTAGCGAGCACGACGGCGGCAGCACAGCCGGCGACGGCGAGATATGGGCGGAACCGCAAGGGAAACCCTCCAAGACCGGGCACCGGTCCGCCAGGACGGCGGAGCGTGGATCGGTACGAACCGGACGCACTCAACACGCAGGCGCGGCCGGTGGGGTTGCCCTGGAAATCCCGAAGTTGCGTCAGTCCAGGTCGTCGTGCCGCATCAACTGCCGGCCGGCCTCGGTGATCGACCCGGACAGCGACGGGTAGACGGAGAACGTGAGCGCGAGATGTTCGACGGTCAACTGGTTCTGCACAGCCAGCGCGATCGGCAGGATCAGCTCGCTCGCGTTCGGCGCGACGACGACGCCACCGATCACCACACCGGTCGCCGGACGGCAGAACAGCTTCACGAACCCGCGGTGCAGGCCCTCCATCTTGGCCCGGGCGTTGGTGGTCAGCGGCAGCATCACCGTGCGGGCCGGCACCTCGCCCGAGTCGATGGAGTGCTGGCTGATGCCGACGTTCGCGATCTCCGGATGGGTGAACACGTTGGCGGCCACGGTCTTCAGCTTGATCGGCGCGACGCCCTCACCCAACGAGTGCCACATCGCGATCCGACCCTGCATCTGCGCGACCGACGCGAGCATCAGGAGACCGGTGCAGTCGCCTGCCGCGTAGATGCCGGACACGCTGGTCCTGGACACCCGGTCCACCGAGATGAACCCGCCGGGGCCGGTCTCGATGCCGACCCGCTCCAGGCCGATGTCGGACGTGTTGGGCACCGAGCCGACCGTCATCAGGGCGTGGCTGCCCTCGATGGTCCTGCCGTCCACCAGGTGCACGACGACGCCGTCACCCTTCGCGACGACGCTCTCCGCACGCGCGTGCTTGACCAGCGTCGTGCCGCGCTCGGCGAACACGTCCTCCAGCACGGCGGCGGCGTCAGCGTCCTCGTGCGGCAGTACCCGGTCCCGGCTGGAGACCAACGTCACCTCGACGCCCATCTCGGTGTAGGCCGACGCGAACTCGGCGCCGGTCACGCCGGAGCCGATCACCACCAGGTGCTCGGGCAGCGCTGGCAGGTCGTAGATCTGCCGCCAGGTGAGAATCCGCTCACCGTCCGGCTCGGCGCCGGGCAGGATGCGCGGGGTGGCGCCGGTGGCGATCAGCACGGTGTCGGCGTTCAGGGTCTCGATGTCGCCACTGTTGGTGGTGACGGTGATCTCGTGCCTGGCCAGGCCCTGCGACGGGTCGGAGAACCGGGCGTAGCCGCTGATCAGGCGGATGCCCTCGCGCAGCACGCGGGCGCGGACGTCGGCCGACTGGGCGAGCGCGAGGCCCCTGACCCTGCCGTGCACGACGGGCAGGTCCACGTCGGCCTCGGAGTTGTTGGTGCGGATGCCCAGTTCGTCGGCGTCCCGGAACGCCGATCGGGCCCCCGCCGACGCGATGAACGTCTTCGACGGCACACAGTCGTACAGCACGCAGGCGCCGCCGAGACCCTCCGGTTCGACGATGGTCACCTCGGCACCGTGCTGGGCTGCGACCAGCGCCGCCTCGTAGCCGGCCGGGCCGCCACCCATGATCACGATCCGTGCCACGACGGCAGTCTCCCTCCAGGGTCGCGGTGCGGTGACCACCGTACGTGAACTGGCGGGATCGCCCTGTTCGGGTGGTGTGCGGCTACTCATGGAGTGCCGGTCCGGCGCTCGTTGAGTGCAAGGTGGCGCACGTGTGGGCCGGAGGTCGCTAGGCTGTCCGGCGTGCCGCTCTACGCCGCGTACGGGTCCAACATGGACCCCGCCCAGATGATGCAGAGAGCCCCGCACTCGCCGATGGCGGGGACCGGGTGGCTCGTCGGCTGGCGCTTGACGTTCGGCGCCGAGGATCTCACCTGGGAGGGTGCGCTCTCCACCATCGTCGAGGACCGCGGATCGCAGGTTTTTGTCGTGTTGTACGACATGACCCAGGAGGACGAGGACCGGCTCGACGGCTGGGAGGGCAACGACCTCGGCCTGCACAAGAAGCTCCGGCTGAGGGTGCAGACACTGGAAGGATCCACGCTGGCCTGGCTGTACGTCCTGGACGCCTACGAGGGCGGGCTGCCCTCCGCGCGCTACCTCGGGGTGGTGGCCGACGCCGCCGAGTCGGCCGGTGCGCCGGCCGACTACGTGGAGAACCTGCGCCAACGACCCTGCGGCGGTATCGGTCCCTGACCGATCTGTCAAATCGGTTGTCCACAGGCTGACGGAGTTGTCCACAGCTGTGCACTGAGCCGTGCCCGGCCGGGGCGTGATCGCACACCCTGGTCCGGTGATCGACATCCTGAACGGCCCGGACGGCTTGCACGGGGCCTACACGTATCAGTTCGCCCGCGAGGCGATAGGTGAGTACCGGCTGCGTGCCGCCGTCGAGGCGGGCGAGTTGGTCGGGTTCGGGCGTGGCGTGCTGCTGGACGCACGGCGTGTGCTCGACCTGCGGACCCGATGTGCCGGTGCCCTGCTGTTGACCGGCGGTGTCGGTGTCGTCGTCGGTATCACCGCTGCCGCGCTGCACGGTTGTTCGGCGGTCGGCGGATTCCCGGTGCACGTGCGGGTGCCGTACGCGCACCGGATCCGGTCCCGGCACGGGATGGTCGTGCACCAGGGCGGGGTGGATCGGTCCGACGTGACGACGTTGGACGGGTTGCGGGTGCAGCCGCTGGACCTGGCCGTGAGCGAGGTGCTGTGCGCGGGGTCGCGTCGGGCGGCGCTGGCGTGTGTTGACCAGGCGTTGCGTGAGTTGCGGGCGGAGGACCGGCCGGAGTTCCTGGCGCGGGTCACCGGCCGGCTGGCCGAGCGGGTTGACCGGCGAGGCACCCGGCAGGCGGCGGCGCTGTTGTCGCTGGCCACCGGTCTGCCGGAGACGGCGGCGCAGAGCGCGTTCGTGCTGCTGCTGGCGGATTGCGGGTTCCCGAGGCCGGTGTGCCAGTACCAGGTGTGGGACGGCGGCCGGGCGCGGTATCGGTTGGACTTCGCGTGGCCAGAGCTCCGGGTGGCGCTGGAGTGCGATGACGAGACGGTGGAGCCGTCGGTGCTGGCGGCAAGGGACGAGGCGCTGAGGCGGCGAGGCTGGCTGGTGGTGAGAGCGGAGGTGCAGGACCTGGTGGAGCCGACGCCCCTGTCCGGCAGGCTGAGAACGGTGCTGCGAGAACGCCAGTGCGCAGCCTGATGAGCTGGGCCGGCCGACCGGCCCAGCGCGAGAGCCAACTCAGCCGCCGAGACCTCGCCCCATCGGGCGGGCGTGTCGACCGAACCCGCGCGCGAGTCGACCCTAGGCCCGAGTCGACCCCACCGGCGGGCGACCCGACCGCCCCTGCGGACGTCTCGACCACCCCGGCGGCCGAATCGCCCGGCCGCCAGTTGCCCCCGCGAGTCGACCGCCCCGGCGGACATCTCGACCTCCCCGGCGGGCGAGTCGACCGCGCCTGCGGGCATCTCCACCTTCCCGGCGGGCGAGTCGCGCCGACAACCGTTGCCGCCCGCGAGTCGACCCAAATGGCGGGCGTGTCGACCCCTGGCGCCCGCGAGTCGACCCATACTGTCCGCGAGTCGACCCATGCAGTCCGCGAGCCGCGCAATACGGCGGGCGTGTCGACCGAACCCGCGCGCGAGTCGACCCCGGCCCGAGTCGACCCCCACCCGCAGGCGAGTCGACCGCCCCTGCGGACGTCTCGACCACCTC
>DASXYT010000345.1:0-2271 GCA_036502345.1 Pseudonocardiaceae bacterium | reverse complement strand
AATCAGTTGGTAACGACATCGTCAACTGGTCTCGGCCGGTACCTGCCGATCCAGCCAGCCGTCCATCTCGGCCACCGCCTTGGCGCGCACGGCGGGCGCGGACAGGAACAGGTCGTGCATGCCGCCCTCCACCGCCGTGGTCCGGACCCGCCGCCCGAGTTTCGGTGCCCAGCGCGCGATCTGTGCCACGTCCAGCACGGTGTCCGCGCTCATCGCGTCGTCCGTCCACCCCGGCGCGCGCAGCAGACTGCGTGCCGAGTGCAGCACGAGCACCGGCACCGGGATGTCCAGACCTCGGTGCACCAACCGGTGGCCGTGCCGGATCGCGCGCAGCCAGCCGGCACGCACCGGGAACCCCTCGATCGGCTTCCAGGCCAGGTCGTAGTCCCACTCGCCGTGGTGGTCCCGGTGCAGACTGGGGCCGTACGCGCCGACGGCCGCGGCCCTGACCACCATCTTCGGCGCGACCCGGCCCAACAGGCGCACGGCGAAACTGCCCACTGTCCTGGCCGGCCAGGGTTCCGCGAGATCCAGCCACGGACTGTTCAACACGAGCGCCTGCAACGGCGGATCGGCCCGCAACCGGTGCGCCCATAGCGATGCGACCAGCCCGCCGGTCGAGTGCGCCAGCACCACCAGCCTGCGGTGGCCGTCCTCGACGCGGATCAGGCGGACGGCCTCGTCCAGTTCCTCGAAGTACGTCGCGAGGTCGGTCACGAAGTTGGGCAGTTGGTGCCCGAGCATCGACCGGCCGTAGGCCCGCAGATCGATGCCGTACACGTCGAAACCGCGCTGCCGCAGGTGTTCCGCGAGTTCGGTGTGGAAGAAGTAGTCGACGAAACCGTGCACCAGCAGCACGGCGCCCCTGGTGTTGTGCTCGGCCGGCATCCGAACCAGCGTCGCCACGGCCGGTCCCGCGTCGTCAGGTGCCAGCTCGATCGTCCGAACCGTGGAACCGTCACCGAGCGCCGCATCCGTCATGATGCCTGTCTACCCGATCCGGCGGGTCCCGGCCGTCCACCGCGACCTCAGGTCGGCGACCCGACGTGGGTCGCGTCCCGGACGGTGCCGACGTACTCCTCGACCACGTCCTCCAACGCGACGGCGCCGACCACGGTGCCGTCCGGCTGCACGGCCCGCGCCAGGTGGCTGTTGGACCGGCGCAGCGCGGTGAGCGCCTCGTCCAGCCGCGCGTCCGTCGGCACCTCCGGCAGGCCACGGATCTTCGCGGGCGGCACCGGCGTGGCCGGATCCCCACCCAGCAGGTCCAGCACGTCCTTCACGTGCAGGTAGCCGACCAGCCTGCCGTCGTCGGCGCGCAGCGGGAACCGCGAGAAACCGGTCGCGTTCGCAGCGGCCTCCACGTCGCCCAGCGTGGGGGAGGCCGGCAGCGAGGTCAGCGTGTCCAGCGGCACCAGCACGTCGGCGACAGTGCGTTCGGCCGAGGACAGGGCCTTGGCCAGCCGCCGGGACTCGGCGCCCTCGATCAGACCCTCCTCTCGCGACTCGGCGATCATCCACGCCAGTTCGTCGGAGGTGTACGCGGTGTCCAACTCCTCCTTCGGCGTCACCCGCAGGAGTTTCAGCACCGCGTTGGCCAGCATGGTGAACAGGTTGAGCAGCGGTCGGGTGAACCGGCAGAACGCGAAGTGCACCGGCACCAACCACATCGCGGCCCGCTCCGGGCCGGCCAGTGCCAGGTTCTTCGGCACCATCTCGCCCAGCAGTGTGTGCAGCATCGTCACGATGCCCAGCGCGATCGCGAAACCGACCACGTGCAGCACGGCCACCGGCACACCGAGCGCCTCGAACGGCTGCTCCAGCAGATTCGAGATGGCCGGCTCGGCCAGCGCACCGAGACCCAGGGAGCACACCGTGACCCCGAGTTGCGCGCCCGCGATGAGCAGCGGCAGTTCGTGCCCGGCCCGGATCGCCATCCGCGCCCGCGTCCGACCCTCCTCGGCCAGCGTTTCGAGACGGTCGCGGCGCGCGGTGATCACCGCGAACTCCGCTCCGACGAAGAAAGCGTTGCCCAGCAACAACAACACCGTGATGGACAAAGACAGTCCGATGTTCACGCCGCCCCCTGCTCACCGTCGGCGCCGTCGGCGTTGTCGACCACCCTGGACAGTCGCAGCTCGGCGATCCGGTGCTTGTCCATCAGCATCACGGTGACCCGCCAGCCGTCCACCCGGACCTCGTCGGCGACCTCGGGGATCCGGCCCAGCCTGGCCAGCACCAGGCCGGCCAGCGTCTCGTACTCGCCCTCGG
>DASXYT010000344.1:0-13740 GCA_036502345.1 Pseudonocardiaceae bacterium | reverse complement strand
TCCATGCCGGCGCGCTCGTCCGCACCGCAGGGCTCCAGCAGCAGATACCGGCCGTCGCCGAGCACCTCGTCCGGTGCCAACCTCATGTCGAATGCCGTCCCTGGATCCAGTCCTGGCGGGGTAGTCGATCAGCCCGCCCAGCCTGTCCCCACCGGCGCGCCGTGTCCAGTACGTCGCGGTGAGCGGCATCATGGTCACGTGCGAGTGGTCGTCCTGTCCGATACGCACGCGCCGCGCAGGTGGCGGACGTGCCCGCCGAAGGTGGCAGAACACCTGCGTGCCGCGGATCTCATCCTGCACGCCGGTGACGTGTGCGTCGCCGAGGTGCTGGACGAGTTGGCCGCGTACGCGCCGGTGCACGTGGTGTGCGGCAACAACGACGGCCCGGACGTGGTCGCGTGGGGCGCGCCGGACACGCTGGACCTCGATCTCGACGGCCTGCGGGTGGCGATGATCCACGACAGCGGCCAGGCCACCGGCCGTGCGATTCGCATGCGACGTCGGTTTCCCACCGCGGATGTGGTGGTGTTCGGGCATTCCCACATCCCGATGGACCAGACAGCCGACGGTGTGCGGATTTTCAACCCTGGTTCACCCACGGACCGTCGCCGGCAGCCGCACGGCACCCTCGGTGTGCTGCACGTGGCGGACGGACAACTGGTGACGGCAGAGATCATCGAGGTGGACTGACCGGTGCTGGGCGGGACGACAACGACGTGAGCCGTCCCGTCCGGCACCGAGGACAGACAGCGCTACGCGGCCGGCCCGACCCGAAGTTCGCGCAACTCGTCCAGCGCGACCGTCGCGACGTTCACCAGCTTGGCCACCGCGGCCTCTGTCATGCCGAGGTGCAAGGAACCGGTTGAGTGCCCGAAGTCGATCTCGACGCAGTTCGGGCTGACCGCATGGGTCATGTCGCAGTCGCTGTCTATGGATGCGGTGGCGTCGACCGCGATACCGAGAAACGTGTTCACTGTCCTACTCCGTTCGATGGTTGGGTTTCACGTAGCCGTCTTCTTGTCCCGACGGGTCCACAACAGCTCCAGTCCGTCGCTGAGTTGCTTGACCAGGGCCAGCGCTCCTTGCTCGGAGCAGCACAGCAGCGCTCCGCACGGGTTGCCGGGCACCGCGATCGCGATGAAGTGGTCGTCGCCGATGACCTTCATGTCGATCTCGGCGATGTTCCGCAGCACGGCGACGACGTAGCCGGACTCCAGGAGCCCCCGACCGGCTGTTTCCGACAGGTCAACTCGGGTGGTCACAGCACTCCTTTCGGGGACTGATCCGCATGGCTCCTCCTTGGTCGGCGCGCTCTCCGCTACGGTGTGCGTCGCGCCGTCACGTTGCAGCACGTCTTGCAGCAAGGTAAACCGGGTTGCTGAAAGATAGCAACCCGGGGCGGACGAATACGCGCGGAAGGAGTACGCCATGGCGAGGAAGCCACCAGGACCGAAGGCGGCTGGGCTGGGGGCGGAGTTGCGCGCGATCCGCAAGCGACTGGGCCTGTCGATGGCCGAGGTCGCCACTCGCCTTGAGTGGTCGGAGTCGACGGTCAGCCGCCTGGAGACCGGCCATCGGAACATCAACTCCGAGGAGGTCAGCGCACTGCTGGCCGTGTACGGCGTGACCGGCGCCGAGCGCGACCGGCTGATGGCCATCGCCCGCACGCCCGACGAGTCGTCCTGGATCGACACCGACCTGCCTGGTCTGCCGCCCACATCGATCAAGCTTGCGATGTACGAACACGATGCCGTGGCGATCACCGACTGGTCACCGCTGCTGATCCCGGGCCTGCTCCAGACCATGGAGTTCAGCCGCGCCTACATGCTGTCCGACGGCATTCCCGAAGCGGAGGTCGGTGCGCGGTTGATGGCGCGCCAGCGGCGGCAGGAGATCCTCGACCGCGTCGCCTACACCGCGTTCGTGGACGAGACCGTGCTGACCCGGCAGATCGGCGGCCCGAAGATCTTCAGCAGGCAGCTACGCCACCTGGTCGAGGTAGCTGAGGAAGGCGTGGTCACGGTCCGTGTCACTCCAGGCAACAGTGACGGACATGCCGGCCTGATCAGCCCGTTCATACTGCTCGAATTCGAGCTGTCGGCGCCCATCGTGCACGTGGAACTTGCCAGGTCAGGCGTGTTCCTGACCGGCCAGAACGACACGGCCGTCTACCCGGCCACGGTGAACCGGTTGGATGCACTCTCGCTTGATGCAGAAGAATCGGTCCAGCGGCTGCGCACGGCAGCCGGAGCGATCGGAAGTGGGACCTGATGGATGAACGAACCACCTGGCGCAAGTCCACCTTCTCGGGATCGGAATCCAACTGCGTGGAGTTGCCTGGCACGTTGGATGGGGTGCGGGACAGCAAGAACGTGGCCGGGCCGGTGCTGCGGCTCGACGTGACCGCGCTGGTGGCCGCTGCGAAGGCCGGCACGTACGACGCCTGAGAGTTGAAAGTGGTGGCGGCAGGGGGCCGTGATCGGGACACTGGAGCCCAGAACGAGGGGGCGATGTCGTCCAGATGTCCGCGCAGACTTCCGGGGCACTCCAGGCACTGGCCATATCCGTGACCGCCGGTGTGCCGGTGCTGCTCTGGGGCAGTCCTGGCACCGGCAAGACGTCCGTCGTGCGCTCTCTCGGTGAGTCCTTCGGCTGGCCCGTCGAGGTGGTGGTCGGCTCGATCCGCGAGCCGACCGACTTCGCCGGGCTGCCCGTCGTGGTGGATGGCGGTGTCCGGCTCGCGCCACCCGCCTGGGCCCGGCGACTGGCCGAGGCCGGTCACGGCGTCCTGTTCCTCGATGAGCTGACCACCGCCCCGCCCGCCGTGCAGGCCGCGATGCTGCGCATCGTGTTGGAACGGGTGGTCGGCGATCTCGCGCTGCCACCGGGAGTCCGCGTCGTGGCCGCCGCGAACCCGCCCGAGCAGGCAGCGGACGGCTGGGAACTGAGCCCACCGCTGGCCAACCGGCTCGTGCACCTGGACTGGCCGGTGGACGCCGCCGCCGTGGCCGACGGGCTCGCTGTCGGCTTCCCGCCGCCACCCGCCAGCCACCACACCGGCCCCGACCCGGTTCGCCTGGCCACCGCCCGAGCCACCGTCGGCGCGTTCCTCAAGGTCCGCCCGACGCTCGTCCTCCAGGTCCCGGCATCCGCGACACATGCCGGTCGCGGCTGGCCCAGCCCACGCAGTTGGGACACCGTGGCCACGCTGCTCGGCATGTGCGACACGGCGGGTGCCGACGAGGACGTGCGCGCCACGCTGATCTCCGGCGCTGTCGGTGAGGGTGCCGGCATCGAGTTCCTGTCCTGGCAGGCGAACGCCGACCTGCCCGACCCGGAGGCCGTGCTCGCCGACCCGGACTCGTTCGAACTGCCGGAACGCAGCGACCGGGCGTTCGCCGTCCTGACCGCTGTCGCGTCCGTCGCCATCGCGCACGGCGACGCCGAGTCGTGGACGGCAGCGTGGCGGGTGTTGGCGAAGGCGACCACCTCGGCGCCGGACGTGGCGACCCTGGTGGCCCAGTCCTTGGCCGCCGCCCGCCCGACCGGTGCCGCGCTGCCGGTGGAGGTCCTGCAGCTGACCCCCGTGCTGCGCGCCGCGGGCCTGTTACCGGACAGTCCCGAGGGACGGTGATCGACAGGTGGCGTTCCAGCTCGGTCGACTCGACGCACTGACCGTGGCCCAGCGGCAGAAATGGGCGGCCGCGAGGGTGTGGACCGCGCGCCGGGCGCCCTATCTCGCCTCCGC
Organism: Pseudonocardiaceae bacterium; assembly: GCA_036502345.1. Classification (GTDB taxonomy): domain Bacteria; phylum Actinomycetota; class Actinomycetes; order Mycobacteriales; family Pseudonocardiaceae; genus DATEPR01. Next base: position 9,992 of record DASXYT010000344.1, on the reverse strand, counting down.
GATCCTGGCCCTGGAACCGATCGTCGTCCTCCGGGACGAGGCATGCGACCTGCGCGCGCTGCCCACCGACCAGGCCTGGCACATCTATCTCGACCCCGAGGTCGTCGACTCGACCGACGTGCCCGAACTCGGGTTCTGGCTGCTGCACCAGGTGACCCACCTGCTGCGCAAGCACGGCCCCCGCTACCCGGGCGAGACGACCTCCTCCACCAACCCGTTGGCCGGCCGCAACGCCGACCAGCGCCGCTGGAACCTGGCGGGCGACGCCGAGATCAACGACGACCTGCACGCCGACGAGTTGACCGTGCCGGCCAGGGCCACCCAGCCGACCGATCTCGGCCTGCCGAACGGGTGGGTCGCCGAGCAGTACTGGGACGAACTCGCCGGCAGGGAACAGCCTGCGGACCAACCCGACTGCGGCACCGGCTCCGACGGCCAGCCGAGGCGCTGGAACTGCGGCCTGCCCGGGCTGACCGACGCGAACGGGAAGCTGCTGGCCAGGGACGTTGCCCGGCGGATCCGCGAGCACACCCGCACCAGGGGCGACATGCCGGCCGGTTGGCAGCGCTGGGCGGACGACGTGCTGGAGCCGGTGGTGGACTGGCGGCGGATGCTGCGCGCGTCGGTGCGCAGGGGAGTCGCCGACATCGCGGGCCGCGTCGATTTCACCTACCGCAAGCCGTCCCGACGCGCTGCCGCGCTGCCGGACATCGTGCTGCCCAGCCTGCGTCAGCCGCAGCCCACCGTGGCCGTGGTGATCGACACGTCCGGCAGCATGAACGACGCGATGCTGGCCCAGGTGCTCGGCGAGGTCGGCGGCCTGCTGTCCAGCGTCGGCATCGGGAGCAGGCGGCTACACGTGGTGTGCTGCGACGCGCAGGCCTACCAGGCGCAACGGGTGCTCAATGCGCACGACGTGCGGCTGCTCGGCGGCGGAGGCACCGACATGGGTGCCGGCCTCGCCGCGACGGCCGACCTGCGGCCCCGCCCCGACCTGGTGATCGTGCTGACCGACGGCCACACGCCGTGGCCGAGTGGGCCGCCCGGCAAGGCGAAGGTGATCGTCGGCCTGCTGGACAGCACCGGATCCGTGCCGGACTGGGCGACGTCGGTGGCCGTCGACCCGGCAGTGCTGGGAGGCGGCCGATGAGGCGGTTCAACGACCCGGACGACAGAAACCGGCCACCCGAGGATCTGACCGCGTGGCTGGCCGCCGGCATGCGCAGGGTGGACGCGCTGGCGTGGCGCCGGTGGAACTTCACCCTGGCCGACGCGAAACAGTGGCGCGCCGCCGGTGTCGGCGAGGCCCTGACAGCCGCGCAGTGGCAGATAGCGGGCACCGACCCGACGACCGTCCAGGACTGGATCGAGGCGCGGATCACCGTCGGCGAGGCGATCCGCTGGCACGAGTTCGGCTTCTCCTTCGAGGCCGCCCGCGACCACACGAAGGCAGGCCGCAGCCCGGACCAGGCGTACAACCAGCAGCGGAAGTCGCAGACAACGGGCTGGGGCGGCCAGGCGATGGCGACCCCGTTGGCGACCGGCCGGATCAGGGCCTTCCTGAAGGCAGGCGTGCCGCACAACGTGATGGGCGGCTACCTCGAAGCACAGTGGACGGACGAGGAGGCGCTGACCTGGTCCCGCCTCGGCATCCAGGCCGCCGACGCACGACTGTGGCTGATGATCGGCCTGACCGCGGTCGAGGCGGGCGAACTGGAGAAGCGGAAGCAGACCGCGGCGGCCGTGGTGCGTGACTGGTGGCGCTCGGGCATCCCGTTCGACGAGGTGGCCGACTGGCTCGGCGCCGGGCTGACGCCGGAGGAGGCCCTCGACCAACGCGAGGCAGGCGTCACCGTGGAACAGGCCGCGGCGCTGCGTGCCCTGCGCCGGGGTGACGCCGTCTGACGGCGTCGGGTCAGTTCGGTCACTGAACTGAATGCGCTACGGTGTGCCCATGGTGCTGCCCCGGGACTACACGGGCCAGGCGTGCTCGCTGGCCAGAGCCCTTGAGGTGGTCGGCGAGCGCTGGACGCTGCTGATCGTGCGGGACGCGTTCTTCGGCGTGCGACGGTTCGGTGATTTCGCAACACATCTCGGCCTACCGAGGGCCGTGCTGACCGACCGGCTCGGTGCGCTGGTCGCCGCCGGTGTGCTGGCCAAGGTGCCCGGCCGGGGCAAGCGGAGCGAGTACGAGCTGACCAAGGTCGGTGTCACGCTGTGGCCGGTGCTCAGGACGTTGATGGCGTGGGGTGACGACCACTACGCGCCGGACGGTGCCCGCAGGGAGTTCTGGCACGCGCAGGACGGCGGCGCGTTGGACGGCGACGGGCGCTGCGCGGCCTGCGGTGCCGTCGTCGGCGTCGAGGACACCGTGATCGCGCCGGGACCGGGCCTCGGCACGCCTGCCGACGTCGCCGATCCGGTGACCGTCGCGCTGACCCGGCCGCACCGCCTGCTCAAGCCACTGCCGTACTAACGACAAGCAGAGAAGGAAGATCCATGCGGATTCTCGTCGTCGGCGCCGGGGCGACCGGCGGATACTTCGGCGCCCGGCTGGCCATCGCGGGCCGGGACGTCACCTTCCTGGTCCGGCCACGCCGGGCCGAGGCACTGCGCGAGCGGGGCCTGCGGATCACCGGTGTCGGTGATGACGAGCGGATCGAGCCGAAGCTGGTCACCGCCGACGAGCTGACCTCGCCGTACGACCTGATTCTGTTGTCCGTCAAGGCAACCGCGTTGGCCGCCGCGATCGACGACATGGCCCCGGCTGTCGGCCCGAACACGTCGATCGTGCCGTTCCTCAACGGCATGGCGCACGTCGACGCGCTCAACGCCCGGTTCGGTGCCGCCGCCGTGCTGGGTGGTGTGGTCGTCATCGCCAGCACGGTGAACGACGACGGTGACATCGTCCGCCTCGCCCCGCCTGCCAGCATGACGATCGGCGAGCAGGACGGCGTGACCAGCGCCCGGCTCACCGAGATCGAGACCGTACTCAGCGGCGCGGGATTCGACTTCACCGTGCGGCAGGACATCACCGCCCAGATGTGGGCGAAATGGGTCTTCATCAGCACCGTCAGCGGCCTGACCTGCCTGATGCGCAGCCCGGTCGGCGACATCGTGGCCGTGCCCGGCGGCTCCGACCTCGGCCCGGCCATCCTCGCCGAAGGAGCGGCCGTCGCCGAGGCGGCGGGCTTCCCGGTACCCCCCGAGCGGCAGGCCGGCGTCCGCGCGACGGTGACCCAGGAGGGCTCCACGGCCACGTCGTCGATGTACCGCGACCTCGTGGCCGGTCACCCCACCGAGGTCGAGCACATCTTCGGCGACCTCGTGGCCAGGGCCCGCGCGCTGTCGGTCGCCACACCACTGCTCGACCTGGCCACCATGCATCTGCGGGTGCACCAGCGACGATCAGGTAATTAGCCTGTTCTCAGGTGTTACGGCAGGTGGGCCACGTCGGCACCGGCATTCGGCCACCGCCGGCAGGCTGGGGTATGCAGGAGATATGTCCGAACCAGCCAAGACCGTGGACGCCGTCGTCATCGGCGCGGGTCCCAACGGCCTGGTGGCCGCGAACCTGCTGGCCGACGCCGGTTGGCAGGTACTGGTCCTGGAAGCGGCCGACCAGCCCGGCGGCGCCGTCCGGACCGACGAGTTCGTGCCCGGCTTCCGCAGCGACCGGTTCAGCGCGTTCTACCCGATGGCCGCGCTGTCCCCGGTGATCGAAGGCCTCGGGCTGGCAGGCTACGGCCTGCACTGGCGCCACGCACCCGCCGTCCTCGCGCACGTGTTGCCCGACGACCGGTGCGCCGTGCTCTCCCGCGACGTCGACGTGACGGCCGCGTCGCTGGCCGCGTTCGCACCCGCCGACGGTGATGCCTGGCGGGCGGAGTTCGCGGCGTGGCAACGGATCCGGACCGACCTGGTGGACGCGCTGTTCACGCCGTTCCCACCGGTCCGGTCCGGGCTGCGACTGCTGCGCACGCTCGGCGCCGCCGACGGGCTGCGGTTCGCCAGGCTGGCCACGATGCCGGCAGGCGCGCTCGGCGAGGAACGGTTCGCCGGTGACGGCGCCCGGTTGCTGCTGGCCGGCAACGCGCTGCACACCGATCTCGGCCCTGGTGACGTCGGTGGCGCCGCTTTCGGCTGGCTGCTCAGCATGGCCGCCCAGGATGTCGGTTTCCCGGTGCCCGAGGGCGGTGCCGGTCGGCTGACCAGGGCATTGGCCGACCGGGTTGCGGCTCGCGGCGGCCGGATCCAGTGCCGGCAGACCGTGACCAAGGTGCTCACCGCGGGCGGCAGGGCGGTCGGCGTGGCCACCGAGGACGGCACCCTGTTCAGGGCCCGCCAGGCGGTACTGGCCACGGTGCCGGCACCCACCCTGTTCCTGCGCCTGGTCGGCGCGGACCAACTGCCCGCCCGGCTGGTCACCGACCTGCGCGGCTTCCGGTGGGACCACGGCACGGTGAAGGTCGACTGGGCGCTGTCCGGTCGGATCCCGTGGCGCAACCCGGCCGCGGCGGGCGCCGGCACCGTGCACCTGGGCGCCGACCTGGCAGGCCTCGGCGACCACAGCGCGGACATCGCGGCCGGTCGGGTGCCGGAACGGCCGTTCCTGCTGCTCGGCCAGATGACCACAGCCGACCCGACCAGGTCGCCGATCGGCACCGAATCGGCCTGGGCCTACACCCATGTGCCACGCGGCCACCAGTGGACGGACAGCGAACTGGCCGCGTTCACAGCCCGCATCCAGGACGCCGTGGAACAGCACGCACCCGGTTTCACCGACCGGATCGTCGGCAGCCGCGTGCAGGGGCCGACCGAGCTGTGTCAGGCCGACGCGAACCTGGACGGCGGCGCGGTCAACGGCGGCACGGCAGCCATCGACCAGCAGTTGGTCTTCCGGCCGGTGCCCGGTCTCGGCCGCGCCGACACGCCGATCGACCGGCTGTTCCTGGCTGGTGCGTCCGCCCATCCCGGTGGCGCAGTGCACGGTGCACCGGGCGCCAACGCGGCCCGCGCTGCGCTGGCCAGGGCCGGTGTGGGTGGCGCGATGTACCGGGCACTGGTGCGACGGGCGCTGGACCTGGCGTACGGGTAGTCGGGTTTGCACCGCTGCCGGCTGGGCAACCCACTCCTGATCACAGACCACATGCCAGGTACGTGGGGCGGAGGGCCATGAACGAACGGGAACTGCTGCGCATCGCGATCGCCGGGGCCGTCGGCGCTGTTCGGCGCGGTGACGAGGACGACGCCCTGGTCCGCTTCGGCAGACTGGCCGGCTCGTCAGGGCTGGCGCTACGGGACAGCGTGCTCGAACTGGCAGGGGCCAACGTGGAGATGTTGCTCACGCTGACCGAGCACGAGGCTGACGACGACGACCTGCTGGTCACGCTCGCCGACGAGGACGCGGAAGGACTGCCGGCGTCGATCGACGACACCGAACCCGCCCAGCGGGCCACGGCGAGGGTGCTGCTCGCACTGGCCAACGGCCACGAGGACGACGCGGAAACCCAGCTGGACATCGTCGACGCCGCGCCCGATCCGGAGGAAACGGGCCGCGTGTTCGCACACACGATGAGTTGGACCCTTGAGCTGCTGGATGTCTGTGTCGACAACGGGCAACCGGTGCCGCCGTGGCTGCAACCGGTGCTGTCCGGCAGGTGAATCCGTCACCAACGTCCACAGCGGACTCTCGGCGTGATCTGGGTGGTGACGTGCCTGGCCAGGTAGAGTCACCGCCCATGGCAGGCGCGCACCGGTCCTCGGGTCGCCAGGACGACGACGTGGCGACGAGGACCGCGATCCTGGACGCGGCCAGCGCCCTCTTTGTCGAGCGCGGGTACCTCGCCACCACCATCGACGACATCGCGATCGCGGCCCGGGTGGAGGCGGGGACGGTCTACAGCACCGTCGGTGGCAAGCCCCAACTGCTGGAGGCCGTTGTCGAGCGGTTCTCCGACGATCCGAGACTCGGCCGGGCCGTCGACGAGTACACCGAGCTGATCGACCCCTACGCCATCGTGCGGGACGCGGTGCGGACCAACCGGTTCGCGACCGAGGCGTTCGCCGACTTCTACGACCTCATCCACCGCACCGTGCAACTGGACACCGCCGTGGCCAGCGGCGCCGAGGCAGCCGAGCAGCGGCTGCGGCGCTCGCTGCACCTGGTGGCGCTGCGGCTCAACGAACTGGAGGCGCTGCGCGTCCCGGTGTCCGAGGCGGTCGACATGTTCGCCTACTTCCTCGGCCACCTGTCCTGGCGGCGGCTGGTGGTCGACTTCGGCTGGTCCTACGACGACGCGGAGGCATGGCTGGCCGACCGGATCGGCGAGGCCATGCTGATCAGAGGAGGAGCACACAGGTGAGTGAGCACGGGTTGCGGTTGCCCGACCAGATCAAGGCCTGCCTGTTCGACCTGGACGGAGTGCTCACCCCCACAGCCAAGGTGCACGCCGCTGCCTGGCAGGAGATGTTCGACGGCTACCTCAGGGCCCGCGCCGAGCGGACCGGGCAGAAGTTCGTGCCGTTCGACACGGTCAAGGACTACGACGAGTACGTCGACGGCCTGCCCCGCGAGGACGGCACCAGGGGTTTCCTGCGCTCCCGCGGCATCGACCTGCCCGAGGGCGGCGACGGCGACGCTGAGGACGCCGAGACGATCCACGCGCTGAGCGAACGCAAGAACAAGCTGGTGCTGGAGAAGATCAAGCAGGGCGGCTTGGAGGCCTATCCCGGCTCGGTGCGCCTGCTGAAGGCCGTCCGGGCCGCAGGCCTGCCGACCGCCGTGGTGTCCTCCAGCGCGAACTGCGCCGACGTGGTCGCCTCCGTCGGCATCGACACGATGCTCGATGTCCGGGTGGACGGCATCGTGGCCAAGGAGCAGCACCTGAAGGGCAAGCCGGCGCCGGACACGTTCCTGGCCGCGGCGAAGATGCTGAACGTGCCCCCGTCGGCCGCCGCGGTGTTCGAGGACGCGCTGGCCGGTGTGGCGGCCGGTAGGGCTGGCAAGTTCGGTTACGTGGTCGGCGTGGACAGGGTCGGCCAGGCCGATGAACTGCGCGAACACGGCGCCGACGTCGTCGTGGACGATCTGGCCGATCTGTTGGAGGACCGTTGATCGAGCACGCCGGGTTCGCTTCCGAACCGTGGTGCCTGCGGGAGAACACGCTGGACCTGGACGTGCTCGCCCAGACCGAGTCGGTGTTCGCGCTGGCCAACGGGCACATCGGTTGGCGCGGCAACCTGGACGAGGGCGAACCGCACGGCCTGCCCGGCAGCTACCTCAACGGCGTGTACGAGACCAGGACGCTGCCCTACGCGGAGGCAGGCTACGGCTATCCGGAGGAGGGCCAGTCGGCGATCGACGTCACCGACGGCAAGCTGATCCGACTGCTGGTCGAGGACGAGCCGTTCGACGTGCGGTACGGCGAACTGCGCTCGCACCAGCGGGAACTGGACTTCCGGTCCGGCCTGCTGACCCGCAGCGCCGAGTGGACCGCGCCGACCGGCCGCACGATCAAGATGTCGTCCACCCGGCTGGTGTCGTTCACCCAGCGCGCGATCGCCGCGATCTCCTACGAGGTGACCCCGGTGGACGGCCCCGCCTGGCTGGTCGTGCAGTCCGAACTGGTGGCGAACGAGCCGCTGCCGCACTCCGCCGCCGATCCCCGTGCGGCAGCCTTGCTGGATTCGCCGCTGGCCCCGGTACGGCACTCGGCCCACGGCACCCGCGTCAACCTCACGCACAAGACGCGGCACAGCGGCATGCGGGTGGCGTGCGCGATGGACCACGAGTTGGACGCGCCCGTCGACCTGGATGTCCGCTCGGAGAGCATGGACGATCTCGGCAGGCTGACCGTGTCCGTGCTGCTGGAGCCGGGCCAGACGCTGCGCGTGATCAAGTTCGTCGCCTACGGGTGGTCGCAGCAGCGGTCCTCGACGGGCCTGCGGGCACAGGTGGACGGGGCACTGGCCGCGGCGCGCAAGGCAGGCTGGGACCGGTTGGTGGCCGGGCAGCGGACGTTCCTGGACGCGTTCTGGGAGCGGGCCGACGTGGAACTGGACGGCGAGCCGGACATCCAGCAGGCCGTCCGGTTCGGGCTGTTCCACGTCGCCCAGGCAGGTGCGCGGGCCGAGCGGCGAGCCATGCCGGCCAAGGGCCTGACCGGCACCGGCTACGACGGACACTGCTTCTGGGACAGCGAGATCTACGCGTTGCCCGTGCTGACCTACACCCTGCCGGACGCGGCTGCCGACGCACTGCGCTGGCGGCACGACATCCTGCCGCAGGCCAAGAAGCGGGCCAAGGAACTCGGGCTGGGTGGTGCCGCGTTCCCGTGGCGCACCATCAACGGCGCCGAGGCCTCGGCGTACTGGCCGGCCGGCACAGCGGCCTTCCACGTCAACGCGGCCATCGCGGCAGCCGTCGTCAGGTACGTGGACGCGACCGGTGACGACGAGTTCTACCGGACCATCGGTATCGACCTGCTGGTCAACACGGCGCGACTGTGGTGCACGGTGGGCCACTTCGACGCCGGTGGCCGGTTCCGCATCGACGGCGTGACCGGGCCGGACGAGTACAGCGCCATCGCGGACAACAACGTGTACACGAACCTGATGGCCAGGCTGAACCTGCTGGCGGCGGCCGACGCCGTCGAGCGGTTCACCGACCGCGCCGAGGAACTCGAGGTCACCGCCGAGGACGTCGGGCGGTGGCGGGACGCCGCCAACGCCATGACGGTGCCCTACGACGACCGGATCGGCGTGCACCCGCAGTCCGAGGGCTTCACCGACCACCAGACATGGGACTTCGAGAACACGCCCGCCGACCACTACCCGTTGCTGCTGCGCTACCCGTACTTCGACCTGTACCGCAAGCAGGTGGTCAAGCAGGCCGACCTGGTGCTGGCGATGTATTTGTTCCCCGACGACTTCACGGCTGAGCAGAAGGCACGCAACTTCGCCTACTACGAGCCGCTGACCGTGCGGGACTCGTCGCTGTCCGCGTGTGTGCAGGCGGTGCTGGCGGCCGAGATCGGGCACGTCGAACTGGCGCGCGAGTACCTCGGCGAGGCGGCCAGGATGGACCTGGACGACCTGGAGCACAACACGAAGGACGGTGTGCACATCGCGTCGCTGGCCGGTGCGTGGCTGGCGCTGGTCGCCGGGTTCGGTGGTATGCGCCAACGGGCGGGTCAACCGCTGCGGTTCGCACCGCGCCTGCCACCCGGTTCGGTCCGGCTGGCGTTCCGGTTGTTCTTCCGGGGCAGGCTGCTGAAGGTCGAAGTCACCGAAGCCAAGGCGAGCTACACCCTGTTGGAGGGTGAGCCGATGGACCTGGTCCACCACGGCACGTCGTTCACGCTGTCCGTGGACGAGCCGATCACCCATGGGCTACCCGCGTTGCCGGAACTGACCACACCCAAGCAGCCACCGGGCCGGGCACCTCAGCCGCGCCGACGCTCCTAGCGGCGGTTGTGCTGCGCCGTCTTCTGCCGCGGTGCGACCCACCGGCTGACGGCACGCAGGCCGGCGACCAGTCGTTCGTCGTCCTCGTACGTGGCGTTGTCGCTGTAGGGCAGCCAGCGTTGTGCCACGACCGACGGCCCGATACCGGACCGGATCATGAAGCCGGGGTGGTCGAGCCGTTCACCGCCGGGGTGCAGCCGCACGGAGCGGCGCTGCGCGGCCATCGCGACCCACGGCCTCGCCTCGCCGGAGTCGGCCTGCTCCTCGCGCAGAATGGTCCGCAGCCTGCCTGCGGTGTGTTGCAGGGTGGTGCGGCCGGCGGCAACGCACACGCCGATCAGCGCGGCCACGCCTGCCGTGAACAGAGCGGCCTTGTCCGGTCGTGCCGGTGCCGCACAGGCGACGATCATGGTGGCCGCTGCCCAGCCGGTGCACCAGATGGGCACGGATGGTTTTCGCACAGGCCGTTCCTCCTCGACAGCGCCGATCATGTGCTATGTCCTTTGCATCCGGGCTGTCGCTCT
>DASXYT010000343.1:0-22148 GCA_036502345.1 Pseudonocardiaceae bacterium | reverse complement strand
TGCCGGTGCCGCACAGGCGACGATCATGGTGGCCGCTGCCCAGCCGGTGCACCAGATGGGCACGGATGGTTTTCGCACAGGCCGTTCCTCCTCGACAGCGCCGATCATGTGCTATGTCCTTTGCATCCGGGCTGTCGCTCTTGGTGGCGACAGCGTTACTCCGAATGGTCCAGCGGCGTGAAATCTTGGTTAGCAGTCGGCGTATGAGGGCCAGTGGTCTGTTGCCCACTCCGGCCAGTCCGACCACCCCGCTGGCGGGTCGGGGATCTGACCGCCGTCGAGTTCGGCGGCGTCAGGTACCTGGAACTGCTCCCGCCACGCGTCCACGTCGGCCTCGCTCATCGGGAAGGTCTGGTGCGGTGTCGTTTCCTGGCGGTGTGCGATGCGGGCCAGCTGGACGGTTTTGTCCACGGGCAGGTAGGTCACCTCGCATGCCGCCCCGGCCGACCGGGCCAGCCAGCGCAGTGCCGACCGTTCGTCGCGGCCCCAGAACCCGTAGTCGAGTACGACGCTCGTCCCCAGTCGCAGCGCCTGAAGGGCGACCGAGATGAGCCGGCCTTCCAGCACCCAGCGCTTGCCGTCCGCCATCGAATCCCCGAACAGCGGGATCATCCAGTGGTCCGGGGTCAGCCGTAGCGCGTGGTGCGTCGCCGCGAGTTCTTCGGCTCGGGTGGTTTTCCCGGCCGCCGGCAGCCCGACCATCAGGACCAAAGTGGCGATACCCCGGCATGGAAATGGTTCTTCGCTCTGTGAATCGAGACGCCGCGACTGAGACATGACTCCCCTGATCAGGCAGGATGACCCGGCAGCACAGGAATACGCGAGTGGCTGCCGGCAGGACACTGATCCGGCGGTACGTCCAGGCACTGCCCCGGCAGGGGCAGGCGATGAGGCCGCGTTACGGCAGCCTCGGTACCGCCGCTAGGCGACGGTCCAGGTGGTCATGGCAGCGGAGCAACCCATGACCTCAGCATAGCTGAGGGCGTCGGCGCCACGTTCATCCGGAAAGGACGCTCAGTCCTGCGGGCTGGCCTCGCGCTGGTGTCGGTAGAACTCGGTGTGTTCCGGGGCCAGTGGTGTATTGCCCAGGATCAGGTCGGCGGACTTCTCCGCGATCATCATCACCGGGGCGTAGATGTTGCCGTTGGTCACATAGCGCATCGCCGACGCGTCCACCACCCGCAGCCCGTCCAGGCCGCGCACCCGCATCGTGTCCGGGTCGACCACCGACATGTCGTCGACACCCATTCGGCACGTGCACGACGGGTGCAGCGCCGTCTCGCCGTCCCTGCGTACCCAGTCCAGGATCTGCTCGTCGGTCGCGACACCCGGCCCCGGCGACAGCTCGCCGCCGTTGAACTCGGTCATCGCGGGCTGGTTCAGGATGTTCCGAGCCACCCCGACCGCCTCGACCCACTCGCGTTTGTCCTGCTCGGTCGACAGGTAGTTGAACCGCAGCGCTGGATGCACCGTCGGATCGGTCGACGTGATCTTCACCGAGCCGCGGGCGTCGGAGTACATCGGTCCGATGTGGACCTGGTAGCCGTGCCCACCTGCCGGCGCCGAGCCGTCGTAGCGGATCGCGATGGGCAGGAAGTGGAACATCAGGTTCGGGTACGCGACATCGTCGTTGCCGCGCACGAATCCACCGCCCTCGAAGTGGTTGGTCGCCCCCGGCCCACTGCGCAGGAACAGCCACTGCGCACCGATGAACGGCCGCCGCCACATCTTCAGTGCGGGCGCCATCGACACCGGCTGCTTGCACGCGTACTGGATGTACACCTCAAGGTGGTCCTGCAGGTTCTCGCCGACACCAGGCAGATCGGCGACCACGTCGACACCGAGCGCGCCGAGTTCGGCCGCGTTGCCGACACCGGACAGTTGCAGCAGTTGCGGCGAGTTGATCGCGCCGCCGCACAGCACGACCTCACCGGCCAGCACCCGCCGCACCGGGCCGTTCCGGTGCCGGTACTCGACGCCGACCGCCCGGGTGCCGTCGAACAGGATCCTGGTGACCAGCGTCCTGGTCCGCACTGTCAGGTTGGGCCTGCGCATGGCAGGCCGCAGATACGCCCGGGCCGCGGACAGCCGCCTGCCCCGGTGCACGTTGCGGTCGAACGGCGCGAAGCCCTCCTGCCGGTAGCCGTTCACGTCGTCGGTCAGCGGATAGCCCGCCTCCTGCGCAGCCGCGAAGAACCCGCCGAACAGCGGGTTCGTGGCCGGTCCTCGGTCCAGCACCAGCGGGCCGGAGCGACCCCGGAAATCACCGCCGGCCAGGCAGTTCTCCATCTTCTTGAAGTACGGCAGGCAGTGCGCGTAGTCCCAGGCGCCCATGCCGGGATCGGCGGCCCACCTCTCGTAGTCCAGCGGATTGCCTCGCTGGAAGATCATCCCGTTGATGCTGCTCGACCCACCGAGCACCTTGCCGCGAGCGTGGTAGATCCGCCGACCGCCCATGTTCGGCTCGGGTTCCGACTCGTACTTCCAGTCGTAGTACTTGCTGCCGATGGGGAAGGTCAGCGCGGCCGGCATGTGGATGAACACGTCCCACGGATAGTCCGGCCTGCCCGCCTCCAGTACCAGGACGTTCGTGTCGCGGTCGGCGGACAGGCGGCCGGCCAGCGCACTGCCGGCCGACCCCCCGCCGATGATCAGGAAGTCGTAGTTCATACGGCCTCTTCGATGACCGGGGCGGCCTGCGGGGCACCCCAGGTGCGGCGCCGCACCCAGAACATGATGCCGCCGACCACCGCGATGACGGCCGTGAACACCACGGCGCCCCACTGGAAGTACCAGTGGTCACTGCCGTAGACCGCGGCCCTCGGCCACGCCAGGTTGATCGTCATGCCCAGCCCGTAGAGCACGGCGAACCCGTTCACCACGACACCCCAGCGGCCCAGCGAGAAGTACTTGCCGTGGTCTGGCTTCGGCCAGTTGCCCCGTAGCCGGCGCACCAGCAGCGGGCCGGTGACCATCAGGTAGGGGATGTAGAACAGGATGATCGCCACCGACGTCAGGATGAAGAACACCCGCTGGTTGCCGATGTTGACCAGCAGCAGGATGATCGTCAGCGCTCCGGTGACCAGTGCCGGGATGACCGGCGTCTTGGACCTCGGCGACACCCTGCCCAGCGCGTTGGAGAACGGCAGCCGCTTGTCCCTGGCCATCGAGAAGATCATCCGGATGGCCGCGGTCTGCACGGCGAGGCAGCACACGGTGATCGCGATCGCGGCGCAGATCAGGAACGTGTCGCCGAGTCCCGTGCCCAGTGTGCTCTTCAGCAGGTACGGCATGCCGGACGTGCCCAGTTCGCTGGCGTGGATGTTGCCGACGGCCATCATGCCGATCAGCATCAGCAGACCACCGGCGACGAACGCGGCCGTGATGGCGCGCAGGATGCCGCGGGGCGCGTGCTTCCTCGGTTCCCTCGTCTCCTCGGCCAGTGAGCCCGCCGTGTCGAACCCGTAGAAGACATAGGCGCTCATCAGTGACGCCACCAGGAACGCGCCGAGATAGCCGGCCGAGTGCCCGGCCGCTGTCCCGTTGGTGTCGAACACGACGCCGGGGCCGCGCTTGATGTGGAACGCGAGCACGATGATCAGCAGGGACACGCCGACCAGTTCGACGAACACACCGAAGTTGTTGATCTTCGCCATGACCTTGACGCCGACCATGTTGATGATCGTGGTGAAGACGACCAGCCCGAGTGCCAGCACGATGGCGTTCCGCGCACCGTCCGGTGTGGATGTCACGCCGGCGTCGGCAGGGCCGCCGATCACCTCGAACGCCTGCGACACCTGCGGCAGGATCACCTGGTAGGCCACGGCCACCGCGGCCGCGGTGACGATCGCGCCGATGCTCATGATCCAGCCCGCCATCCAGGACGTGGAGGGCCGGGCGATCTGCTTGGACCATTGGTAGACCGAGCCGGCCAGCGGGTACTGGCCCGCCACCTCGGCGAAGCACAGCGCGACGGCGAGTTGGCCGATGAACACCAGGGGCCACGTCCAGATGAAGGCAGGACCGCCGGACCCGAAGCCGAAGAAGAACAGCTGGAACACGCCGGTCATGATCGAGATGTAGCTGAAGCCGGCGGCGAAGCTGGAGAACGAGCCGAGCGAACGCTCCAACTCCTGCCGGTAGCCGAACTTCTCCAGGTCGCTGCTGTCGGACGAGACGGATGGATCCAATGCGGTCATGGCGACGTCCTCGGTCAGGAGGGGGTGGCCAGCGAGCGGGCGAACCACCGCTGCTCGACCGGCTTGTGATTGCGATAGACGTGCTTGGCCTCGCAGTATTCATGCAGGCCGGACGGTCCCAGTTCGCGGCCGATACCCGACCGTTTGAACCCGCCCCACTCGGCCGCCGGCAGGTAGGGGCCGAAGTCGTTGATCCACACCGTGCCGTGCCGCAACGCTCTGGCGACCCGCTCGCCGCGCGCCACGTCCTGTGTCCACACCGCGCCGGCCAGGCCGTAGTCGGTGTCGTTGCCCAGCGCCACTGCCTCGGCCTCGGCCGTGAACCGCTCGGCCGTGACGATCGGGCCGAACGTCTCGTCCCGCACCACGGTCATGTCCCGTGTGCAGTCGGCGAACACCGTCGGCCGGTAGAAGAAGCCGCGGGCCAGCTCCGGGTCGTCCGGCCGGCACCCACCGGCCAGCAGCCGGGCACCCTGCTCGACGCCGAGTCGACCGTAGCGCTCCACTTTGGACAACTGGGCCGCTGACACCAGAGGGCCGCTCTCGGTGTCCTCGGCCAGTCCGTTGCCCAGCTTGATCGCGTCGGCCCGCCTGGCCAGTTCGATGACGAAGTCGTCATAGACCGAGTCCTGCACGAGCAGTCGGGTGCCGGCCGAGCACACCTGGCCGGAGTGCAGGAACACCCCGGTCAGCGCGTGGTCCAGGGCCACGGCCAGGTCGGCGTCCGCGAACACGATGTTCGGGTTCTTGCCGCCCAGTTCCAGGCAGACCTTCTTCACGGTGGCCGCCGCGGTCCGCATGAGCCACTGGCCGGTGGCCAGGCTGCCGGTGAAGGACACCAGGTCGACGGCCGGGTGTTCGGCCAGCAGCGCGCCGACCGCCGGGCCGGTGCCCAGCACCAGGTTGGCCACGCCGGCCGGCAGGCCCGCTTCGGCCAGCAGCCGGAACAGCATGATCGTGGTGAGCGGCGTGACCTCGCTCGGCTTGACGACGATCGTGTTGCCGGCGGCCAGCGCGGGCGCGATCTTCCAACTGGCCTGGAGCAGGGGATAGTTCCAGGGCGTGATCAGCCCGCACACGCCGACCGGCTCGTGGTCGACGCGGCTGCTCGTGGTGTCCGAACCGGTGTCCACCTGCCTGGCGTGCAGGCCCGAGACCAGGTCGGCGTAGTAGCGGAACACCGAGATGACGTCGTCCACGTCGATCCGGCTCTCCACCAGCGTCTTGCCGGTGTCCAGCGTCTCGGTGCGGGCGATGTCCTCCTTGTCCCTGGCCAGCAGATCCGCCACCCGGACCAGCACGGCGGCCCGCTCGGCGACCGGCGTACGCGGCCACGGACCGTCGTCGAAGGCGCCGCGGGCGGCCAGGATCGCCGCTTCGGTGTCCGCGGCGGTACCGGACGGGACCGCGACCAGGACTTTCTGGTCGAACGGGTCGATGATGTCGTCGCGAGCGCCGGCCGTCGCCTCCCGCCAGGTCCCGTTGATGAACATCTCGGACACCTCCGGCGCGCTCGCGGAATGGCTCAGTGTGGCGGACACCGTTGCGTCGTCGCAATAGGCGAATACTGTTGCGCCATGAGCAACAACGTGGATGGGCCAGCCGCGCTGGTCCAGTCCGTGGACCGGGCGATCGAAGTGCTGGAACTGCTGGCCGCCCGTGGCGAGTCCGGCATCACCGAGATCGCAGGCCAGCTCGGCGTGCACAAGTCGACGGCATCTCGGCTGGTCAGCGTGCTGGAGGGGCGTGGCCTGGTGGAGCAGTTGGGCCAGCGCGGCAAGTACGTGATCGGCTTCGGCATGGTGCGGCTGGCCGGTGCGGCCATCGCGCGGATGGACCTGGCCAGCATCGGCCAGGGGATCTGCCAGTCGCTCGCCGACCGGATCGGCGAGACGGTGAACATCGCCGTGCTGGACGACGACGTCGCCATCAACGTCACGCAGGCCCGGGGCGCGGCGGCCATCTCGGCGCAGAACTGGATCGGCCAGCGCACCCCGCTGCACGCCACGTCCAGTGGGAAGGTGCTGCTCGCGCACGCGGACGCTGAGCACCAGGCCCGCATTCTCACCTCACCGCTGACCGCGTACACGCGCAACACGATCACCGACCCGGCGGTGTTGGCCACCGAGTTGGACCTGGTACCGGCCAATGGATACGCGACCACCTTCGAGGAACTGGAGATCGGCCTGCACGCCGTCGCCGTCCCTGTGGGCACCAGCCCGCTGGCGTCGATCAGCGCTTCCGGGCCTGCGTTCCGGCTGCCGAGGCGCAGGGTGTCGGAGATCGTCCGTGAGCTCACGGCGGCCGCCACCGAGCTGTCCGGCCTGCTTGGCTGGTCCGTTCGGGCCTCTTGACAGCAACTCCCGGCGCGGCGCATGTTGCAGTTGTCGAATGTTGCGCTGAGCAGAACTCGTCTCCCCATGCGCAACACCGGGAGGATCCGTGCTGCCTCGGGTGGTCGTCATCGGCGCCGGCATCGTCGGCTGCGCTGTCGCCGACGAGTTGACCGAGCGGGGCTGGACCGACGTCACCGTGCTGGAGCAGGGCCCGCTGTTCCGCACGGGCGGGTCGTCGTCGCACGCGCCCGGCCTGGTCTTCCAGACCACGCCGAACAGGACGATGACCGAGTTCGCCAGTTACACCGTCGCCAAGTACAGCACGCTGACCCTGGCCGGCGAGTGGTGCTTCCGGCAGGTCGGCGGCCTGGAAGTGGCGACCACGCCGGAGCGCTGGCGGGACCTGAAACGCAGACACGGCTGGGCGACGTCCTGGGGCGTGGACAGCCATCTCCGGTCACCGGAGGAGTGCGCCGCGCTGCACCCGCTGCTCGACCCGGCCACTGTGCTCGGCGGTTTCCACATTCCCGGCGACGGCTTGGCCAAGCCGCTGCGTGCCGCGGAAGCGCAGGCCAGACGTGCGATGGCCAGGGGAGCGACGTTCCTGGCCGAGCAGCAGGTGACCGGCATCGAGCGAGCAGCAGGCCGGGTCACCGGCGTCCGCACGGCCACCGACCACTTCCCGGCCGATGTCGTGTTGAGCTGCGCCGGCATGTGGGGACCGGTGCTCGGCGACCTGGTGGACCTGGTCGTGCCGCTGGTGCCGATGGCGCACCAGTACGCGCGGACCACACCGCTGCCGGCGCTGGCCGGGCGGAACACCGAACGACTCGAAGCCGGCCTGCCGATCCTGCGCCACCAGGGCGCCGACCTGTACTTCCGTGAGCACGTCGACCGACTCGGCGTCGGCGCCTACGGCCACCGACCGATGCCACTGTCGGCCGGCGACATCGACGGTGCTGTCGACACCGAGACCGCCATGCCGTCCGAACGGCCGTTCACCCCTGAGGACTTCGAACAGTCCTGGGCCGACGCCGTCGCGTTGTTGCCGGCGCTGGCCGACGCGAAGGTGGACGACGGCATCAATGGCCTGTTCTCGTTCACCCCGGACGGCAGCCCGCTGCTCGGCGAGCATCCCGACCTGCGTGGCTTCTGGATCGCCGAGGCGGTCTGGATCACCCACTCGGCCGGTGTGGCGCGGGCGATGGCCGAGTGGCTGGTGGACGGCCAACCGCGCCTTGACCTGCACAACTGCGACCTGAACCGGTTCGAGGCGCCGCAACTGGCGCCGGACTACGTGCTCACCCGCAGCTGCCGCAGCTTCGTCGAGGTCTACGACATCCTGCATCCGCTGGACCCGATCGTGGCGCCGCGTGGGCTGCGGACCAGCCCGTTCCACGACCGGCAGGTGGAACTCGGCGCCTACTTCCTGGAAGGGGCTGGCTGGGAGCGCCCGCACTGGTACGAGGCCAACGCGGACCTGCCCGAGGTCGACGCCATACCGGCGAGGGACGAGTGGGCGGCCCGGCACTGGTCGCCGATCGCGGGTGCCGAGGCGCTGGTCGCGCGCAGCAGGGTCGCGATGTTCGACATGACACCGCTCAAGCGCCTTGAGGTGACCGGCCCCGGCGCGCTGGCGTTCCTGCAACGGCTGACCACGAACCAGTTGGCGCGCAAGCCAGGCGCTGTGGTGTACACGCTGTTGCTCGGCGAGGACGGCGGCATCCGCAGCGACCTGACCGTCGCCAGGCTGGCCGAGGACCGGTTCCAGGTCGGCGTGAACGGGAACCTGGACCTGGAGTGGTTGCGGGCGCACCTGCCCGACGACGGCAGCGTGCAGGTCAGGGACAGCACACCGGGCACCTGCTGTGTCGGCCTGTGGGGGCCACTGGCCAGGGACGTGCTGCAACCGTTGACCCGTCAGGACTTCTCGCCTGCCATGCGGTATTTCACCGGCCGCCAGGCATACATCGGCAGCGTTCCGGTGACGGCGCTGCGACTGTCCTATGTGGGCGAACTGGGCTGGGAGCTGTACACCACGGCGGAACTCGGCCGTGCTCTGTGGGACACGCTGTGGGAGGCGGGCCAGCCGCACGGGATCATCGCCGCCGGACGCAGCGCGTTCAACTCCATGCGGCTGGAGAAGGGCTACCGGTCGTGGGGTGTGGACATGACGACCGAACACGACCCGTACGAGGCGGGCGTCGGCTTCGCGGTGCGCATGGACAAGGGCGACTTCGTCGGCCGGGAAGCGCTGGTCGGCCGCTCGGCCGACACAGTGACCCGCACACTGACGTGCCTCACGACGGCGAGCGCGGTCCTCGGCGGGGAACCGGTGTTCTCGCAGGCCGGCCTGGCCGGCTACGTGACCAGCGCCGCCTACGGCTACACCGTCGGCACGCACATCGCCTACGCGTGGCTGCCGGCCGACGTGGCCGTACCCGGCACCGACGTGTGGATCGACTACTTCGGCGAGCGGGTGCCTGCCGTTGTCGCCGAGGAACCGCTGTTCGACCCTGGGATGAGCAGACTGCGTGGGTGAGGAGGCGGTTGTCGTGTCCTACGACGTGATCGTGATCGGGCTGGGTGGGATGGGCAGCGCCGCCGCCTACCGGCTGGCCGAACGCGGGCAACACGTACTCGGCATCGACCGGTACCCGCCGGTGCACAACCAGGGTTCCAGCCACGGCGGCTCGCGGATCACCAGGCAGGCCTACTTCGAGGATCCGGCCTACGTACCGCTGCTGCTGCGCGCCGAGGAACTCTGGCGCGAGGCGGAGACCAGGACCGGCATGCCGATCGTGCACTACACGGGCGGCCTGATGATCGGGCGGCCGGAGAGCAGGACGGTGGCCGGCAGCCTGGCCAGCGCGCGGCAGTGGGGCCTGGACTACGAACTGCTGGACGCCGGTGAGGTGCACGCGCGGTTCCCGGTGTTCACGCCGGTCGAGGACGAGATCGCCTTGTACGAACGCAAAGCCGGCTTCGTCGTGCCGGAGGCGAGTGTGGCCGCGCACCTGCGGCTGGCGGCCGAGGCGGGCGCCGAACTGCACCACGAGGAACTGGTCACCCGGTGGGAGCCCGCCCATGCCGGTGGCGTGCGGGTACACACGGCCGACGGCGTGTACACGGCCGACCGGCTGGTGCTGTGCCCCGGCGCGTGGGCACCGGAACTGCTCGCCGATCTCGGTGTGCGGTTCGAGATCGAGCGGCAGGTGCAGTACTGGTTCGCGCCACGTGGCTCCGTTGAGCCGTTCCGGCAGGCCCGACACCCGATCTATGTCTGGGATCCGCCGGACGGCCGCCAGT
This sequence comes from Pseudonocardiaceae bacterium, assembly GCA_036502345.1. Lineage (GTDB taxonomy): Bacteria > Actinomycetota > Actinomycetes > Mycobacteriales > Pseudonocardiaceae > DATEPR01. The sequence continues at coordinate 12,304 of DASXYT010000343.1, read as the reverse complement.
TCTACGGCTTCCCGGCGACCGACGATGACCCGGCCGGTGGATCGAAGGTGGCGTTCTTCCGGGGTGGCCGGATCTGCACGCCGGAGACCATCGACCGCACGGTGCACCAGGCCGAGACCGACCTGATGACCAGCTACACGGCGGGCCGCGTCCCCGATTTCGCCGGCACGTTCCTGCGGGCGGTGACCTGCATGTACACCAACACGCCCGATGAGCACTTCGTGATCGCGCGGCACCCGGCGCACGAGCGGGTGGTGGTGGCGTGCGGCTTCTCCGGACACGGGTTCAAGTTCGTGCCGGTGGTCGGTGAGATCGTCGCCGACCTGGTCACGCAGGGGGAGACCCGGCACCCGATCGGGCTGTTCGATCCCGCCCGGTTCGTCACGTCGAGTGTGGGGGATCGGCCGTGACCGCCAGCCTGCTGCGCACCCTGCCCGGCCGGTACTACACCGACGCGGACGTGTTCGCCGCCGAGCAGGAACACATCTTCGAGACGCAGTGGTGCTGTGCGGTCCGGTCGGCCGACGTGTCGGCGCCCGGCGAGTTCCGGACGGTGCAGGTCGGCAGGGAGAGCGTGCTGGTCACCAGGACACGGGACGGTGAGCTGCGGGCGTTCCTGAACGTGTGCCGGCACCGTGGCGCGCGGCTGTGCACCGAGGAGGCCGGCTCGGTCCGGCGGACGTTCCGCTGCCCGTACCACGCGTGGACCTACGGGCTGGACGGCACGCTGGTCGCGGCGCCCAACCTGGTGTCGATGCCGGACATCGACCGGGTGGAGTACGGGCTGCGGCCGGTGCACCTGCGGGAATGGCTCGGCTACGCGTGGCTCAACCTGGCGGAACAGCCGCCGTCGTTCGCCGACACGGTGATGGCGGCATCGACAGAACGGCTGGGCTCACCAGAGGCGATCGAGCGCTACCAGGTCGACACGCTCGCCGTCGGCAGGCGGATCCGGTACGACGTGCGGGCCAACTGGAAGCTGATCGTCGAGAACTTCATGGAGTGCTACCACTGCGCCACGATCCACCCCGAGCTGACCAGCGTCCTGCCGGAGTTCGCGAAGGGCTACGCGGCCCAGTACTACGTCGGCCACGGCGCCGAGTTCGCGGCGAGCGTCGAGGGGTTCACGGTCGACGGGAGTCCTGGTTTCGACCGGTTGGCCACGCTGGACGATGACCAGGACCGGCGGTACTACGCCATCACCGTACGGCCGCAGGTGTTCGTGAACCTGGTGCCCGACCACGTGATCCTGCACCGGATGTTCCCGATGGCGGCTGACCACACTGTTGTCGAATGCGACTGGCTGTATGCGCCGGACGTGGCCGCCGGTGCCGACGTGTCGCACTCCGTGGAACTGTTCCACCGGGTGAACCTGCAGGACTTCGCGGCGTGCGAACGCTGCCAGCCGGCCATGTCGTCGCGTGCGTACCGGGACGGGGGAGTGCTGGTCCCGTCCGAACACCACATCGGCGCGTTCCACGACTGGGTGCGAGGCAAGCTCGGCGAGTGAAACGCGGTCGCAACACCCCGGCGTTACGGTCACGCACATGACGACCAAGAAGGAAGCCGCCGACGCCGTCGTCGAGGCGAAGACCCGGCTGGGCGTGACATGGGCACAACTGGCTGGCGCGATCGAAGCGCCACTGGCGTGGACCACCGCGGCGCTGCTCGGCCAACACCCGATGACCAAGGCACAGGCCGAGGTGGTGGCAGGCGTACTGGAGATCGGCCCGGACGCGGTCGCGGCCCTGTGCACACAGCCGACCCGGGGCGCCCTGCCCGAGCCGATCCCGACCGACCCGACGATCTACCGCTTCTACGAGGTGCTCCAGGTCTACGGCCCGACAATCAAGGAACTGATCCACGAACAGTTCGGCGACGGCATCATGAGCGCCATCAACTTCAAGATCGACGTGACCCGCAGGGAAGACCCAGGCGGCGAACGCGTAGTGGTCACCATGGACGGCAAGTTCCTGCGGTATCAATGGGGCTGAGCATGGATCAATGGGGCTGAGTCAGGACGTCGCTTCGGTGCCGAACAGGGCGGCCAGTTCTGCCGGTGCCACCTCGGCCAGTTGGGCGTAGGTGCACGATGCCGGTTCGCGGTCCGGCCGGAACCTGGACAGCCGGGCCGTGTGCCGGAACCGGCCACCCAGCAGGTGTTCGTAGCGAACCTCGGCGACCAGTTCCGGCCGCAGCGGCTCCCACGACAGGTCCTTCTTGGCGTTCCACCTGCTCAGCGCGCCTGGCATCCGGCCGTCCGCGTTGGCCTGGGCGTCGGCCCAGGACCGCCACGGGTGGCCTTCCAGCGCGTTCTCCCGCAGCGGCGCCAGGTCGGTCATCAACTGGGCACGCAGTGCGGCCGCGAAACTGCTGGCCACGCCGACGTGGTGCAGCACGCCCTGCTCGTCGAACAGGCCGAGCAGCAGCGACCCGACCGTCTCGCCGTCCTTGTGCAGCCGGTAGCCGGCGACCACGCAGTCCGCGGTGCGCTCGTGCTTCACCTTCCACATCACGCGCTTGTCCTGCTGGTACGGCTCGTCGACCTGCTTGGCCATCACGCCGTCGAAACCGGCGCCCTCGAACCGGGTGAACCAGTCCTGTGCGACGTCCGGGTCCTCGGTCAGCGGGGTCAGGTGCACCCTGGCCAGTGCGCCGTCGACCACGCCCTCCAGCAGCCTGCGCCGGGTGCTGAACGGCTCACCGGTCAGGTCCCGATCGTCCAGCGCGAGCAGGTCGAACGCCACGAAGCTGGCCGGCGTCTCCTGGGCCAGCTTGCGCACCCGCGACGCTGCCGGGTGCAGGCGCAGTTGCAGCGTGTCGAAGTCCAGGCCGTCGCCGGTGACCACGACGATCTCGCCGTCCACAACGCACCGTGGCGGCAGCGCGGCCTGCAGTAGCTCGACCAGCTCGGGAAAGTACCTGGTCAGCGGCCTGTCGTTGCGGGAGCCGAGCTCCACCTCGTCGCCGTCCCGGAACACGATGCACCGGAACCCGTCCCACTTCGGCTCGTACGTCAGGCCTGCGGCACGCGGCACCTCGTGCACGGCCTTGGCCAGCATCGGCCGCACCGGCGGCATCACGGGCAGTTCCACGCACGTGACGATAGGCCGTCCGGGCGATCAGCACCTGCCAATGGCACAGCCGGTCACTGGGAGAGTGCTTATCCGGCGCGAGCCGACTGTTGGTCGGCGATCTTCCGGCGTACCGTCGGTGACCAGGGGTGATCGCGGCAGGCCGGCGGAGGTGACGTGCGATGCGTGCGATGTGGAAGGGTGCCGTGTCCTTCGGGCTCGTCTCGATCCCGATCCAGCTGTACTCGGCCACCGAGAACAAGAACGTCAGCCTGCACCAGGTGCACGAGGCCGACGGCGCCCGCATCCAGTACCGGCGGTTCTGCTCGGTGGAGGACAAAGAGGTCCCGTACGCCGAGATCGCCAAGGGCTACGAGATGGAAGACGGCCAGATGGTCATCCTGACCAGCGCCGATCTCTCCGACCTCCCGCTGTCCACGTCTCGCACGATTGACGTGCTGGAGTTCGTGGACCTGGAGGCGATCGACCCGATCTACTTCGACCGCACCTACTACCTGGAACCGCAGAAGGCGGCCGTCAAGGCGTACATCCTGCTGCGGGACGCGCTGCACAAGTCGGGGCACGTGGCGATCGCCAAGGTGGCCCTCCGTCAGCGCGAGTCGCTGGCCCTGCTGCGGGTGTACTCCGACGTGCTGGTGCTGACCACGATGCTCTGGCCGGACGAGGTGCGGCCCGTCGAGTTCGACTTCCTCAAGGAGGACTCGCCGCAGGTCCGGTCCAAGGAACTGACCATGGCGGGCTCGCTGATCGACTCGCTGACCGAGCCGGTGTTCGAGCCGGACAAGTTCCAGGACGGCTACCGGCAGGCGTTGGAAGCCGTCATCGAGGCGAAGGCCGCTGGCGAGGACACGACGACGGCTGCCAAGGCGCCGAAGGCCAAGCGCAGCGAGGCGGCACCGGATCTGGTGGACGTGCTGCAGGCCAGTGTGGACGCGGCCAAGCGCAACCGGACCACAGGCAAACGGACCACGGCGAAGAAGGACTGACGCACAGCACGTCGGCCCCACGGTGCGAAAGCCGCGGGGCCGACGTGGCTCAGTGCACCGTCACCGTCCGGTGACAGGCGGCCAGGGTGACCGTTGCCGGACCATCGGATGTCACGTGCACCTCGGCGTCGCACCCGAGGTGGGCACGGCGTGGGTCGATCGTGACGCTGCCGATGTTGGTCAGGTTCACGTCGAGTTCCCTGCTGGCCGCGACCCGTCGCGGCTGCTGCCAGGTGCGGACCTGTCCTGTGTAGACGAACGGGCCACTCGTACCACTGGTGGCCTGCTCAGGGTCGAGCACCGGGTCGGCAAGGCCGAAGCCGTGCGAGAAGGCGTCCACCGTGCCCAGGTCGTTGTCGGCCGACGCATCGCGCACCCGCAGGCCGGACAACCAGTAGGCGTGATTCGAGGTCAGGCCCCACTTCGGCTCCTGCATGCCCCCGTCCAGCACGTAGGTCACGTGTGGCGGATCGGCGTCGATGTGCGCGTTGCCGAGGAACTGGGCCGACTCGTCGTTGGTCGGGTAGTACGGTCCGTGCATGCCGTCGTACTCGCGCCAGTCGTAGCGGTAACCCAATGACCGGAGGCGCTGGAACATCTGAAGTTGACTGCTGGTCAGGCACAACTGGTCCTGGTCGGCGTTGGCGGCCAGGAGTGGCACATTCCGGAACGACGGCACCAGGTTGAGGATCTCGGCGTCCTCACCGCTGATCGACGGGGTCGGCTCGCCGGGCCAACCGGTTTCGGCACTGACACAACCGATGTCCGGCAATGCCTTGGCGAACAGGTCCGGGAACTCGGCGAGGTACTTGTAGGTGCCGTACCCGCCCATGGACCACCCGGAGATCGCGTTGTAGGTCGGGTCGAGATGGAAGTGCCGGCCTGCGTCGGCCCACGCCTCGAACGTGTCGGCGCCCGCCTCGCTCCAGTACCAGAAGCAACCGCCGCGACCCTCGGGCGTGAGCACGAGCGAGCCCGTGTCCCGGTCCGCGAGTTGAGCGGCGTCGGGTGGGCCGTCGTTGTAGTTGCCGCCGCAGAAGTGCAGGTTCAGCGTCATGCCGTAGCCGGTCGGCGGGGCAGGCTTGTCCGGCACGTAGACCGAGTACGGCTGGAGCTGGCTGGTGTAGTCCGGCACCGCGAGCGCACCGCTGACACACGGCTCATGGCAGTACGCCAACGGCAACTGCGGGCCGCGGCCCTGGGCGTCCTCGAAGTGGCTGGCGTAGATACGGTCGGTCTGGCCACTGGTGGGCACACCGTCGGGCTGACCCTGCAGGTCGTCGTTCACCCCGGCGTGCAGCTCGGTCAGGTTCACGTCCGCGTGGAAGGAGCTGAGATCACCGGTGGCCAGCGCGGCGGCCTGGTTGGTGTCCCGCCACTCGCCGGTCTCGCCGTAGCGGAAGGCGACGTTGAACAGTGCGCCGCCCGCCGTGCCGCCGTTGCCCGGCTGGGTCCGCGTCGCCGTGCCGTTGACCGGTTGCAGGTACTCGTTGTGCTTGGCGTCCCAGAGCCCGGAGGCCGACGACACCCGCAGGGTGGTCAGGCCGTGGGTGCTGAACACATCGGCGGGCACGGTGACGGTCACCTGGCGGCGCGTCAGGTCGACCTGTGCCCGGGCCGCCGATCTCACCTGCGCTCCGGTGGCGGCGTCGGTGACCGCGACGGTCGAGCCGTGCACGGTCAGGAACACCTGTGCCGGTTCCCGTGCGCCCGCGTCGAACGGCAACGCCCGTGGGGTGGTCGAGTCGCCGAGGGCGATCGTGGTGGCGGTCAGTGCGGGGTCGATCATCGCGTTGTAGGTCAGCCTGATCAGCAGGCCGGACTTGTCGGTCTTGATCCGGAACTCGATCAGGTCGGCGGCATCCTTGGCGTAGCGCGGATCGGTCGGGTAGGTGTACGTGCCACCGGCACCCAGGTCGTCGAACAGGAAGTCCTGGTAGAGGAATTCGCCACCGCGGTAGGCGCTGGTGCCGGACACCAGGATCGGTGAGGCGTGCCAGGGGCTGCCCGGCGCGTTCTCCAACTGTGGCGCGCGAGGTGGCGGCGCGTAGAGGATCGCCGGGCCCGGTCGGGGCGTCGGGGTGGTCGATGCGGTCGCCTGCAGCGGGGCGGCGGTGAGGCCCGCGGCGAGCCCGAACGCGAGTGCGATCACGCGGACACGGCGCAGGGTGCGGTTGGGCTGAGTGTGGTTGGACAGGCGGCTGTGACGTTCGTTGAACACAAGCACCGTCCTTGCGGGGTCGCGGTGGCACGGGGAGGCCACCGGTCGGCTGGGGGTGCAGCGCAGACCAGGTTTCCCTGGATCGGAGCGGTTGTCAATCGTTATCGATAACGTTATCGAGCAATGGTCGACGAATAGCTTCCTGAATGGCCCAGCACAGGGCCACGTGAGGGACAGGGACCTACGCCACGCGAGTGAAAGAAATTGCCACCGAAGGCCGTTGGCTAACGGGCAGTCGACAGGCCGCGATGGCCAGCACGTCGGTCGACGCGACAATTCTGGGGAGGAATATCATGAGACCGGTTCGAGCTGTTCGGTTACTTCTCGTCCTTGCGCTCGGGTTCGGAGTCACAGCCGCGGTGCTGCCGGGTACGGCGGCCGCGGCTACATTTCAGACGATCACCGTCGACCTGAATGGCGACGGCATACCGGATCACGTCGCGCTGGGCCAGGTCGGCACGAGTACCACGTGTTCGGTGACTGTCGAGCACGGCAAGGCGGACGGCACATTCGGCGCACCGCGGGAATATGACTACACGTCGGCGGAGACGTTCGCGCCGTTCTGCCCGAACATCGGCGCCGCGGTGAAACTGGGCAACCACAAGAAGTATGACCTGGTCACCGCGTTCAGCTTCGGCTTCCAGGACATCGTGGTGCTGCACAACTTCCAGCCGGCGGGGGTGTTCGCCGGGATCATCCAGCCGGACTTCATCCGTGCCTCCGGCGACTTCGACGGCGACGGTCGACCGGACATCGTGGAGGGCAGCGACCAGGAGAGCGAGATCCAGGAGATCCGCAACATGCCGGACGCCACGCTGGCCCGGGGCGCGGTCGGCGACTGCACCGTGTTCAACAACGGCGGCGGCCAGTACGTGCTCGCGGACTTCAACGGCGACGGTGGCCAGGACATGCTGCTGTCCTCGATCTGTCCGCCACTGATGGTGTCGGTCAAGGCCGAGGTCCTGTTCGGCAACGGTCAGGCACCGGTGGTGCTGGCCAGCACCAGCAACTTCAACGCGCACTACGTCGTGTTCTCCATCGACCTGAACTACGACGGCATCCCGGACGCCGGCGTGATCGAGATCGCCGGCAGCACGACGACGGAGCAGTACTTCCTCAACGACGGACACGGCCACTTCACCTCGGTGGCGGCACCATAAGGATCCACGGCGGACGCCGGCATGCGCGTGCCGGCGTCCACAGTGGTCGGTCAGAAGTCGCTACACGTGGCGGACGCGCCGACGCCCGAGGCAGTTGCGGTCTTCTGCACCTTGCCGTTGACCGCCACCTTGCAGGACACCGTGCCGCCGTCCAGTCCCGCGGTCACCGTCAACACGCCGCCCTTGGCGAAGCCAGTCGCCTTGACGTCCTTGTGCCACGGCAGTTTCTCCTGCGCCTGGCCCTCGGAAGTGCCGCTGTCGGAGAACGTCGAATACGTGATCAGCGCGTCCTTCGACGTGCCGCCCGCGTCGTAGGAGATGGTCACCGTCTCGTTCGCCTGCTGGTTGATGTCACTGGCCGCCTTGAAGGTGCCGGCGACCCACAGAATGCAGACCACCAGGCCGATGACGGACATGATCGCACCGGCGAGCGCGAGGCCCTTGTTGGTGGCCCGGCCCGATCGGCCTCGGCCGTAGCCGATGAACGAGAAGATCAGCCCGAGAATGACCAGCGGCCAGGCCACTACGCCGACGATCGGCAGAAAAGATATCAGCAGGCCGATGAGACCGAGCACGAAGCCAGCTGTGCCGAGACCATTACGGGGCTGCTGGACCTGATACTCCGGCGGCGCAGCCGGCATTGTCGGAAAAGACATGGTGACCTCTCGTGAGAATCCCGGCATCTTCGGCCAGGTCGATTGACTATTCGCCCGAAGCGTCCGCCGTGTTACCGCAAAAGTCCGTTTCCACTTCACCCCTTCGGGTGGTAACGCCCATGGTTTTCGGCGCGATGATCACCGGTGCCCCTGCGTCTCACTACGTGGACAGGGGAACATCTGACCGGGGTAGGTGCATTGCTGTGGGTAGGACGTCGTCGAGCAGGAGGCAGTCATGCCCGAATCCACGCCGTTGCACCTGGCCGTCGCGCTGGACGGAGCGGGTTGGCACCCGGCCGCCTGGCGTGAGCCGGACGCCGAGCCTGCCGCGTTGCTCACCGCCGGCTACTGGACGGGTCTGGTGCAGGAGGCAGAGCGTGGCCTGCTGGACTTCGTCACCATCGAGGACTCGCTGGCCGTGCAGTCCACCCACCGCGACCGGCCGGACGACCGCACCGACCAGGTGCGCGGCAGGCTGGACGCGGTGCTGGTCGCGGCGCGCGTCGCCCCGGTGACCCGGCACATCGGCCTGATCCCGTCGGTGGTGGTTCCGCACACCGAGCCGTTCCACACGTCCAAGGCGATCGCTTCGCTGGACTACGTCAGTGGCGGTCGGGCCGGCGTGCGGCTACTGGCCGCAGCCTGGCCGCACGAGACACCGCACTTCGGCCGCCGCGAGTTCTCCGACGCCGACCAGTCGGCCAGGTTCATCGAGACCGCCGACTACATCGAGGTCATGCGCAGGCTGTGGGACAGCTGGGAGGACGACGCCGAGATCCGCGACGTCGCGACCGGCCGGTTCGTGGACACGGCCAAGCTGCACTACATCGACTTCGAGGGCCCCTGGTTCAACGTCAAAGGCCCCTCCATCACGCCACGGCCACCGCAGGGCCAACCGCTGGTGGCCGTCCTCGCGCACGTCGCCGACCCCATCCGCCTGGCTGCGACCTCCGCCGACGTGGTGTTCGTGACGCCGCACGACGAGCAGCGGGCGCGCTCGCTGCACGACCAGGTGCGCACCGAACAGGCGACCGCCGACCGGGCCGACGAACCGCTGCACGTCTTCGCCGATCTCGTGGTCTTCCTCGACGCCGACGCAGGTGCGGCAGCCGACCGGCTGGCCCGGCTGGACGACAAGGCAGGCACGCAGTACAAGTCCGACGCGCGGATCTTCACCGGCACCGCGTCCGAACTGGCCGATCTGCTGGTGGAGTGGCAGCGCGCCGGCCTGTCCGGCTACCGGTTGCGCCCCGGCACGCTGCCGCACGACCTGCACGCCATCACCCAGGACCTGGTGCCGGAACTACGCAGGCGCGGCGCCTTCCGCGACCACTACCAGGCCGACACACTGCGCGGCCTGCTCGGCATGTCCCGACCCGCCAACCGCTATACGACCGCCTAGTTCCAGGTCGGCGGCGACTGGCCGTCCTCCAGTTGGACCCGGAGGGACTTGAGTACGCCTGCGATCATGGCGTAGTTGCCGACCAGCATGCAGAGTTCGATCATCTGGTTGTCGTCGTAGCTTTCGCGCAGGGCTGTCCACGTCCTGTCGTCCAGGTCGTGGTCGCGGACCAGTTGATCGGCTGCGCTGAACAGCAGTGCCGTGTGCTCGTCGGGTGCCGCCGGGTGCTCGGTACCCCCTGCCGCGATGACAGCTTCCGAAACGCCGATGCCGGTGGCTATCCGGACGTGCTGCACCCATTCGTAGTCGGCTCGGCACAGGTACGCCGTGCGCAGGATCAGCGTCTCGCGCACCTGTTCCGGCAGGCCGGACCTGCGCAGCAGCCGGCCCGCGAACCGCTGGAACACGTCGTACAGCTTCGTGTGCCGCACCAGCGTCGTGAAGATGTGCAGCTCGCTGCCGCCCTGGCCGATCAGGCGCTGCTGGTCCTCGCTGCGCTCGGCCGCCGGTAGCGGCGGGATACGGGCGTCGGTCATGCTGATCCTTCCTGTTGGGTGGGCAGCCGTGGGTACGACCGGCTGCCCGCGCTGGCCCCAGCGTCCACCGGGAACACGGTGCCCGTGACCCAGCGTGCCTCGTCGGACAGCAGGAACCGGACAGCGTGCCCGACGTCCCAGCCGGTGCCCTCGATGCCGAGCAGCGACCGCTTCCTGCGCGCCTCCCGGGTCTCCGGATCCATCCCGCGACCGGCCACCATCGGCGTGTACACCATGCCCGGCGCCACGCAGTTGACCCGGATGCCCTCCCGGCCGTGGTGTGCCGCCATCGCCTTCGTCATGCCGATCACGGCAGCCTTCGACGTCGGGTACAGCAGCGATGGCGTGCCTCCGCGCATCCCGGCCACCGACGAGAGGTTCACGATCGCACCACCGCCCGCGGCGAGCATGTGCGGGATGCAGAACTTGCTCATCAGCATCATCGACTTCACGTTGACCGCCATCGCCGTGTCCCACGCTTCCGGGTCGACATCGACCGCGGTGCCCGGCGGGCCGCCGATGCCGACGTTGTTCACCAACCCGTGGACACCGCCGAACCGGGCAACGACCTCGGCCACCGCAGCGGCGCACGACGCGGTGTCGGCCACGTCCGCGGCCACCACGAACGACGTGCCGCCCTCGGCGGCGATCAGCTCGTGGGTGGCCTGCGCCCACTCCGGTTTACGGTCCAACAACGCGACCCTGGCGCCGGCCCTGGCCAACAGCACGGCCGCCGCTCTGCCGTTGCCGATGCCGTCGCCCCGGGAACCGGCACCGGACACGACCACGACCCGGCCGTCGAACGTCGAGGAAAACCCAGTCATGGCCACCGAACCTATGGTCGCCGCGGCCCTCCGCGCATCGGCCATCCAGCCGGGATCGATCAGCCCACGAACTCCGCCCGCACCCCGAGCAGCCGCACGGCTCTGCCGGTGTCGAACCAGCCCAGCACCGCGAGCGCCGCCTGTTCGATGTCCGCGGCGTCGCTGGTCGGACCGGGCAGCGTCATGCTTCGTGTCCTGGTGATGAACGGCGCGTACCGGACCTTGACGCCCACCCGAAGCGCCGGCCGACCCTCGATCACCACGTCGTCGGCCACCCGGTTGGCCAGCTTCACGACCTCGTCGGTGATCACGGCCCAGTCGGTCAGGTTCTCCTGGAACGTGACCTCCCTGCTCCGCGACTTCGCCACCCACGGCGTCGCCGTCACCTCCGGGTCGCCGGCGCCGAGCGCCAGGTCCCGGTACCACGGGCCCATCCTCGGGCCGAACCGCGCTGCCAGCGCGGCGGGATCGGCCCTGGCCAGGTCGGCGACCGTGGTCAGGCCCTCGGCCGCGAGTTTCGCCGATGTCCTGCTGCCGATGCCCCACAGCGCGTCGGTCGGCCGCTCGGCCATCACCGCGACCCAGTTCTCCCTGGTCAACCGGTAGACACCGGCCGGTTTGGCGAACCCCGTTGCGATCTTGGCGCGCAGCTTGTTGTCGCCGATGCCGACCGAACTGGCCAGGCCGGTCTCGTCGGCGATGGCCCGCCGTACGTCGTCGGCCAGCGCCTCGGGGTCGCCGGTGCGCGCGCCGAGGAACGCCTCGTCCCAGCCGAGCACCTCGACCACCACGGGCAGTTCACGCAGCGTGGCCATCACTCGTTCGGACACCGCTTCGTAGGCGGGTGCGTCGGAGGCCAGGAACACCGCGTCCGGGCAGCGCTTGGCCGCGGTGCGCAGCGGCATCCCGGAGTGCACGCCGAACTCGCGCGCGGCGTAGGACGCCGTGGCGACCACACCCCGCTGCGTCGGATCACCGTTGCCACCGACCACGACCGGCTTACCGCGCAGTTCAGGGTGCCGTGACACCTCGACGGCGGCGATGAACTCGTCGAGGTCGACGTGCAGGACCCAGTCCACGGTGGACACGGCTCCAGTATTCGCCAGTGCCGTCCGGAATGCCGCCCTTGCTGGTGCTGTGGCACGCTGCGAGTCGTCGAAACCAGCGGAGGTGCGTATGCGGGCGGTCCAGATCACCCGGTTCGGTGGCCCTGAGGTGCTCGAACTGGTGGACGTCCCCGAGCCCGCTCGCGCCGATGGCCACACCCTGGTGCGGGTCGACCGGGCCGGCATCAACTACGCGGACACCCACCAGATCGAGGACAGCTACCTGACCCGCACCACGCTGCCGCTCGTGCCGGGCGCCGAGGTGGCAGGCACCGCCGAGGACGGCAGGCGGGTGGTCGCCCTCCCACCGACAGCCGG
>DASXYT010000342.1:0-4434 GCA_036502345.1 Pseudonocardiaceae bacterium | reverse complement strand
TGGTGGCCGATACCGGAGTTGGAACGTCACTCGGCCGCTGGAAGGAGTCCCCGTGACGACGGTCTTGATCTGCGACGACCGGCGCAGCGTGCGGGAAGGTTTGACGCGCGTGATGTCTGCTGTGCCTGGGGTCAGTCGCATTGACTGTGTAGCGCACGGTGACGAGTTGTTGGCTCGGTTCACTCGGCAGCCGGTGGACGTCGTGCTGGTAGGTACCCAGCGCGCCGTTCCGACAGGCGTGGAAGCCACTCGGCGGCTCGTCTCGGCGAACCCGCAGGCCAACGTCATCGTGTTCGGTGCACCGGACGATGCCGGCAGTATCGCTGCCGCCATCGCGGGCGGTGCTCGTGGTTACCTCCGCTGGGACGCGTCCCGGCCGGAACTGGTCGCCGCACTCGCCCACACGCTGGCCAGTACGTCGGTGCCCGCACCTCGGCAGCCCTCCGATCCCGGAGTTCAGCTCACCGACCGTGAGCTGCAGGTGCTGCGTGGCATGAGCCAGGGCAAGAGCAACGGCCAGATCGGACGGGAGCTGTACCTGTCCGAGGACACGGTGAAGACCCACGCGCGGCGGCTGTTCCGCAAGCTGGGCGTGCGCGACCGTGCACAGGCTGTGGCACACGGCTTCCGTAGGGGCCTCGTGTCGTAGTAGTCGTTTGGTCCGAACGGTCCAGTTGTGCGCACGAAGGCGCACGTCTGACTGCGACGGAGAGCATCCGGTCCGGTGGTTGCCACCGGACCGTTTTGCGTTCTCAAACCGTTATCTCTCGGAGGTTTAGCCCTGCTCAAGCGGGGATACTTCAAATCGCCTCCGAGGGCTTGCATCCAACATGTACGGTGATAGAGACCGATGAAGGTCACGTAGAGTGACCTGATTTGGGTTCGTAACAACCGTCGAGACGTAACACCAGGACTGTTGCCTGCGATGACCAACTTGGGGGACGGGCTGGACGCTGCGGCAGTAGGCGCCGCGGTCGGTGGAGACCGACCGTCGGTGGAACACCTACTGGCGTGGGTTCAACCGTGGGTGGTGCGTTATTGCCGTGCCCGAGTGGGCAGGCAGGGACGGTCGTTCGCCTCGGCGGACGGCGTGGCGCAGGAGGTGTGTCTCGCGGTGCTGACGGCTCTACCTGGCTACCGGGACCAGGGCCAGCCGTTCCTTGCCTTCGTGTACGGAATCGCGGCGCAGAAGGTGGCGGACGTCCACCCGACGGCGACGCGGAACGGGACAGAGCCGGTGGTAACACAGCCGGCCGAATCGGAAATGGCAGAGCCGGAACAGTGCGGTGAACCGGGCGAACTGACGTCCCGGATGGCAGCACTGTTGCGCGTTTTACCGGCCAGGCAGCGGGAGATCCTGGTGCTGCGAGCGGCAGTCGGGCTGTCGGCGGAGGACACCGCCACAGCTGTCGGTTCCACGCCGGGCGCGGTACGGATGATCCAGCACCAGGCTTTGGCGAGGCTGCGAAGGGCGCTCGCGGCTGAGGAGGTGGTCTGAGTGTCAGACCAGCGCGATCACGGGGTTGGCGGTCTGGAGTGGAGAGACACGCCGGCACGAACCCCGGACGAACCGCTGGTCCCGTCGACGGGTGCGAATGGGGAACCCGCCGATGAGACAGCCGTGTTCTCCGCCGTACCAGGCGGGGACGGCGGCGGTAGTACCGGCAACGAACGTGCCGGCGATCACAACTACGAACTTGCTGACGACCCGGACGGCGAGCACACCAGGCGATTCGGAGTGCTGCCCATGAACGGATTGGACGACGCGGAGCAGGACGGTCCGTTGGACCTGTCTGCCCTGCGAGCCGATGACGAACTGTTAACGGCCCTCGCGTCGTTCGACAGTTCGACGGGCGAGGACCCGGAGTTGAAGGCGCTCCTGCAGTCCTGGCGACTGGACGTGGACGTCGAACCACTTGTGGAACTGGTGGACACCGACACGGCCATGGCGGCCATCGCCGTCGGCGCCCGGATCCGCAAGCGCAAGCCCCGCTACCTGGTGCCCGTCGCGGCGGCAGCCGCCGTGCTGGTGGTCATGTTCACCGGCATGGGCCTGGCAGCCCGTAACGCGGAACCGGGTGACGCACTGTGGGGCATCTCGCAGATGCTGTACTCCGACCACGCGCGCTCCGTCGAAGCAGCCGCGTCGGTCCGCAGCGACCTGAACCACGCCAGCGAGGCACTGGAGCAGGGCCACTTCGACGAGGCGAGGAGTGCCCTCGTGCAGGCGCAGGCCTCGTTGCCGTCGGTGGACAACGAGGACGGCAAGGCGAATCTGCAGGCACAGCAGCAGAACCTGCTCGACCGACTGGAAGACACCACAGCTCTGTCGCCTGTGCTGACGACCTCGAACGGCGCGACCAGCGTGCCGGTCACGACGGCCCCCGCGCCGAGCACCACGTCGCCGACGCAACAGCAGACGACTCCGCCGCCGGTCACGACCACGCAACAGCCGCCGCCGACGACGACGCCGGACACCACGACCAACGATCCGCCACCGACCACGACGGCCGACCCGACGGCACCGCAGAGCGGCACCGTCGGCGACGCCCCTGGGCAGCCGGTGAACAATCCGCCCGCGCAGCAGTTCGATCCGAGCGGTACCGGCGACAGCAGCAGTAGCGGTGCGACCAGCAGCGGCTGAGTCGGGCTGAGCACGCGAGAGCGCCCGTCGACGGAGAGGTCGGCGGGCGCCTTTCGTTCAGAACAGGGTCAGCGAGCGCTTTCCGTTGCCGTTACGCCGTCCGCGAAACCGCGGCAGTACTCCCACGTCACGTAGTTGCGCGGGTTCGGATCGAAGGCCGGCTCGTGCGGCCGCATCCTGCCGTCGTTGAGCAGCTGCTCAAGGCTGGCCCGCAGCAGGGCCCAGTCGTGGTAGTGCGGTTCGTCGCAGTCGGCGCAGTCCACCACGATGCCGCGCACTCCCCGTGGCTCCAACAGGACCTGGTAGACGGCCAGATCGGCCAGGTCCTCGACCAGTTCTTCGCGCTCCGTGTCCGTGATCGGTTGTTCTTGTTCCTCGTCGCCATCCCGCAGTTCCCGGGTCGGATCGTCCGGGTCGTTCGCGAACGGATCAGGCGGCAGCGCTTCTTGGGGCACGCCGGCACGGTACCCGGCCACGGCCGGTCTGACACTCGATACCATGGGTGTGAACCCACGTCACCCGTGCTGCCTGCGCCGATGCTGACCGCACCGGTGCCATCCCCGGCCAGGAAGGCTTGTCGTCACACCATGACTGGAACGGTGCTCGACCCGGCAACCGGCCCCGCGACCGAGTTCGTCGGCGCCTCGATGCCCACCAAGTTCGCCATGCTCGGCCTGACCTTCGACGATGTCCTGCTGCTGCCCGCCGAGTCGGACATCATCCCGAGCGAGGCCGACACGAGCACTCGGCTGTCCCGCAACGTCACCCTGCGCGTGCCCCTGCTGTCCGCGGCGATGGACACCGTGACCGAGTCGCGGATGGCCATCGCCATGGCGCGCCAGGGCGGCATCGGCATCCTGCAGCGCAACCTGTCCATCGAGGAACAGACCCGCCAGGCGGAGACCGTGAAACGGTCTGAGGCCGGCATGGTGACCGACCCGGTGACGTGCTCGCCGGAGGACACGCTGGCCGAGGTGGACGCGCTGTGTGCGCGGTTCCGCATCTCCGGTGTCCCGGTGACCGACGCCGACGGCACCCTGGTGGGCATCATCACCAACCGGGACATGCGGTTCGAGATGGACCACACCCGCTCGGTGCGCGAGGTGATGACGAAGGCCCCGCTGATCACCGCCCAGGTCGGCGTCACGGCGGAGGCCGCGCTCGGCCTGCTGCGCCGGCACAAGGTGGAGAAGCTGCCCCTGGTGGACGGCGCCAACAAGCTGCGCGGGCTGATCACCGTCAAGGACTTCGTGAAGACCGAGCAGTACCCGATGGCCACCAAGGACCCGGACGGCCGCCTGCTGTGCGGCGCGGCGGTCGGTGTCGGCACCGACGCGTTCCAGCGGGCCATGAGCCTGGTCGACGCCGGCGTCGACGTGCTGATCGTGGACACGGCGCACGGCCATTCGCGCAACGTGTGCGACATGGTGAGCAGGCTCAAGCGTGAGCTGGGCGACACCGTCGACGTGGTCGGCGGCAACGTGGCGACGCGGGCCGGCGCGCAGGCGCTGATCGATGCCGGCGCCGACGGGGTGAAGGTGGGCGTCGGGCCGGGTTCGATCTGCACCACGCGGGTCGTCGCGGGCGTCGGCGTGCCCCAGATCTCCGCGATCTACGAGGCGGACCAGGCGTGCCGGCCGCACGGCATCCCGGTGATCGGCGACGGCGGCATCCAGCACTCCGGTGACATCGCCAAGGCCATCGCCGCCGGTGCCAGCTCGGTGATGCTGGGCGGTCTGCTGTCCGGCACGGCCGAGTCGCCGGGTGAGCTGATCCTGGTCAACGGCAAG
>DASXYT010000341.1:0-15836 GCA_036502345.1 Pseudonocardiaceae bacterium | reverse complement strand
CGGCGGTCGTGATCGTCAGGCTCTGCGCCGGCACACGCACAGCGTTGGCCACGACGAACACCCCGTCCTGGTCCCACCCCTGCGGGCCGAGCGCGCTCGTCTTGTCGGTCGTCTTCACGAACACGGAGAGGCGCTTGGGGTCCAAGGGCCGGTACACGCCTGCGACGGTGCCGAACGCGGTGACGAACGTGGGCTGCGGAGTGCTGCCCGCCGCCGCACCCGTCGGCGACGACAGCGTCACCATGGCCGGGGTCAACTCGCAGAACAGCGGCCCGGCCGACGTCCGGAACGCGAGCACGGTGATCCCTGTGTCACCCGTGCTGAACAGCGGCTGCCACTGGGCGGGATCCGGGCGGCCCGCGGGCTTACGGGAGTTCTCCGCGGCACACCGAGCCAGCTGATCGGCGGGTGGCCGTTCGACGCGGGTGCCTCCGCTCCCGGAGCCGAACACCATGGGGGGCACCTGGTGGCCCGCAGGGCTCGCCGTGGCGGGCGCGGTCGGCGTGCGGCCGCCCGTGTGCTGCAGGGCGACCAGCCCGGCAGCGCCACCGACGAGCACGACGGCGGCCGCGGCGATCGAGATCGGCAGCAGTGCGCGGCCCGATCGCCGTTCGCCCCGGATGCCGTGGACGATCTTGTCGCGCGCGTCGTTTCGCGTGGCATCCGGCAGTTCGCGGTGCGGCGGGAGGTCGAAGAGGTCATTCATCGCGGTCCTCCTGGCTGAGCTGCTGCAGGCGTGCCCTCGCCCTGGACAACCGGGACCGGACACTGGTTTCGGAGATGCCGAACAGTTCGGCGGCGTCGGCGGTGGAGATGTCGCCCAGCAGGCACATCTCCACGGCCTCGCGCTGCCCACGGGGCAACCTGACGATGGCGGCGATGACGGTGGCCAGTCGCTGCCCGGTCGCGCTGTCCTCGACGATCCGGTCGGCGTGATCCGGTGTCGAGTCCTCCTTGACCAGCTTCGGGGCGATCCGCAGGAACCTGCCCAGCCGTCGGCGTTCGGACCGGCACACGTTCGCGGTCACCGCGTACAGCCACGGCAGGGCACTGTCCCTGATCAGCTGAACACTCGCCCTGCGCCGCCAGACCTGCAGGAAGGCCTGGGCGAGCAGGTCGTCGGCCGCGGCCCAGGACGCTGTCAGGCGGTAGGCGTAGTTCCACACCGCCTGCGCGTGCCGCTCGTACAACTCGGTGAACGCCTGATGGTCGTTCGCCGCGATGAGTTGCCAGAGCTCGGAGTCGGACCGGACGTGCCACGGCCCACCGGGGTCATCGGCACGTTCGGTGTCCTCAACCAGCACAGTGGCCTCCGCGGCTCGTTGATGAACAGTCACAACCGGTTGTGGTCGGACCGGCGGAGTTGTGGCAGAAATCGACCCAGATGTGACCCAAGACACGTCGGTCCGCGATCTCGCCAGCATCGCCGGGCAGCAGGTTTCGATTCGATGGGTGACGTGGCCTGCCTCGCATGGCAATATCGTCGGACCATGCGGGCAACATCATTCGTGCCGACCCTGACGGCCTCCGCGGTGCACCTGCTGGCTCGCCGCACGCCCTATCTGGAAACCGAGCTGCACACCCTTGGTGACCTGGTCGGACCGGGCAGCGTATGCATCGACGTCGGCTCGGCGGCCGGGCTCTACACCCTGGCGCTGTCCCAACTCGTCGGTGCCGATGGTCAGGTGCACAGCGTCGAACCGCTGTCCTTCGCACACCCCGGCTGGTCCCGTGTGCTGGGGGCGCGACGCGGTCGCAACGTCAGGCACCACTCCGTCGCGCTCGGTGCCGAGCCGGGCAAGGAGATGATGAGCGTGCCGATCGGGCGGCACGGCCCGGTCACCGGTCGGTCGTTCCTGGCATGGAAGACCGACGGGCTCGGCTCGAACGCCGAGTTCGCCGACCAGATGGACGTGCTCGTCGAGGTGACGACGCTGGACGGCCTCTGCGCCGACGTCGGCATGACCCGGCTGGACTTCGTGAAGATCGACGTCGAGGGCGCCGAACTGCATGTGCTGCAGGGCGGCGAACACGCGATCAAGACGCTGCGGCCGACGATGCTGATCGAGATCGAGGAACGGCACACCGCCCGCTACCAGCACTCGGCGCACGACGTCGTCACCTGGCTGACGCAGCGCGGCTACACCATGCACGCCTGGGAGCGCGGCTGGCAGCCGGCCAGTGGCGTGTGCGCGCACGCCCGCAACTACCTGTTCCGGCCGCCCACCGAGGCCTGATCCTCAGAGGTCGTAGGCCGTCGGGTGCCGCGGCTGGTAGATCAGCATCTCGCCTGCGCCGGGCACCCGCAGTACCGCGGTGCGGCCGAAGCCCTCGTCCTTGATCCCGCGCGTGAACTCGACGCCCTTGGCCTCGAGTTCGGCGACGGTCTGCTCGATGTCGTCGCACATCAGCGTGATCTCGTGGTGCTGGCCCGAGCCACCCTGGCCCGTCGGGTGCACGCCGAGTTCGGACGGTCCGGTCCGGAAGATGAGCCAGCCGTCGTGTGCGTCGACGTGTGCCCAGCCGAGGATGTCGCGGAAGAACGCGCGGGCCGCGTCGGCGTCGTCCGCGTAGACCAGCGTGTGCACGGCGGTGATCATGGCTCGGCAGCGTAGCCGTTCGACTGTCGAGAGAACTCTCTTGACACCCTTCTATCGAGACTTCACTATCGAGAGATGTCTCTCGACGATGGAGTTCCGGAGCTGCGCCGGATCACCGACACCCAGACCCTGCGAGCTCTCTCCCATCCCGTGCGTATCGCCATCATCGAGATACTGAGCCTCGGCGGCCCGCTGACGGCCACCGAGGTCGGTGAGCAGATCGGCGAGTCGCCGACCACCTGCTCGTTCCACCTGCGCCAACTGGCCAAGTACGGATTCGTCGAGGAGGCGGGCGGCGGCAAGGGCAGGGCCCGCCCGTGGCGGATGACATCCATCGGCATGTCGCTGGGAACCACGGACGGCGACGTGGAGAGCGAGATCGCGCACAACGCGCTGAGCCAGCTCATCCGGGAGCGCACCCTCGGCCGGTACCGGACATGGCTGGAGACCAAGACGAGCTATCCGAAGGCGTGGCAGGACTCCGCCAACGAGAGCGAGTACGTGTTCTACCTGACCGCCGAGGAACTGCACCAGCTCAACGAGGACGTGTCGACCATGCTGCTGGCCCGGTTCCGCGAGCGGATGGACGACCCGTCGCGACGCCCGGCAGGCTCGGTGCCGGTCGAGATGTTGGTGATCGCCTACCCGATCGGTGCTCCCTCGCAGGGGAACGGCGGGGCAGAGTAGTGCCCAGATCTCTCGCACCGTTACGCCATCGCGGTTTCCGGTTACTCGCCGGCGGCCAGTTGGCGTCCAACTTCGGCGACGCGTTCTACGCCGTCGCCCTGCCCTGGTACGTACTGGCCGAGCACGGCGGCGCACTGCTGCTCGGCACCGTGCTCGTCGCCTACGGCGTGCCGCGCACCGTGCTGCTGGCCGTCGGCGGCCACGCCAGCGACCGGTGGCGGCCGTGGACGGTGATGATGACGTCGGACACCGTGCGCGCCCTGGCCGCCGCCGCGCTGGCCGTCGCCGCCGCGACCGGGCCTGCCCGCGCCGACGTCCTGGTGCCGATCGCCGTGGTGCTCGGCGCAGGCGAGGGCCTGTTCCTGCCGGGGTCGTTCGCGATCATCCCGACGCTGCTGCCGGACGAGGATCTGCAAGCCGGCAATGCGCTCTCCTCCAGTGGCACCCAACTGGCGACTCTCGTCGGGCCGGCCATCGGCGGTGCGGTCGTCGCGTTCCTCGGCGCGGCACCGGCCTTCGCCATCGACGCCGGGTCCTTCCTGCTGTCCGCGTTGACGCTGGCCGGGGTGCGCTCGGCCGAGCGGCGCACCGCCGTCGCGCCGCCGGTCGTCGAGGTGACGACCAAGCCCATGACGCTGCGTGGGCTGCTCCGCACCCAGCCGGTGCTCCAGGTGATGCTGCTGGTCAGCGTGGCCGCGAACCTCGGCTCCGGTGGTGTCAGCGAGGTGGCCATTCCCGCGCTGGCCCACGGCCCCCTGCACACCAGCGCCGCAGGCTACGGCGGCCTGATCGCGGCCTTCGGCGGCGGCGCCCTGCTCGGCACCATCCTCGCGGGCCAGATGCGCAGGGCACGGCGGCCCGCGATCCTCGGCTCGGTCGTCTTCCTCGCCGAGGCCGTACTGATGGCGCTTGTCCCCTACCTCGGTAGCGTGCTGCTGGTCGGTGCGGCGCTGGTCGGCTTCGGCCTGCTCAACGGCTTCGGCAACGTCGTCACGATCACCATGTTCCAGCGCTGGGTCCCGCCGGACCTGCTGGGCAGGGCCACCGGTCTGTTGATGCTGGCCAGTTTCGGCATCTTCCCGGTTTCCGTCGCGCTCGGCGCCCTCGTCGTGCAGAACTTCGGCCCCGCACCGTTCTTCCCACTCGGGGCGGCGGCCCTGGCGCTGGCCATCGGCGCAGGCCTCTGCCAGCCGGCCTGGCGCAACCTCGGTGCCGACCAGCCCGAGGATTGTGCTGTCGTCGCTGATCAGGCATCGTCTACGGCCGGAGGTACCGGTGATCATTGACATGCACATGCACGTCGACTCGGCGTCGGTCGGTCTGGACGTGTCCCCGGAGACGTGCGTGCGCGCCATGGACGTGGCGGGCGTGGACAGGGCAGCCGTGATGACCCTGATGGACCTGCGCGGCGCCGACCCGTCGGCGATGGAACTCATCGCCGAGGCATGCGAGCAGTACGACGACCGACTGTTCGGCTTCATCCGGCTGCACCCCGGCCACCGCGAACAGGCACACACGTTCCTGCGCACGGCGATCACCGAACTCGGCTTCCGCGGCCTGAAGCTGCACCCGGTGTCCACGCACGCACACCCGGCCGGCGAGGAGACCATCGACCTGATCCGCGCGGCGGGCGAACTCGGCGTGCCGACGCTGTTCCACTGCGGTGACGAGGCGTTCAGCACCCCGCTGTCCATCGCGCCGGCCGCGGCCGCGTGCCCCGACTCGACGATCATCCTCGGGCACATGGGCGGCTACTTCCACGTCGACGAGGCCATCGACGTGGCGGAGCGGTACGGCAACATCATCCTGGAGACGTCGGCCATGCCCTACCCGCACAAGATCCGCGAGGCCGTCGCCCGGATCGGCGCCGACCGGGTCGTGTTCGGCAGCGACGGACCGGTCAGCTCACCGGACCTGGAACGCGAGAAGATCATGGTCGCCGGCCTGACCGACGAACAGACGCGACTGGTGCTCGGCGGCAACGCCGCGTCTCTGCTGGGAGTATCCGCATGACCATCGACGGGCTGTCCTTCGTCGGCGTCTCCCGGTTCGGCTACCAGCGCACGGCCGACGAGGCGATCCGCGCACTCGACGCCGAGGGCATCGGCACCGCGGCCGTCGCGCCGATGCATCCGCACGACGGCGACTTCGGCAGGGCCAACCGAGAACTTGCCGCCGCGGTGCGGGAATCGGCAGGCCGGCTGGTCGGCATCGCCAGGGTCGACCCGTGGGACGCGGAACTCGCGGTGGCACAGTTGACCAGCGCGGTCACCGAGGACGACGCGAAGGCGGTGTTCCTGCATCCGGCCGAGGAACACTTCCCGATCAACAACCCGGTGGCGCGCCCGATCGCCGAGCGGGCGGCCTCGCTGGGCATCCCGGTCCTGGTCGCGACCGGTCACCACTGCATGTCCGAGGCGGCGCAGGTGGCCAGGTTCGCGGAGTGGTGCCCGGACACACCCGTGATCATGACCAACGGCGGCCAGCTCAACATCTCCGGCATGGGCCAGTTCGACGCGCAACTGGCGCTCGGCTCGCCGAACCTGTACATCCTGAGCAGCGGGGTGTACCGGGAGGACTTCCTGGAACGGATGGTCGCCCGGTTCGGCGCGGAACGCCTGCTGTTCGGCAGTTTCGCGCCGCAGTACGACGTCCGTTACGAGCATCAACGCGTGCTGAAGGTGCACGTCACCGACGAGCAGCGGGAATTGGTGTTGGCCGGCAACGCGGAACGCCTGTTCGGCCTGCCACGCCGGATCAATTCGTAACGCACAAACTTCAGCTTCATGTCACCTGCGAAAACAGCGGAGTTCACTGCCAAGCCATGTCGCACGGTGGTCTCGTTCATGGCCGGTGCCCATACTCACCTCCGTGCTCACACGTCGAACGTTCCTACAGCTGATGGGTGCCTCCACTGGTCTGGCGGTCACCGGCGCGGATCTGCTCTCCCAGGCAGTGGCCAACGCATCTCCCGCCCTCACCGCACACGGTTCACGCGGTGTCGAGCACGTGGTCGTGCTCATGATGGAGAACCGCTCCTTCGACCACTTCCTCGGCTGGCTGCCCGGTGCCGACGGTCGCCACAACCTGGACTTCCTGTCGTCGGACGGCAACGTCTACCCCAACTACCCGCTGGCGCCCGACTTCCAGGGCTGCGGCTACAGCGACCCCGACCACAGCTGGGAAGGCTTCCTGGTCCAGCACAACTTCGGCAGGATGGACGGCTTCCTGCGGCGGCCGACCAGCCCGGCCGACAACGCGGGCGTCACGCTGGCCAGGGCCAACACGTTCCCGATCGGCTACTACACCAACCTCGACCAGCACGGCCGGCACAAGCCGGTGCCGGACCTGCCGGTGATCGGTGCCCTCGCCGAGCACTACACGGTGCTGGACCGCTACTTCTGCTCGTTCGCCGGTGAGACGTTCCCGAACCGCTTCTACCAGCACGCGGCCCGCACCGACCGGGACCACAACTCGACCGTCCTGTCGACGATGCCGACGATCTGGGACCAGCTTTCCCCCATCCCGAACACGCAGGGCATCCCGACCGGCGGCTACTTCTTCCGTGACTCGCCGTTCCTGGCCCTGTGGGGCACCAAGTACTTCCCGTTCTGGCACCCGTTCGCCGACGGTGACACCGACGCGCTGGGCATCCCGGTGACCACGACGTCGTTCATCGACACGGTGGCCCAGGGCAACCTGCCCAACGTCAGCTTCCTCGACCCGGCGTTCGACACCGAGGGCAACGGCACGTCCGCCGACGACCACCCGCTGGCCGACGTCCGGCTCGGCGAGCGGTTCATCGCCGACGCCTACCACGCCATCGCGGACGCCGGTTACCTGGACAACACAGTGTTCGTCGTGACATTCGACGAGTGGGGCGGCTTCTACGACCACGTCGCACCGCCGAAGGTGGTCGACAACACCGACCCGGCGACCGTGGACCACACCGGTGACGAGACCACGCCGACCGACGGCAGGCTGATCCCCGACTACCGGCAACTCGGCTTCCGCGTGCCGGCCATCGTGGTGTCCAACCTGGCGCCCGCACAGGTCGTGCACCACGGCCCGTTCGAGCACGCGTCGACGCTGAAGATGATCGAGTCCACGTTCGGGCTCAACGCACTGACCGCCCGGGACGCGCATGCCGAGAACCTCGGCCAGGTGCTGGACCACTCGCCGCACCGGCCGGTGCGCACGGGTGCCATCCCGACCAGCGCGGAGGTGTTGGGCCCGGTCAGCGACCCGGCAGCGGTGTGCAGCGCGGACAGCGTGCAGTCGGTGTCGCCTGCGCCCAAGCACCGGGGCAAGGGCCCGCACGACGGCCACGAACACGCACCGCAGGTGGCCGGCATGGACAACTTCGGCCGCGAGTTCCGCAAGCACAACGGCAGGTAATTCGGCGAGACCGCGCATTGCCGCAGACCGAGAACCAGGCCAGGACAGTCAGCATTGTCCTGGCCTGGTTCTCTTGAGTTCTCACGTTGACGGGACGCACAGTTCGGTACGGCACAGCTCCCTTGCTCTGTTCGGGCGACCTTTGCACAAACATCGATGATCAACGGCAGCAAGAGTTCCAAGTCCGCAAGTACGGCGATCGTGGGAGCCGCACTTGCCGGCCTCATCACTGCCGCAGGTGGAGGCGAGGCATCAGCATCGATCGGCGCGGCGCTCGGACCTGTCGCTGCACCTGGTGGACAAGGCGAAGCTGGCCAGCCTGCGGGACGTGCCGCTGGTCCGACTGTGTGTGCAGCACCCCGGCCTGGCAGGCGGGCTGCACCAGTTGCCGGACACGCTGCCGCTGCGGGAACTGGTGGTGGACAACCAGCCGGGCAACAGGTCGCTGTTGGGTGTGGACCGGTGGTCGACGCTGGAGTACGTGAGCGTGGTCGGCGGGCCCCGGGTGGACGAGGCGGCGGCACTGGCCGAGTTGCCGGCGCTGCGGCACCTGGTGATCCGCCGTGCGGGTCGATCGCCGACCTGGCCACGATCAAGTCCTGGCCGGCGCTGCGGGTGGTCGAACTGCCTGACACCGACGCGGCCGGGTTGGCTGCCGCGGCGGCCCTGCTGCCCGGTGTGGACATCATCGGTCCGAACTGACGCCGACGTACGCTGCAATGGTGCTGACACGACCGACTCTCACCTGGACACCCACCGGTGAGCCCGCTCCGAGGACGACCAGCCTGACCGAGGTCAGTGGCGCGCTGGCGCGGGGCGGTGTCGTGGTGCTGAGCGGGGCAGGGCTGTCCACCGAGTCCGGCATCCCCGACTACCGGGGCGCCGAGGGCACGCTGCGCAGGCACACGCCGATGACGTACCAGGAGTTCGTCGCCAGCGAGGTGGGCAGGCAGCGGTACTGGGCGCGCAGCCACGTCGGCTGGCGGACGATCGCCCGCGCCCAGCCCAACGCGGGGCACCACGCCGTGGCCGAGTTGCTGGCGCGGGGGCATGTGTCCGGCGTCATCACGCAGAACGTCGACGGGCTGCACCAGGCGGCCGGCACACCCGGTGTGGTGGAACTGCACGGCAGCCTGGACCGGGTCATCTGCCTCGGCTGCCGGCGCACCAGCGGCCGGGCCGAACTGGACCTGCGGCTGCGGGCGGCGAACCCGACCCCCGACGCCGTGGCCACCCGGATCAACCCGGACGGCGACGTCGAGCTGGCCGAGGACGTCGTGCGCGGCTTCCGCCTGGTGGACTGCGCCGACTGCGCAGGCGGCGTGCTCAAGCCGGATGTGGTGTTCTTCGGCGAGAACGTGCCGCCCGAGCGGGTCCAGCAGTGCTACCGGCTGGTCGACGACGCCAGCGCGCTGTTGGTGCTCGGCTCGTCGCTGACCGTGATGTCCGGCCTGCGGTTCGTGCGCTACGCGGCCAAGGCGGGCAAGCCGGTGTTCATCGTCAACCACGGCGAGACCCGGGGCGACTCCTATGCGGCAGTGTGCGTCGACCTGCCACTGGGCCACGCGCTCACCCGGCTCACCGCCGAACTGGCCACAGGATAAAAAGGGCAGGTGACCTCACTTGCCGGAGCCGGCCCGTTCGCCGGGAAGTCCATCGCCGAGCTGGCCGACCAGCTGCGCACCGGTCAGACCACGGCTGTGCGCCTCGCCGAGTCCGCGCTGGCCGCCGCTGACGAGTTCGGCCCGGCGCTGAACTGCTACGTCACCGTCGACCACGACGGCGCACTGCGGGCCGCGCAGCAGGCCGACCGGGAGCTGGCCGAGGGCGTGGATCGTGGGCCGCTGCACGGGATCCCGGTCGGCGTGAAGGACCTCATCGACACGGCGGGCCTGCGCACCACCATGGGCTCCCGGCACTTCGACCACCACGTGCCGACCAGCGACGCCGCCGTGGTGGTCTCCCTGCGCCAGGCGGGTGCGGTGATCGTCGGCAAGACGCACACCCACGAGTTCGCCTACGGACCGACCGGCGATGTCGCGCACACCGGACCGGCCCGCAACCCGCACGACCTGGACCGGATGACCGGTGGGTCCAGCGCGGGCTCCGCCGCCGCGGTGGCCGCCGGCCTGGTGCCGGCCGCGCTGGGCACCGACACCGGTGGTTCGGTGCGCATCCCGGCCGCGTGGTGCGGGATCGTCGGACTGCGGCCCACCCAGGGCGCCGTGTCCGGGGCAGGCGTCTTCCCGTTGTCCGCCACGCTGGACACGGTCGGCCCGCTGGCCGGCTCGGTCGCGGACACGGCGCTGCTCTGGTCGGTGTTGACCGGCAGGCCGACCAGCACTCCCCCGGTCGCCCGGCTGCGGGTCGGCGTCGTGCGGGCCGAGCTGATCGAGGCGGTGGTGCCTGCCCAGGCACAGGCGCTGGAGCGCGCGCTGGCCGTGCTGCGGGAGGCAGGTCTCACGATCGGCGACGCCCCGGTGCCGGAGATGGCCGAGTGCGCCCGGCTGTACGGCCAGATCCAGGGTCCGGAAGCCCGTGCGGTGCACGCGGACCGGGTCGCGGACGCGCCGGAGCTGTTCCAGCGGGAGGTACTGGAGCGGTTGACCAACGCGGCCGAGGTGCGCGGCTGGGAGTACGTGGCGGCAATGCAGGCACGGGCGCGACTGCGGCCTCTGTTCCCGGACCAGGTGGGCGCCGACGTACTGATCCTGCCCACGGTGCCGATCGAGGCACCGCCGATCGGCGCACGGGACACCGAACTCGGTGCCGGCTGGACGAACCCGACCGCAGCCGTGCTCGCGTGCAACACGACGTGGAGCGTCCTCGGCCTGCCGGCGATCAGTGTTCCGATACCCGGCGACGGGCTGCCCGGCTCGGTGGAACTGGTCGGCAGGGCCGGTGCCGACGACCAACTGCTCGCCGTGGCGGCGCTGCTAGCCGATCGCTAGCGGACGTCAACTCCCCCAACGGCTTCGCTGCTAGCGTCGCCGGATGACCGAAGAGACATTCGTGATCGACAGCGGTGCCGGCCCCATCTCCGGATCGGCGGGCACCGACGGTGGTCGCGACCTTCTGCTGCTGCACGGCGGCCCAGGTCTGTCCGACTACATGGACCTGCTGGCCGGCGAGACCGCCGGTTGGCGCGCGATCCGCTACCAGCAGCGCGGTGTTGCCCCGTCATCGGTCGACGGGCCGTTCACGGTGGCCCGCCACGTTGCCGACGCCGTCGCCGTGCTGGACGGGTTGGGGGTGGACCGCGCGGTGGTGCTCGGCCATTCGTGGGGCGCCCATCTGGCACTCCAGTTGGCGTCGGCCGCGCCGGACCGGGTCTCGGCCGTCATCGCGGTGGACGGGCTCGGACCCGACGGTGACGGCCACGTTCCCGCGTTCGCGGCGGAACTGCGGCGGCGACTGCCTGCCGACGCGGTCGGGCGCTGCGCCGAACTCGACGCGATCCCGGACCTCAGCGACGCTGACGCACTGGAGTCGACGGCACTGCTGTGGCCGAGCTACTTCGCCCAGCCTGCGCAGGCGCCGCCGCTGCCCGCCGGGCTGCGGCTGTCGGTGACGTGCTCTGTCGGGACCTTCGCCTCTATCTTCGACGAGCTGCCGGATGGCACATTCGCCCGGCGGCTGGCGCAGTTGACGGTGCCGACATTCGTGGTGATCGGCGATGCCAGCCCGATGCCGAGGGCAGCGGGCGAGGAGACGGCCCAGTTGATCCCTGGCAGCGAGTTGATCGTCGTCGCGGGGTCAGGACATCTGCCCTGGCACGAACAGCCGGGTTGCCTTGCCGCCGTGCTCGACCGGGTGGGGTGAGCCTCCGCTGCACGCCACCGAGGAACGCATCGCCGCGATGGCCGAAATCGGTCTGACACCACTGGTCGAGCGCTACTGGTACCGCTGGACACCGGCCGACGGGCTGCCGGAACGGCCGGGCAGGCTGGAGTTCCGGACCGAGCCGGACGACGACGTCATGCTCGACGTCTTCCGACGCGTGCACGAGGGCACCCTGGACGTGCACGCGCGCAAGCCCATCGCCGAGTCGGGCGTCGAGGTGGCCGCACAGGGCGATCTGCGGCTGATGCACTGGATGGACAGCCCACGGGACTGGTGGCTGCTCGGCCACACGCCCGATGGCGACCCGTCGGCTTCGTCATCCCCGCGCACAACTACACCGACCCGGTGATCGGCTACATCGGCGTGGTGCCCGAGCGGCGCGGCCACGGCTACGCCTACGACCTGCTGGTGGAGGGCACCCAACTGCTCGCCGCCGAGGGCGTCGACCGGATCGTGGCGGCCACCGACAGCACCAACACGCCGATGGCCGCGACTTTCGCCAAGGCCGGCTATCCGATCACGAGCCACGTCATCAATCTGGTCTGACGCAGGCCGCGCCCAGGCGAGTGCTTGCCTTGGCGCGGCCCGACGGCTCTAGAACAACGCGACCGGGAACGCGACCGGGCTGTACCGCCCGGCGCTGTCCACCGCGCGCACACCCATGAACAGGTTGTCCTTGGCCAGCGGCACCGTGGCCGACGTGACCATGCCGACCGGGATGCGGTCGGTCCAGTCCGGTTCGGTGCATGGCCGCCACACGATCTCGTAGCCGACGACGTTCGGGTCCGGGTTGGCGTTCCAGCTGATCGTGCTGCTGTTGGTCAGCACGCTGTCGTCCAGCCTCGCGTTCTTCGGCGTGCCGGGGCCGTTGGCAAGCGACCACATCGCGGCCATGTTGACCCTCGTGACCCGCGTCAGGAAGTCGAAGTCGACGAACTCGATCAGATCACCGAACTGCACGCCGTTGACGATGCGGGTGTCCTGGTGCTGGTGGGCGAAGTTCTCGTGCGGCTCGGAGAACCGGCCGGCCGGGAAACCCCGCTGCAGGAAGGGAATGTGGTCACCGCCGCGCAGGTAACGGTCCCGCCGGTAGACGATGTGCACCTGCATGTCGGTGTCGCTGTTGTTCGCCACGCTGGTCACGAACCGGGCCAGTTGCCGGCTCGCCGAATCGTTCTCGCCGCCCTCGGAAATGCGCTGGGCGGCCTGCGCCGGCGTCTCCGCGGAGGACACACCTTCGGAGAACAACCGGAACGCGTGCGGGTCGATCGTGCCGTCATCCGCCTTCGGGCTGCCGACGATGTCGTTGGTGAACATGCCCTGCACGTCCGCCTTGGCGGCGAAGAACTGCTGGGCCAGGAACGTCGAGCCGTACAGGCCCTGCTCCTCGCCGGCCACCGCGGCCATCACGATGGTGGCCCTGGACTCCCTGGTCGCCATGATCCGGATCAGTTCCATCACGTTGGCCACACCGGATGCGTCGTCATCGGCGCCGGGTGCGTCGCTGGTGAAGTTCGCCAGATCGGTGACGCGGGAGTCGTAGTGGCCGGACACCACGTAGATCCGGTCCGGCTCGTCGGAGCCGTGCAGGGTGGTGACCACGTTGGTGATCACGGTCGGCGTCGGGATGCCGGAGGACACCGGCTGCGTGAACGACTGGAGTTCCACCGTCATCCGGCCGTTGGACGGCGCGGCGAGAGCCTGCATCTGGGCGAAGATCCAGTCCCGTGCGGCGCCGATGCCGCGGTTCGGGTCGGTCTGGCTGGACAGCGTGTGCCGGGTGCCGAACGTGGTCAGCTTGGCCACGATGGCACGCAGCCGGTCAGGATCAACCTCTTTCAGCATGTCCTTGAGTTCGTGATCGGGTGATTGCGAGCGGACGGCCTGCCCTGGTCCGGACGGCCAGTCCTTCGTGAGGTCCGCGGTATCCGCGAAAGCGGCGCCGGGGGCGGCAACGGTGACCGCCCCGGCAACCGCCGCGACCGCGGAACCGGCGAGAAAACGTCGCCGATTCGGCCGTAACGGGGATGATTCCTGTCCTGGCGTGTTGTTGGACATGGCCAGGTTTCTACGCTGTACGCCGATGTGCTGTCCATCCTCCCAAAGCACCAACTATTTGCTGGCATTGATCTACGAAATACCGTCGCCCACGACAATCCAGGCGAATAGGAAAGCGTAGAATGTGACGCTCCGTGCGCTAGACACGGCGCATGACGTGCAGCAGATACTCCTTACGGTTGAGTGGATTGTGGTCCGAACGCGACCTGGACGGGATCGCACCTCGAATTCCCTGGTAGTGGTCGAACGCGCATTCCAGCGCGCCCTCACCGCGAGTCAACGACGGCAGCGACTGCTGCAGCTCGTGCACCCTGGCCGCCGGGATGTCACCCGCCAGCAGATATCCGCCGGGTACCGTTGTCTGCGTGCGCGGAGCGGCGCCCAGCCGGACCAGTACTGGCAGCACGGCGCCGAACAGGTCCGCCGGGATGCCCAGCTGGAACCGGTGCATCGGCTCGTGCACCGTCGTTCCCGCCCGTCTCAGCGCACTCATCAGCACCAGCGGCGTCAGGTAGCGGAAGTCCCAGCCGGTGCTGGACATGCTCTTGTCGAACGTGCCGTGCGCGTGGCTCTGCTTCGGGCAGTAGCCCGAATGCGTCATCGTGACCACGCAGTCGGGCACCTGCCAGCCGTGGACACCCTGCCGCAGCGTCTCCTCGACGGTGTCCTCGACCGCCTTGAAGAAGGCCAACGGCATCGACCCGAGTTCGACCCCCAGCCGGAACGCGATCCCGCTGCCCACCGGAGCGGGTTCCAGGCGCAGCCCGATCGTGGCGAGAAACGGATTGTCGTCCCCACCGATCTTCTCCATCGCCGCGCCGGTACCGACAAGTCGCTCGATACAGATCGTGGTGGTTTCCCGAAATGTGGCATCCACGCCGAATTCGTCGGCCAGTGTTGCCTGGATGACTTCTTTCTGCACCTCGCCGTAGAGCGATACTGAGATTTCCTGTCGAATTTCGTCCTGCCGCAGATTGATCAGCGGATCCTGCTCGGCGAGCTGGGTCAGCGCGACGTGCAGCGCACCCTTGTCCGACGGGCGGCACGGCAGGACGACGGTTTCCAGGGTGGGCGGCGAGAACTGGTGGTCGCCGGACACCGTCGGTGGCGGTGTGCCGAGCACGTCACCGATCCGGACGTCGGACAGGCCCCACAGCTTCCCGATCTGGCCGGCGGTGACCGACGCGCCACGCACGGCCGAACCGCGGTCGAACACGCTGATCGCGGTGACCTTGCCCTCGTCGTCGGCACCACCGAACCGCAGCTTGTCCCGCACCCGCAGCGTGCCGGCGAACATCCTGGCGTAGGCGATCTTCTCGCCCGCCGGACCACGCTCGACCTTGAACACCGTGCCCGAGACGGGACCGTCGACATCGGCCTGCGCCGCCGGCAGCAACTCCTCGATGCCGGCGATCAACTCCGCGACACCGGCACCGGTGATCGCCGAACCGAAGAACACCGGATGCACACGTGCCTGCCGGACCTGGGCGGCCAGCCTGCCGCGCAACTGCCGGTAGGAGACCGAGATCTCGTCGGCGACGTAGGCGGTCAGGAACGCGTCGTCGTGATCGGCGAGCAGATCGACGAGCCGGCCGGTGAACTCGGTGTCGGTGGCGCCGTAGGGCGTGTACGCGGCCGCGCGGGTGCCCTGCCCGGTGGCCGATCCCATCCGGATGATCGCGGGCACCAGTTTCTCGGCGATGGCGCGCGACACGCGTTCCGCGTCCGCGCCACCTCTGTCGATCTTGTTCACGAAGATCAGCGTGGGGATGCGCAGCCGCCGGAGGGCGCGCAGCAGCACCCTGGTCTGCGGCTGGACCCCCTCCACGGCGGAGATCACCAGCACGGCGCCGTCGAGCACGCTGAGTACCCGCTCCACCTCGGCGATGAAGTCGGGGTGACCGGGCGTGTCGATCAGGTTGACCGTGACACCGCCGATGACGAACGAGACGACGGCGGCCTTGATCGTGATGCCGCGCTGTCGTTCCAGCGCCATGGAGTCGGTCTGGGTGCTACCGGCGTCGACACTGCCGACCCGGTCGATGACACCGGCGGCGAACAGCAGCCGCTCGGTCAGGCTGGTCTTACCGGCGTCTACATGCGCCAGGATGCCCAGGTTCAACGTACTCATCGAGCGTCATGTCCTGTCGATAGGAGGCAATTCCCTTCTGGGTGGACAGGAACGCTCGCCGCATCTGGAACTCCTTGCTCGTCAACCTGGGTATCCGCAGTTCAGCAGACCGCCACCGG
>DASXYT010000340.1:0-8630 GCA_036502345.1 Pseudonocardiaceae bacterium | reverse complement strand
TAATTAGTCCAGCAGGTCCTCCAGCACGATCGGGATGCGCCGGACGCGGATGCCGGTGGCGTTGTGGACGGCGTTCGCGACCGCCGCGGCCATCCCGACGGTGCCGATCTCGCCGAGGCCACGCGCCCCCACCGCGTTGTGCAGCGTGTCCGGGTACTCCACGAAATGGATGTCGACATCGGGGATGTCGGCGTTCACCGGGAGCAGGTAGCCGGCGAGGTCGCCATTGGCCAGCCTGCCGTTCGCCTCGATCTCCAGGCCCTCGTGCAACGCCGCCGACACGCCCCAGATCATGCCGCCCATGATCTGGCTGCGGGCTGCCTGCGGGTTGATGATCCGACCCGCGTCGAACACGCCAAGCAGGCGCGACACCCGGATCTCCCTGGTCCACTTGTGCACGCGGACCTCGCAGAACTGCGCGCCGAACGAGCTGAACGAGTGCTTGGTCATCTCCTCGCCAGCCGCCGAGGAACCGGTCGCCGAAAGCGAAGTGCGGTTGGTCGCGCGCAACAACTCACCGAAGGTCATCGACCGCCCGTCGGCCAGCAGCCGGCCGTCCGCGTAGGAGACATCGGCACCTTCGAACGGCGCGCCTGCCGACGACGCGAGCGCCACGACGGCGTCGATCACCGCGGCCGCCGCGATCATGATGGCCGTGCCGGCGCTGGCCGTGGCCGTCGAGCCGCCGGACATGCCGCCGGGCGGCAGTGCCGAGTCGCCCAGGCGTGGCGTGATCCGCTCCGCCGGGATGTCCAGGGACTCGCCGCCGACCAGGGACAGCACGGTGAGCAGGCCGGTGCCCGGGTCGGCCCCGCTGGTGGCGACGTCGGCGGTGTCGTCGTCCCGCAGCGTGATCTCGACGGTGGCGGGGAATCGCAGCGCGGGGAACATCGCGGTGGCGGTGCCCATGCCGACCAACCAGTCGCCGTCGGTGTGGCCCTGTGGTGTGCGGTTCGCCCACCCGAACCGGGTCGCGCCGATCTGGAAGCACTCGTCGAGGTGCTTGCTGGACCACTGCAGGTCCTTGCCCGGCGGCGCGGTCGAGTTGTTCCGCATCCGTAGGTCGATCGGGTCCATCCGCAACGCGACGGCCAGTTCGTCGATCGCGCTCTCCAGGGCGAACGATCCCGGCGCCTCACCGGGTGCGCGCATGAATGTCGTGGGTGGAATGTGCAGCGGCACCATCTTCTGGCTGATGGCCAGATTCTGGGTGGCGTACCACTCCCGGGACGTGCCGTGCGACGTCGGCTCGACGAACGAGCGGTCCATCGGCGTGCTGCACCACGAGTCGTGGCGGAGCGCGATCAGCGTGCCGTCGGTGGCGGCGCCGAGCGAGATCCGTTGCACGGTCGCGGCACGGCCTGCCGTTGCCGTGAAGACCTGCTCCCTGGTCAGCGCCGCTTTGACCGGCCTGCCGAGTGTCCTGGCCGCCGCGGCCGCCAGGAACGCGGGCGCCGACGTCCTGGCCTTCCCGCCGAACGCTCCGCCGACGAACGGGTTGACGGCGTGCACCGACGACGGGTCCAGACCCAATGCGCTGACCAGTTCCTCGGCCTGCAGGTGAGTTGCCTGGTTTCCGCTGTAGATCGTCAGGCCGTCGGCGTCGTCCCACACGGCGACCGCCGAATGCGGTTCCATCGCTGCGTGGTTCTGCGTCATGGTGGAGTACGTGGCGTCGGTGACAATATGGCTGGCCGCGAACGCTTCCTCGATCGACTCGACGCCCTCCGCGAGCACCGTGAGCGACGGCGGTGAACCGTCCCTGGACGGCGGTGCGTCCTCGGCAGTCGCGAGACCGTCCTGCAGCGACGTGCGCGCGGGCCGTTCGTGGTAGGAGGTGGCGACGAGCATCGCGGCATCCCGCGCCTGCTCGAACGTCTCGGCCACGACGAAGCCGATGGCCTGCCCGTAGTACGTGACGTTCTTGTCCTGCAACGGAACCCACGTCTCACCGAACAGGCGCGTGCTCGCCGTGCGCAGCGCGAGCGGGTCGAACGGCGTGTAGACGCCGAGCACACCGGGGGCGGTCGCCGCCGCCGTGACATCCATGGCCTCGATCTCGCCGTGCGCGATGGTGCTCAGCACGTGGTAGCCGTAGACCATGCCCGGGAAGTTGTGGTCAGCGCCGTAGCGGGCGCGGCCGGTGACCTTCATGGGTCCGTCCAACCGACCGGGCATCAACGGCTCCCCTCAGTCACTTCGAGCAGCGCGCGGACGACGGTCCTGCGCAGCAAGGACACCTTGAAACCGTTGGCCGACAACGGATGGGCACTCTGGGCCGCCACCGACGCCGCCGCCTCGAACGACGCCTCGGTCGCAGGCACACCGCGCAGCGCGGCCTCCACCTCGGGCAGCCGCCACGGCACGGTTGCCACGCCACCGACCGCGACCCGTGCGTCGACCACCCGGGAGTCCTGGATGTCGAGCGCGACAGCGGCCGAGCACAGCGCGAACTCGTAGGACTGGCGGTCGCGCACCTTGACGTAGGTGGAACGGGACGCCCAGTCCAGTCGTGGCACGACCACCTCGGTGATCAGCTCACCGGGCCGCAGGTCGTTCTCCACGTCCGGCGTGTCGCCGGGCAGTCGGTAGAACTCGGCGAGTCGCACGGTGCGCTCGCCGGTGGCGCCGGTGAGCCGGATCTCGGCGTCGAGCGCGACGAGGGCGACGGCGAGGTCACTGGCGTGCGTCGCGACACAGGAATCGCTCGTGCCCAGCACGGCGTGCAGCCGGTTGCTGCCCTCGATCGCGGGACAGCCGCTGCCGGGGACCCGCTTGTTGCACGGCGTCGCGACATCGCGGAAGTAGGTGCAGCGCGTGCGCTGCAACAGGTTCCCGCCGATGGCCGCCATGTTCCGCAACTGCTGGGACGCACTGGCCAGCAGGGCGCGGGAGATCATCGGGTACACGCCGTCGTGAGCGGCGACGTCGCTCATCCGCTCCAGCGCGCCGATGCGCAGGCCGTCGGTGGTGTCGATGCCGCGCAGCGGAAGGTCGTTGATGTCGACCACGTGCCGCGGGGTCAGGACGTTGAGTTTCATCAGGTCGACCAGCGTGGTCCCGCCGGCCAGGAACGTGCCGGGCGTGGCGAGCGCGCCTTCGACGGTGTCGGGGGCGGTGAGCTCAAACGGACGCATCGACCCGCCTCGCCTGCTCAACTGCCGCCACGATGTTCGGGTACGCCGAGCAGCGGCAGATGTTGCCGGACATGAACTCGCGGACGTCCGGGACGTCCTGCTCGACAGCGGCCACCGCGGACATGACCTGCCCGGAGGTGCAGAACCCGCACTGCAGGGCGTCCTGGTCGAGGAACGCCTGCTGGACCGGGTGCAGGCCCTCCTCTGTGGCCAGCCCTTCCACGGTCGTCACGGGTTGGCGCACAGTTGCTGCCAGCGTGAGGCAGGACAGGACGGGACGGCCGCCGACGTGCACGGTGCAGGCACCGCACTGACCGCGGTCGCAGCCCTTCTTCGGCCCGGTGATGTCCAGTCGTTCGCGCAGCGCGTCCAGCAAGGTCACTCCTGGATCCACGCTCACCTGGTGTGTCGTGCCGTTGACTTCGAGTGAGATGTCCACCGATCTCTTCCCTGTAAGCATGGGGCGGGTGGCGACGGTGCCGAACCGGATACTCATCCGCTTCGCCGTAACCCGACGCTAGCGGATTACAATCCGCTTCGCAACGCGTCACTCCAGGCCGACCACGAACCAGGAGGGGTCATGACGACGGGATCAGTCAGTCCCCGGCGCGCCGACACCCGCCGCAATCACGAGCTCATCCTCGCCGTGGCGGCGGACTCGCTCGCCGTCTCGGGTGAGGTCTCGTTCAACGCGATCGCCAGGAAGGCCGAGATCGGGGTCGGCACCGTCTACCGGCACTTCCCCACCTCGGAAGCGCTGATTCTCGCGGTCTACCAACGGGAAGTGACGCACCTGGTCGACGTGGTGCCGACCCTGCTGGAGCAACACACCCCTGAGCAGGCCTTCCTCACCTGGACCACCGACCACCTCGCGCACTACATGATGACCAAACGAGGGCTGGCCAACGCGCTGCGCATGGCGACCGCGTCCCGAGGTGAACTGCCGGCCAGCGCCCACCAGGCCATGGTCGGCGCGGTCGCCACGCTGCTGCGGGCCAACATCCACGCCGGCACCGTGCGGCCCGACCTCGATCCTGAGACCGTCCTGCGTGGTCTTGGCGGCCTGCTCTATCTCGATCCCAACGACGACTGGCGGGCCCAGACGGCGAGCCTCACCGACCTGCTGTGGCGAGGGATGCGCACCGACGGCCACTGACGGTCGGCAGATTCACTCGACCAGGCCGTCCCGGTTCCACCGCGGGGTCGGTCCGGGTGTGCCCAGGTCGGTGCCCGGTGGCGACTGGGAGAGGTCCTGGGCGATGGCGGTGCCCCACCGGAAGTAGTCCATCAGCGTCGCGGCGAGTTCGGGTTGGCCGGGCAACGTCGCGTCGATCGCGTCGGACATCAGTCGCAACCAGCGTTCCCGGTGCTCGTCGTGGATGCCCAGGCCGAGGTGGGCGCGGAGCAGGGCCTGGTGGCCGCCGAGTTGCTCGGTGAACTCCTCCGGACCGCCGAACACCTCAGCCAGCCACACGGCGACGTGGTCGACATGCGTCGGCGTGAAGTGCGCGAACATCGGAGCCAGGACGTCGTCGGCCAGCACGCGGTCGTAGAAGTTCATGCTCAGCTTGCGCAGGCCGTCGACGCCGCCGACGTCGTCATACAGGGAGCTCATGGGCCTATCGTTGGTGCGGTCGATCAGCGAGGCAACTCGTTCCGCCGACGGTGAACGGGATCTGGAAAGACGAGGCCATGCGGCGTGGATCGAGGGTCGGCCGGGCGGATCGCCTCCGGCCGGTCTGGCGGATCTCGAATCGGCTCGAATCGGCCGCGCTGCGCCACTTCGCGACCAGCGGGATCGCGCTGCTCGGCCGGCGAGCGGTACTGGTGCTGGAGACCACCGGTCGCAGGACGGGCCGAACGCGGCGGACGCCGGTGGCGTACTGGCGCGGTGATGATGGTGCGTTGTTCATCGGTGGCGGCGCCGCCGGCATGTCCCGCGTCGACTGGGTCGCCAACCTGCGGACGCACCCTGCCGCGGCGGTCTGGATCGACCGCCACCGGCGCCCGGTCATCGCCACCGAGTTGACCGGGGACGCAGCCGACCAGGCGCGCCGGCACGCCGTCTCCCGGTGGCCCGAGGTGGCACGGTACGAACGATCGTCCGGCCGCCCCGTGCCGTTCTTCCGGCTCGACGAGACGTAGCTCGGGTCATACCTGCCCGAGCGCCGTCCATGATCGTGCCGACACGGTGAACGGCACGTCGGCCAGCATCTCCGCGCACGCGTCGCGCAGCGAGGCACGCCGCTGGTCGTCCAGCCCGGCCAGGTAGTTCCCCGCCGGCCCGACACCCAGGGTGAACGGCTCCCACCACTGCTCGAAGGACGGGAAGCCCACGTTCACCGTCAGCGCCGTCGACTCGATCGCGCGCAATCCCGCCTGCCCCAGCAGGTCGGCCAACTGTCCCTCCGCGGTACCGGGCAGGTCCGACTCGTCCGACGCGGCCGGGTCGACCATGCGGACGGCCCGCCAGAACAACGAGACCGGGCCCGCACCGCCCGCGAAGTCCCAGACGGTCACGCCGACCGTTCCCCCCGGTCGTGTCACGCGAGCCATCTCCGCGAGCCCGGCCACCGGGTCGGTCATGAAATGCACGACGAGTTGGGCGGCCGTGCGGTCGAAGGTGTCATCCGGCCAGGGCAGCGCCTCCGCCATACCGCCCCGCACATCGACACCGGGCAGGCGCTCCCCCACCGCGGCCACGAAGGACTCCGACGGGTCGATCGCGCTGACCGAACCGGCGCCCAGCCCCGCGACCAGAACAGCCGTCAGCGCCCCCGGCCCACACCCGACATCGAGCGCGCGCTGCCCGGGCGCCAGGCGCAGGCATGCTGCGAACTGGCTCGCCAACGGCTCGGCGAACGTACCCATGAACCGCCCGTAGGCGTCGGCCGAGACGGCGAACGACACACCCGGACGCTATCGTTCGCCGGCAGCTCCCGCTCGCGGATCAGTTCGCCAGCACGTCCGGGAAGCCGAACATCGCGACCAGTGCCGGATCGTGGAACGAGACCACGCGGGAGATACCGGTGGCGGTCGGGGCCAACACCACGATGCCGTTCGCCCGGAACACACCGTCCGCGTCCCGGTAGTACTCGATCGCGGCCGGCTGGCCGTTGGCCGTCGTCGCGATCATCCGCCAGTCGCCCGGCGTACCCATCACGTACGCGTCGAGCATGTGGATGCAGTTCACCCGGCCTGCCTGCCATTCGCGGAACGGCGTCGCCTCCAGGGTCGCGTCGGTGCGCAGCACTTGTTCCAACAGGCCGGCGTCGGAGCGCTCGAAGGCCGCTATGTAGCCCGCCAGCAGCGCCCGCGCCCGCTGGTCGGTCGGTTCGAGCAGTTCCTCTGGCTCCGGCTCCAGTTCGTCCAGCCGGGCGCGGGCGCGCTGCAGACCGCTCTTCACCGCCGCCGTCGTGGTGCCGAGGATCTCCGCGGTCTCGGCCGAGGAGAACGCAAGCACCTCGCGCAGGATGAGGATCACGCGCTGGCGGGCCGGCAGGTGCTGCAGGCTCGCGATGAGCGCCAGCCGGAGCGACTCCCGCGCGACCGCCGTCGCGGCCGGATCGTCGGTGGCGATCCATCGGTCCGGCAACGGTTCCAGCCACGAGACCTCA
Source organism: Pseudonocardiaceae bacterium (assembly GCA_036502345.1). GTDB lineage: Bacteria > Actinomycetota > Actinomycetes > Mycobacteriales > Pseudonocardiaceae > DATEPR01. The sequence goes on along the minus strand of DASXYT010000340.1, from coordinate 1,876 downwards.
CCCGGCGCCACGTGACTCGGCGGGCGATCGGGTCCGTCGTACGGCGCCGTCAGACCCGAGGGCAGCACCCGGCTCCTGCGCGGCTCCAACGCGGTCAGGCAGACGTTGGTGGCGATCTTGTAGAGCCAGGACCGAATCGACGCACGGCCCTCGAAACCGGCATAGGAACGCCAGGCCCGAAGATACGTTTCCTGCACCAGGTCCTCGGCGTCGTGTGCCGAGCCGACCATTCGGTAACAGTGCGCCACCAACTCGCGGCGGAACCGTTCGGTCTCGGCAGCGAACCGGACCTGGTCCGCCACGTCCGCCGTCATGCGGCGACTTTAGGCCGTGGCAGCAGGGCCAGCTTGCCGACGGTCGCCCTGGCCTCCAGTTCCGCGAGCACCTTCGGGCCGTCGGCCAGGTCGTAGCCGGAGGGGCAGCCGGGCGGGATGACGCCGGCAGCGATGAGGGCGGACAGCTCACCCATGAGCCCGTCGAAGATCTGGGGTGCGGCCTGGATCAGCACACCGATGTTGAAGCCGACGATGTGGACCTGGTAGCGGTACACCAACTCCCAGTTGGTGATCGCGGCCGCACCGCCCGCCAGGCCGTAGACGATGACCCGGCCGGTGACCGGCTTGGCCGCGGCAAGGCTGGCCTTGAAGGTGGCACCACCCGCCGACTCCAGCACCAGATCGGCACCGGCACCACCGGTCAGCCGCAGCACCTCGGCGGCGAGGTCGCCGTCGACGGAGTCCAGGACGTGGTCGGCACCCAGTGCCAGCACGGCCTCGTGCTTGCTCGGTGATGCGGTGGCGATGACGGTCGCGCCGTAGTGCTTCGCCAGGGTCACCGCCGCACTGCCGGTCGCGCCCGCGGCAGCGTGGACCAGCACGGTCTCCCCGGCGGCGACCTGGCCCAACGGCTTGAGCGCGGCGAGCGCGGTCGGCCAGTTCACCACGAGGCCCAGCGCCTGCTCGGCCGTCCAGCCGGCTGGCACCGGCATCGCGGCGGCCGCGGGCAGAACCATGTACTCGGCGAACGCGCCGTCTCCGACGCCGACGACGTGAGTACCCAGCCTCAGACCAGTCACTCCCTCGCCCACCGCCACAACCTCGCCCGCTGCCTCGAAACCGGCCAGGTACGGCGGCTGCGGGCCGTTCAGGAACGTGCCGTGGGCCTTCGAGATGTCGGCGAAGTTGACACCGGCGGCCGCGACCAGGATCAGCACCTCGCCCCGGCCAGGGCCGGGTACGGGCGCGTCGGTGACCACACGTGTGTCCTGCGGACCCTGCAGCGAGGTCTGCCGCAGCGCGCGCATCGTGGCGGGAATGTTCATGACGTGTAGACCTCCGCCACCGCAGAAAGGAATCGGCAGCCGGTGACGCGGTTGTCCGATCGGACAAGTCAGGGCCGCCCGACTCGTGCGAGACGACGAACACGTGGCGCGCGCCGCCGGGCAGCCTGTCCTGAATCCGAGTGCACCCGTCCAGCACAGAGTGGAGCGAAGCATGGCCAGGTTGGTCACTCGCAAGACGGTCGGCTTGGTCGCCGGTGCGTGTCTCGCCGCCACAGCGGTGGTCGGCTGCGGCAGCAGCAGCGGTGACACCGCCGGCGCTGCCACGTTCACCCTCGGGATGAGCTCCGACCCCGGCAACCTCGACCCTCAGGCGTCCGCGGCCAGCAACCTCTACCAGATGAGCTTCATCGCCTACGACCCGCTGCTCAGCGTCGACGGCGACGGCAAGATCCAGTCGGAACTGGCCACGTCGTGGCAGGTGACCGGCCAGCAGGTGGTGCTCACCCTGCACAAGGGCATCACCTGTGCCGACGGTTCCGCGTTCACCGCGCAGACGGCGGCCGACAACGTCAACTACGTCGTCGACCCGAAGCA
>DASXYT010000339.1:0-36154 GCA_036502345.1 Pseudonocardiaceae bacterium | reverse complement strand
GGATGGCACGGAACCAGTGTCGCCCACCCCCGAGTTTGTTCCCGGAGTGAGCCTCATCCCAGCATCCGGATAGCGGTGGACCACGCCCTGGGCACGTGGCACGCTGGGATTCATGTCTGCGACCGAAGTACACCTCGTGGCTCGCCGCCACGTGGACTTCCGTCGCGTCTCCAGCGCGTTGTGCCGGCGCGGTCACTGACCCGTCGCTGTGCATTTTTTACCAGCCGGCGCCGGGCGCGCTGGCTGAGGGTTCCCCGACGGTGTCACATCCGGGATCCGGCCGGCGGCCCAGTGCCCCGATCACCGGAGGCAGATCGTGCCATCCCCCACGCCATCACCGACCAGCGCGGCTCCTCGCCGTGCGCACGCCAGGCGAGGCGAGGGCCAGTGGGCGCTTGGCTACCGTGAGCCGCTCAATCCGAACGAACGGTCCAAGAAGGACGACGACCCGCTGAACGTGCGGGACCGGATCGTGAACATCTACGCGCCGGGCGGGTTCGCGTCGATCGACCCCGCCGACCTACGTGGCCGCTTTCGCTGGTTCGGCCTGTACACGCAGCGCAAGCCCGGGATCGACGGCGGCCGCACCGCGGTGCTGGAGCCCGAGGAACTGGACGACGAGTTCTTCATGCTGCGGGTGCGGATCGACGGCGGAGCGCTGACGACCCAACAGTTGGCCGTGCTCGGCGAGATCTCGCAGACCTACGCCAGGGACAGCGCCGACATCACCGACCGGCAGAACATCCAGTACCACTGGATCCGGATCGAGGACGTGCCGACGATCTGGGCGAAGCTGGAAGCCGCCGGCATGACGACGATGGAAGCGTGCGGCGACAGCCCGAGGGTGATCCTCGGTTCGCCGGTCGCCGGCATCGCACAGGACGAGGTCATCGACGGCACTCCCGCGATCGAGGAAATCAAGCGCCGTTATGTCGGTGACCGAGCTTTCTCGAATCTGCCAAGGAAATTCAAGACCGCGATTTCCGGACTACAGGATGTGGCACACGAGATCCATGACGTAGCGTTTGTCGGTGTGCAGCATCCCGAGCACGGGCCCGGCTTCGACCTCTGGGTCGGCGGCGGCCTGTCCACCAACCCGATGATCGGGAAGCGGTTGGGTGCCTGGATTCCGCGCGACGAGGTGCCCGATGTGTGGGCAGGCGTGATCAGTGTGTTCCGGGACTACGGCTACCGCAGGTTGCGGCACCGGGCCAGGATCAAGTTCCTGGTTGCCGACTGGGGCCCGGAAAAGTTCCGCGAGGTGCTGGAGACGCAGTACCTCAAGCGCCCCCTGATCGACGGCCCGGCACCGGAGACCCCTGGCGCGCCACGGGACCACGTCGGTGTGTACAAGCAGCGGGACGGCAAGTTCTACGTCGGCGCGGCACCGATCGCGGGCCGGGTGTCCGGCGGCACGCTGGTGGCTGTGGCGAAGGCGGCCGAGCGGGCTGGTTCGAACCGGGTTCGCTTTACGCCGCAACAGAAGCTGGTCGTGTTGGACGTGGCGGAGGACGACCTGCCCGGGCTGCGCGGCGAACTGGCCGGCCTCGGCCTGCCGACCGATCCGTCGCCGTGGCGGCGCGGTGTGATGGCGTGTACCGGGATCGAGTTCTGCAAGCTCGCGATCGTGGAGACCAAGGCACGCGCCACCAGGCTGGTGACCGAACTCGAGGAGCGACTGGCCGACGTCCAGTCCCAGCTGGACCAACCGGTCAGCGTGCACATCAACGGCTGCCCCAACTCCTGCGCCCGCATCCAGACGGCGGACATCGGGCTCAAAGGCCAAATCGTGACCAACTCAGCGGGCGAACAGGTGGAAGGATTCCAGGTACACCTCGGTGGCGGGCTGGGGCTGGACGCCGGGTTCGGCAAGAAACTGCGCGGCCACAAAGTGACAGCCACTGACCTGCCGGATTACGTGGAACGCGTGGTACGCAATTATGTCGTAGGCCGACACAATGGCGAGCGGTTCGCCCAGTGGGCGACCAGGGCAGCGGATAAGGAACTCTCATAAATGGGCTCCCGGATAAGGAACTCTCATGAGTGAGCGGGCGGCGGTGGCATGCTGCCCGTACTGCGGCGAGGAAGATCTCCGTCCGCAGGAGGAGCCGCACGGCGCCTGGTTGTGCCTGTCGTGCCGACGGGTGTTCAGCGTGAAGCTGGTCGGATTGTCTTTCGAGGGAGTGGTGCGGTCGTGACGGCGACCAAGGACCTGAGGGCCATCGCCGACGCGGCGGCGGAGCAACTCGCCGACGCGACGGCGGCCGAGGTGCTGGCCTGGACGGCGAGCACGTTCGGGAACAGCTGGATCGTCGCGTCGAACATGCAGGACGCGGTGTTGATCGACCTCGCGGTGGCCGCGAGGCCGAACGTGGACGTGCTGTTCCTGGAGACGGGCTACCACTTCGCGGAGACCATCGGCACGAGGGACGCCGTGGCAACGGTCTACCCGGAGATCAGCATCGTGAACGCGGCGGCCGAGCAGTCGGTGGCCGACCAGGAGGCCGAGTTCGGGCCGCTGAACAAGACGGCCCCGGACCGCTGCTGCCACCTGCGCAAGGTGGTGCCGCTGCAGAAGACGCTGGCACGTTACGACGCATGGGTCACCGGTGTGCGCCGGGTGGACGCGCCGACGAGGGCGAACACCCCGATCGTCACGTGGGACGAGCGCAACGGGCTGGTCAAGGTGAACCCGATCGCGGCATGGAGCGACGACGAGTTCGACACCTACCTCACCGAGCACGGCGTGTTGCAGAACCCGCTGGTGGCCGACGGCTACCCGTCCATCGGCTGTGCGCCGTGCACCGCGAAGCCGTTGCCCGGCACCGATCCGCGCAGCGGCCGATGGGCCGGCCTGAGCAAGACCGAGTGCGGTCTGCATGGCTGAGCCGATCACGACCATTGACGGACTCCCCACCGACGAACCGGTCGGCGTGGACAATCTGGACGCGCTGGAGTCCGAGGCCGTCCACATCTTCCGTGAGGTGGCAGGCGAGTTCGACCGGCCGGTGATCCTGTTCTCCGGTGGCAAGGACTCGACGCTGCTGGTGCACCTGGCGGTCAAGGCGTTCTGGCCGGCGCAGGTGCCGTTCCCGTTGCTGCACGTGGACACCGGCCACAACTTCGACGAGGTCATCGAGTTCCGCGACCGGGTGGTCGAGCGTTACGGGCTGCGGCTGGTCGTGGCCCACGTGCAGGAGTGGATCGACGACGGCAGGCTCACCGAGCGCCCGGACGGCACTCGTAACCCGCTGCAGACCGTGCCGCTGCTGGACACGATCACCGCGAACAAGTTCGACGCGGTGTTCGGCGGCGGCCGCAGGGACGAGGAGCGGGCGCGGGCGAAGGAGCGGATCTTCAGCCTGCGCAACGGTTTCGGCCAGTGGGATCCACGTCGGCAGCGGCCGGAACTGTGGAACCTCTACAACGGCAGGCACCGGCCCGGCGAGCACGTCCGGGTGTTCCCGCTGTCCAACTGGACCGAGTTGGACGTGTGGCGCTACATCGACAGGGAGCGCATCGAACTGCCGTCCATCTACTACGCGCACCAGCGGGCGGTGTTCCGCAGGGACGGCATGTGGCTGACCGAGGGCCCGTGGTTCGGCCCGAAGGTCGACGAGGACGTACACGAGATGACCGTTCGCTACCGGACGGTCGGCGACGGATCGTGCACCGGGGCCGTCGAGTCGGCCGCGACCACGGTGGCCGACGTGATCGCCGAGGTGGCCGCGAGCCGGCTCACCGAGCGCGGCGCCACCAGGGCCGACGACCGACTGTCCGAAGCCGCCATGGAAGACCGCAAGCGGGAGGGGTACTTCTGATGGCCAGGGGCACAAGCGCTGCCGGGCACACCGGTCTGTTGCGACTGGCGACTGCCGGCAGTGTCGACGACGGCAAGTCGACGCTGGTCGGGCGGCTGCTCTACGACACCAAGTCGGTCTTGGCCGACACCCTGGACGCGGTGCACAGGGCCAGCGCCGACAAGGGCCTGACCACTCCTGATCTCTCGCTGCTGGTGGACGGGCTGCGCTCGGAACGCGAGCAGGGCATCACCATCGACGTGGCCTACCGGTACTTCGCGACGCCGCGCCGCTCCTTCGTGCTGGCCGACACACCCGGCCACGTGCAGTACACCCGTAACACGGTGACCGGCGCGTCCACGGCGCAGTTGGCCGTACTGCTGGTGGACGCCCGCAGGGGTGTCGTCGAGCAGACCCGAAGGCATGCGGCGGTGTTGGCGCTGCTCGGGGTGCCGAGGCTGGTACTGGCCGTCAACAAGATCGACCTGATCGACTACGACGAGTCGACGTTCGCGCTGATCGCCAAGGAGTTCGTCGCGCACGCCAGCGCGCTGGGCTACACGGAGAGCGACCTGGTCGCGATCCCGGTGTCCGCGCTGGTCGGCGACAACGTGGTGGAGCAGTCGGCGCGGACCCCCTGGTACAGCGGGCCGACCCTGCTCGGGCACATGGAAACGGTGCCCGTCGAGCCGGACCCGCACGACGCACCGCTGCGCTTCCCTGTGCAGTACGTGATCCGGCCGAGGACCGCCGAATACCCGGACTACCGCGGCTACGCGGGCCAGATCGCCGCCGGCACGGTGTCGGTCGGCGACGAGGTGCTGGTGCTGCCCGACGGGCACCGGTCGACGGTGGCCGGGATCGACACGATGGACGGCCCGCTGGCCAAGGCGGGCGCCGGCAGGTCGGTGACGCTGTTGCTGGCCGACGACTACGACATCAGCAGGGGCGACGTCATCGTCGCCGCCGCTGATCCGCCAGTCGTCACCGACGAGTTGGACGCCACGTTGTGCTGGCTGTCGGACAAGCCGCTGCGGCCCGGCGCGCGGGTGCTGGTCAAGCACGGCACCCGCACCGTGCAGGGCGTGATCACCACCATCGTCTCCCGCTTCGACGAACAGAAGCTGTCCACTGTGTATGATCCAGGAACGTTGGTACTGAACGAGATCGGCCGGGTCGGGCTCCGCACCTCGGAGCCGTTGCCGGCCGACGACTACACAGCGAGCAGGCGTACCGGCTCGTTCCTGGTGATCGACCCCGCCGACGGCGGCACGCTCGCCGCGGGCCTGGTCGGTGCTCCGATGCCGGTCATGGACGGGGAAAGCTCCGAGGAACCCGCCCAGGACCTGGTCTCCCCCGGTCCCTGACAGTCAGTCACCCCATCCCGAGAGGCTCTCCTTCCGTGAACATCACCAAGCGCCGGTCGCGCACCGTGGCCATTGCGATGCCCCTACTGGCACTGGCTCTCACGCTGAGCGGATGCTCCCGGGCGGACAGCTCGTCCTCCTCCAGTGCGCCGACCTCGGCGGCCAACAGCGCGGCCACAGCGGCCGAACTGCGGTTGGGGTACTTCCCGAACGTGACCCACGCGGCGGCCCTGATCGCGGTGGACAAGGGCTACTTCACGAAGGAACTCGGCAGGACGAAGCTGACCTCGCAGACGTTCAACGCGGGACCGGACGAGGTCAGCGCGCTGCTGGGCGGCTCGCTGGACGCGGCGTTCATCGGCTCCGGACCGGCCATCAACGCCTTCTCCAAGTCCGACGGTGCCGCTGTGCGGCTGATCGCGGGCGCCACCTCCGGCGGTGTGCAGCTGGTGGTGAAGCCGAACATCAACTCGATGCAGGACCTGGTCGGCAAGACCATCGCCGACCCGCAGCTGGGCAACACGCAGGACGTGTCGCTGAAGACCTACCTGGCCAAGAACAACCTGGCCGGCAAGGTCACGGTGGACAACGTGCCCAACGCCCAGGTGCTCGGTGAGTTCCAGAAGGGTGACATCCAGGGCGGCTGGCTGCCCGAGCCCTACTCCTCGGAGCTGGTGCTCGCCGGTGGCGCCAAGGTGCTGGTGGACGAGAGCAGCCTGTGGCCCGACGGCCAGTTCCCGAGCACCGTGCTGATCGTGCGCACCGCCTTCCTGCAGCAGTACCCGGGCACCGTGCAGGCGCTGATCAAGGGTGAGCTGGACGCGGTCAACTTCGCCGAGTCCAACCAGACCGGCGCCGAGACAGCGGTGAACGACCAGCTCAAGGCGCTGAGCGGGAAGGCGCTGCCGCAGCCGGTGCTGGACAGGGCGTTCAGCAAGATCAAGCTGACCGTCGACCCGCTGGCCACTGACTTCCCGGAACTGGTCAAGGACCAGGTCACCGCGAAGATCGCCAAGACAGCACCTGGCCTGACCGGCCTCGCCGACCTGTCCGCGTTGAACACCGTCCTCAAGGCCAACGGGCAGTCCGCGATCAGCGCGGGCAGCCTCGGCGGCAACTGACCTGGCACCGACCGCGTGACCATCGACAGCGCACCGACGGACAACCCATCTCGGGAAGGCAGGGACGACATGACCGCCACGCTGGAGCACCGCGTGTCGAAGCCGATCGTCGAACCGGCTGTACGGCTGACCTCGGTGCACAAGTCATTCGGCAAGGGCACGCGGTCGGTGGCCGCGTTGGCCGGGGTCGACCTCCGGGTCGCACCCGGTGAGTTCGTGTGCCTCATCGGCGCGTCGGGCTGCGGCAAGACGACCTTGCTCAACCTGGTCGCCGGGCTGGACTCGGTCACGTCGGGCGAGTTGGTGCGCAACACCTCCCGGCCCGCCGTGATGTTCCAGGAGGCCGCGCTGATGCCGTGGCTGACCGCGACCCGCAACGTCGAACTGGCCCTGCGGCTGGGCGGCGTCGGGCGGGCCGACCGGCGCAGGCGGACCATCGATCTGCTGGAACTGGTCCGCCTGACCGGCGTCGGCGACAAGCGTCCGCACGAGCTGTCCGGTGGCATGCGGCAGCGCGTGGCACTGGCCAGGGCGCTGGCCTGCACGGTCGACCCGAGCAGCGACACGAACGACTCGGACCTGCCGGCGCTGCTGCTGATGGACGAGCCGTTCTCCGCGCTGGACGCCATCACCAGGGACGTGCTGCAGGCCGAGTTGCTGCGCGTGTGGGAGGCCACCAAGACCGCCGTGCTGTTCGTGACGCACGACGTGCGCGAGGCCGTTCGGCTCGGTCAGCGCGTCGTGCTGCTGTCGTCCCGGCCCGGCAGGGTCGTCCAGGAATGGGACGTTGCCGACGGGTCGCCCGCCGCCGAGGCGGCGACCGTCGAGGAGATCAACGTCCGGCTACGAGAGGTGATCAGCAGTCATGCCGCCGCGTGACAGCGCCGCGCCACCGGACGAGGACACGGTAGGGCCGCAGGACAACAACTCCCTGGTGGCGGTGGCCGACTACGGCGCCGTGGGTGCCGGCTTGGACGCGCTCGAACGGTCGACGTCGGACACCGGTGCGACCACGGCCGACCGGCTGCGCAGGATCGCTCGCAGCGTGCTGCCGCCGATCGTCGCGATCGTGGTGCTGATCGCGATCTGGCAGGCGTTGTGGGCTGCCGCGTTCTGGCCGGAGTACCAGTTGCCCTCGCCCAGCGCGGTGGGCAGCGAACTGTGGTCGGACATCACCAGCGGCGCCGTGTTCGGGCAGTTGTGGGTGTCGGTGCACAGGGCCGTGTTCGGCTTCCTGATCGGCGTCGTGATCGCGACCCCGCTCGGCCTGCTGCTGGCCAAGGTGCGGTTGGTGCGGGCGGCGATCGGGCCGTTGCTGTCCGGTCTGCAGAGCCTGCCGTCGGTGGCCTGGGTGCCGGCCGCGATCCTGTGGTTCGGCATCACGCCGGGTGCCATCTACTTCGTGGTGCTGCTGGGTTCGGTGCCCTCCATCGCCAACGGGCTGGTGTCCGGCATCGACCAGATCCCACCGATCCTGCCCAGGGTCGGCAAGGTGCTCGGCGCGGGCAGGCTGTCCGGTGCGCGACACATCCTGCTGCCCGCCGCGCTGCCCGGTTACCTGGCCGGGCTCAAGCAGGGCTGGGCGTTCTCGTGGCGGTCGCTGATGGCCGCCGAACTGATCGCCAACTCACCGCAGCTCGGCCAAGGGTTGGGCCAGTACCTGGAGAACGGCAGGGACCTGTCGGACATGCCGACGGTGATGGCGGCGATCATCCTGATCCTGTTCGTCGGCATCGGCATCGACGTGCTGATCTTCCGGCCGCTGGAGCGGTGGGTGCTGCACTCCCGCGGGCTGACCGGGATGACGTGATGACTCCGCCGCTGATCGCCGTCGCGCACGGCAGCAGGGACCCGAGGTCGGCCGCCACCGTGCACGATCTGCTCGGCGTTGTCCGGGCGTTGGCCCCCGCGCTGGACGTGCGGGCGGCGTTCCTCGACCTGTCGGCACCCCGGTTGCCCGACGTGCTGGCCGGTGTCCACGCGGACGGGCACGACGACGCCGTGGTGGTGCCGCTGCTGCTGGGCAGCGCCTACCACGCACGGGTGGACATTCCTGGTGCCGTGGCGAAGGCCGCCCGACGGCATCCCCGGCTGCGCATCCAGGTGGCCGACGTGCTCGGACCGGACGCCGGCCTGGAGTCGGCCGCGTTCGGCAGGCTCGTCGCGGCGGGTGCCGACCCGACGGATCCGCTGCTCGGCGTCGTGCTGGCCGGTGCCGGCTCGTCGCACGCGCCTGCGAACGCCGCCGTGCAGCGGGTGGCCGACGGCTGGGCCCGCAGCACGAGGTGGGCCGGTGCGGTGGCCGGGTTCGCCGCCGCCACCGATCCCGACGTGCCCTCGGCGATCGCAGCGCTACGGGCTGGTGGTGCCCGCCGGATCGCGGTCGGTTCGTGGTTCCTGGCACCCGGTCTGCTCCCCGATCGGGTGGCTCGACAGGCACGGGCGGTGGACCCGAACGCGCTGGTCGCCGACCCGCTGGGTGCCGACGAGGACGTGGCCGACGTGGTGCTGCGCCGGTACGCCGCCGTGGCGCAATTGAGTGTCGCCAGGCAGGCTTCCTAGGCTAGAAAGCTTGCATGCTGCGAGGGGAACTCGTCGGGCTACGAGCCCGGCACGAGGCGGACGCGCCCATCCTGGAAGCCGAACTGCACGACGACCTCGTCACCACCTCCCGATCGGACTGGCGCCCGTGGCGCCCCGTCTCGCCCGGCGCGCAGGCCTCCCGGTACCGAGTCGCCGAGCCGAGTGACAACGCGGCGAGCTTCTCGGTGGTCGACCTGGCCGACGACACGCTGGTCGGCGACGCGGGGCTGGGCAACATCGACGCGCACGGCCGCTCGGCCTACCTCGGGCTGGTGCTGCGGCCTGCTTGCCGTGGCAAGGGTTTCGGCACCGACATCGTGCGGGTGCTCTGCGGCTACGCCTTCACCGTGCTCGGGCTGCACAGCGTCCACCTGGGCACGCTCGACGACAACCACGCCATGATCAAGGCAGCGGAACGTGCCGGCTTCACCAAGGAGGCCCAACTGAGGAAGGCCGCCTGGGTCATGGGCGGGTTCTCCGACGCCGTCCTGTTCGGCATGCTGGCGGACGAGTGGACAGCCACATGACCGACCTGCGGGGTGACCTGGTCCGGCTGCGCGCCAGGCACGAGGCGGACGTGCCGATCCTGGACACCGAACTGCTCGACGACGTGGAGGTCAGGGCCAGGGCGGGTCGCAGCCCGTGGCGACCGGCATCGCCCGGTTCGCAGACGTCCCACTACCGGGTGATGGAGTCCACCGACGCGATGGCGCCGTTCTCGATCGTGGAACTGGCCACCGACACGCTGGCCGGCGCGGTCACCATGTGGGGCATCGACGCACACAACCGGTGCGCGCACATCGGCATCGCGCTGCGGCCAGGGTTCCGGGGCAAGAGTCTGAGCACCGACACCCTGCGGGTCCTCTGTCACTACGGTTTCATCGTCCTGGGGATGCACCGGATCCAACTCGAGACCGCCGCCGACAACCATCCGATGATCAAATCCGCCGAGCAGGCGGGCTTCACCAAGGAGGGTGTCTTGCGGGACGCGGGTTGGATTCTCGGCCGGTTCGTCGGCGAAACCGTCCTCGGCATGCTGGCCGGGGAGTGGGTGGCGGCATGAGCGACCTGCGGGGCGACCTGGTCCGGCTACGCGCCAGGCACGAGGCCGACGTACCGATCCTGGACACCGAACTGCACGACGACGTGGCTCTGCACGCCAGGATGGGCCGTCGTCCGTGGCGGCCGATCTCGCCCGGTACCGAGGCTTCGCCGTACCGGGTCAAGGAACCACGTGCCGAGGGGGCGTCGTTCTCCGTCGTGGAGCTGGCCTGCGACACGCTGGCGGGCACGGCCAGCCTGTGGGACATCGACACACACAACCGGTCGGCGCACATCGGCATCGCGCTGCGGCCTGCGTTCCGGGGCAAGGGCCTGGCCACCGACACCGTACGGGTGCTGTGCCACTACGGCTTCGTCGTGCTCGGCCTGCACCGGATCCAGATCGAGACGCTGGCCGACAACCATCCGATGATCAAGGCTGCCGAGCAGGCAGGATTCACCAAGGAGGGCATCTTGCGGGACGCGGGTTGGGACACGGGCGGTTTCGTCGGCGAGGCCGTCTTCGGCATCCTGGTGCACGAGTGGACGACGGCGTGAACGGCGGCCTGCGGGGCGAACTCGTCGGGTTGCGCGCCAGGCACGAGCCGGACGTGGCGATCCTGGAAGCCGAACTGCACGACGACGTTGCCGGCGACGCCAGGGGCAGCAGGCGCGCGTGGCGGCCACGCCCGCCGACCAGCAAGGAATCCTTCAACCGGATCACCGAGCCGAACGAAGGGTCAGCGGCCTTCTCCGTCGTCGAACTGGCCACCGACACGCTGGCCGGCGAGGCGTCGCTGTGGAACATCGACTCGCACAACAGGTCGGCGCACATCGGTGTCGCGCTACGGCCTGCGTTCCGTGGCAAGGGTTTCGGCACCGACATCGTGCGGATCATGTGCTACTACGGCTTCACAGTCCTTGGCCTGCACCGCCTCCAGGTGGACACGCTGTCCGACAACCACGCGATGATCAAGGCCGCCGAGCAGGTCGGCTTCGTCAGGGAGGGCGTGATCCGGGGTTCGGCCTGGGTGCTGGGCGAATTCGCCGACGACCTGATCCTCGGCCTGCTGGCCGACGAATGGTCGGGGCTGCGGCACGTCGGTGAATGAGGTTGACTGGCCAGATGTTGGTCACGACGACCTACTTGGAACAGACGTCACCGGGTGACCTGCTCCCGGCCGGGACACCGGCCGAACCGGGGCAGGTCGTGCGGGTGACCGAGGCGTCGCCGGAGTTCAGCCGGTTCCTGTACACCGCTGTCGGCGGCGACTGGTACTGGCTGGAGCGGTTGCCGTGGACCCTGGCCGACTGGTCAACCTGGCTGGCCCGGCCGGGTTCGGAGACGTGGGTGCTGTGGCTGCACGGCACGCCTGCCGGCTACGTCGAGTTGGACGCCCAGCCGGGCCCGCACGCCACGCAGGTGGAGATCGCGTACTTCGGGCTGTTGCCCCGGTTCGTCGGCCGCGGTCTCGGCGGCCACCTGCTGACCGAGGGCATCGCGAACGCGTGGTCGCTGCGCGAACGGTGGCCGGACCTGCCGCCGGTGGACCGCGTGTGGGTGCACACCTGCTCGCTGGACAGTGAGCACGCGCTGGCCAACTACCAGGCCAGGGGCCTGCGCGTCTACCGGAAGAGTGAGGGCGAGCAGGTCCTGCCGGCGACTCCGCCGGGGCCGTGGCCGGGCGCCGCGTGAGCCGGGTCACGCCGTCTCACGCCGTCTCACTCCTCGACATGCCTTGACGCGGCCGAAGCGCGGACGGTTAGCCTGTGAAGTGGCCTCGACATCCGCGTACCCGCCCTCGGTGATCGCCGTCGTGGGCGCCGGGCCGCGTGGTGTCGGGTTTCTGGAACGGTTGTCGGCCAACGTAACCGAGTTGTTGCCGGACCGACCGATCGACGTGCACCTCATCGATCCGTTCCCGCCCGGTGCCGGTCGGGTGTGGCGGCACGAGCAGTCCCCGCTGATGCGGATGAACTCGATGGCCGAGGACGTCACGATGTTCACCGACGACAGCGTCAAGTGCGACGGCCCGATCGTGCCAGGTCCTTCGCTCTCCGAGTGGGGTGTGCTGGCCCGCTCGGCGGCCACCGACGTGGACGACGAACTCGCCGAGTTGACCGGTCGCACGTTCGCCACGCGCAGGATGGCCAGCAGGTACCTGTCCTGGTTCTACGACCACGTCAGGGAAACGCTGCCGGACACGATTCGGGTGCACCTGCACACCGACACGGTGAACCGGGTCACCGGCGATGCCGAAGGGCCGCAGCAGGTGTGGCTGGCCGGTGCCGACGAGCCACTGGTGGCCGACGTCGTCGTCCTGGCCATCGGCCACGTGGACGCCGAAACCGACGGGCCGGAGCGCGACCTCGCCGATTTCGCGGCCCGGCACGGCCTCTACTACCTGCCACCCGCCTACACGGCGGACGTGGACCTGGCCGACATCCCGGCCGGTGAGCCGGTGCTGGTGCGTGGCCTCGGGCTGGCGTTCATCGACCTGATGGTGCTGCTCACCGAGGGCCGAGGCGGCACGTACCTGCCGGCCGACAACGGCCTGACCTACGTGCCCTCCGGCCGGGAACCGGTGCTGTACGTGGGTTCCCGGCGCGGTGTGCCCTACCACGCGAAGATCGGCTACGGGCTGCCCGGCGCCCCTCCCCCGCTGCCCCGCTTCTTCGGCGCCGACACCGTGGACGAACTGCTTGCCACGCATGACGTGCTGGACTTCGACCGGGACATCTGGCCGCTGCTGGGCAAGGAGGTCGGCTGGGGCTACTACCACCAACTGGCCACCCACCACGCCGACCGGTTCGCCATGCCGCTGGCCGACTTCACGGCCCGGTACGCGGAACTTGACTGGGACTCGCCCGACATGCTCGCGCTGGTGGCCGAAGCGGTGCCCGATCCGGCCGACCGGTGGGACGTGGCCAGGCTGGACCACCCACTGCGCGGCATGGCGTTCGACGATCCCGAGCAACTGCAGAAGCACCTGCGTGAGTACGTCACCGCCGACCTGGCCAGGCGCGGCGATCCGGCCTACAGCGCCGATCTCGGCGCGTTCCTCGCCCTGCTCCACGGCTACGCCCAACTGCCCAGGATCTCGGCGTCCGGCAAGCTCGACCCCGGTTCGCGGCGGGCCAGGGTGGAGGGCTGGTGGACCGGCTTCTTCAGCTTCTTCGCCAGCGGGCCGCCAGGGGAACGGCTGGAGCAACTGCTCGCGCTGTCCCGAGCAGGCCTGGTGGAGTTCCTCGGTGCCGACATGTGGGTCACCGAGGACGAGCAGCAGGGCCTGTTCGTGGCCGGCAGCGGCAGTGTCGACGAGATAACCACAGCGCGGGCGCTGGTGGACGCGCGGCTGCCGAAGGCCACCGTGGAGCACACGGCGAACGACCTGCTGCGGTTCGTGCGCGAACAGCACATCGGCACCGAGGAACTGCTGTCCGACCAGCGTGGCACCGGGTTGATCAAGGCATCCGAAGTGGACGGTCGGCTGATCGGTCCGGCCGGCCAGGCACACCGGCGCCGGTTCGCGCTCGGCCCGTTCACCACCGTGCGCACCGCCGCCGCGTTCGCGCGCCCGAGGACCAACGCGCCCGCCTTCCGCTACAACGACGCCGCCGCCCGAGCCGTGCTGCGCCTGCTCGGCGAGCCGGTAGGTTGCTGCTACGACACGCGCGAGGAGGACGGATGGCAGACGAACTGGTGCACTACCGGGTAGCTGGCGGGATCGGCGTGATCACGCTGGACTCGCCGCGCAACCGCAACGCGCTGTCCGCCCAACTGCGCCGCGAACTGTCGGCACACCTGGACACCGCGCTGGCCGACCCGGACGTGCGGGTGGTCGTGCTCGACCACACCGGGCCTGTGTTCTGCGCCGGCATGGACCTCAAGGAGGCCGGCGGCACCGACACGGCCAACCAGGGCATCAACGAGTTCCCCGCCATCCTGGAACGGATCTGGACCAGCCCGAAACCGGTGGTCGCCAAGCTCGCAGGACCGGCCAGGGCGGGCGGGGTCGGCATGGTCGCCGCGTGCGACATCGCGGTCGCGGTCGACACGGCCACGTTCGCGTTCAGCGAGGTGCGGATCGGCGTCGTGCCGGCGGTGATCTCGGTCACCGTGCTGCCCAGGTTGCTGCCCAGGTCAGCACACGAACTGTTCCTCACCGGCGAGCCGTTCGACGCGGCCCGAGCGGTGGCGATCGGCCTGCTCAACTCCAACGTGCCTGCCGAGGGCCTGGATGCCGAGGTGGACAGGTACACCGGGATGCTGGCGCTCGGCGGCCCGAACGCGCTGGCCGCGACCAAGCAGATGCTGCGTGAACCGAAGCCTGCCGACCTCGGCACCGCGTTCGCCGACATGCTGGAACTGTCCGCGCCGTTCTTCGCCAGCGAGGAGGGCCAGGAGGGCATCCTGGCGTTCACCCAGAAGCGGCAGCCGGCCTGGGTGCCGAAGGACTGACCGGCGCGGTGGATGCCGGCGCGGTGGATGCCGGCACGGAGCCGCCGCCGTGGCTGTCCCGCACGCCATGGCCGGTGAGGTCCTTCGCCAGCCAGCCGATCACGGCCAGCAGGACCAGACCCACCAGTGCGACGGTGATGCGCTTCCCGGAACCCACGCGACCAGACTACGAAGCCGCCGATTCCGAGCTGCGGCCGGCCGTCGCCTTCGCCTGCTTGTGGTGCGTTCCCTGGGTGGGCATCGGTGACGCGGCACTGATGATCGTGCCCGGCGTGCCCGGCGGGACGTCGGCGCGGACCAGCGGCGGTTCGTCCGAGGTGTCGTCATCGGTGTCGGTGTCCGCAGGTGCCGCTTCGGTCTTGGTGACCCGGCCGGACACCAGGTCCACGGCATGGTCGACCAGCCATGCGACGCCGACGCAGAACGGCGCTAGCACGGCTATCACCACGGCGAACTGAAACGGGAAGGCCAGCTGGGACAGCCACAGATCGACGCCGTCCCACCAGTTCGCCAGCCACAGGAACACGATCCGACGATACGCCCGCGACGACACGCGGATATCGCGGTTCGGCGAAGTCGAGTCGCTGACGGGTGAGCAGTGTCACGCGGTCGCGGTATCGCGGTGCCGGACCAGTGGGTAGGTTCGGGCGCATGTTCGCCGTATACGCAGCGCAGCCCAACCGCGACGATCCGCTGGCCGCCCTGGTGGTCGGCGAACAGGAGGAGCCGACGCCACCACCGGGTTGGGTGAAGGTGGGCCTGCGGGCGGCCAGCCTGAACATGCACGACCTGTGGACACTGCGGGGCGTCGGCATCAAGCCGGAGCAGTTCCCGATGACGCTCGGCTGCGACGGTGCCGGCGTGCTGGAGGACGGCACCGAGGTGGTCATCCACTCGGTGATCACCAGCCCGGACTGGACCGGTGACGAGACGCTGGACCCCAAGCGCACCCTGCTCACCGAAAAGCTGCAGGGCACGTTCGCCGAGCACGTGATCCTGCCGGCCCGCAACGTGCTGCCCAAGCCCGCCGGGCTGTCCTTCGCCGAGGCCGCCTGCATGGGCACGGCGTGGCTGACTGCCTACCGGATGCTGTTCGTGAAGTCCGGTCTACGGCCCGGCCAGACCATGCTGGTGCAGGGCGCATCCGGTGGCGTGGCCACGGCGCTGATCGCGCTGGGCAAGGCGGCCGGCCTGCGGGTGTGGGTCACCGGTCGGACCGAGGCCAAGCGGGCACTGGCCACCTCGTTGGGTGCTGACGACGTGTTCGAGTCCGGCGCGCGGCTGCCCGAGCGGGTGGACGGGGTGTTCGAGACCGTCGGCAAGGCCACCTGGTCCCACACCATGAAGTCGCTCAAGCCGGGCGGCACGGTGGTGATCTCCGGCGCGACCAGCGGGGACGCCACGGCCGCCGAGTTGCAGCGGCTGTTCTTCCTCCAGTTGCGGGTGATCGGCTCGACCATGGGCACCAAGGACGAACTGGCCGACCTGCTGCGGTTCTGCGACAACGCCGGGATCAAGCCGACGATCGGCGCGGACCTGCCGTTCGAGCAGGCCGAGGAGGGTTTCCGCAGCATGCTGGACGGTGAGACGGCTGGCAAGATCGTGCTCACCCGGGCGTAGGATGAACTGTTGAGAGTTCAACCAAACCCGGGAGGCTGAGCACATGGCTGTCGACCGCATGCCGGCCATCTATCTGAGCCACGGCGCGCCACCGCTCGCCGACGACCGCCTGTGGACCAGCCAGTTGGCCGACTGGTCCCGTGACCTGCCCAAACCCGCCGCGATACTGGTGGTCTCGGCGCACTGGGAAGAGGCTCCGCTGGCCATCGGACCGACCACCACCGTGCCGCTCACCTACGACTTCTGGGGCTTCCCGGAGCACTACTACCAGGTGCGGTACCCGGCGCCCGGCGCTCCGGCACTGGCCGACTCGGTGCGCAAGCTGCTCGCCGGCCCGGCGACACCGGTGACCGACGTGCCGGACCGGGGCCTGGACCACGGCGCCTACGTGCCGCTGGTGGAGATGTATCCGGACGCCGACGTGCCGGTGCTGCAGATCTCCATGCCGACGCTGGACCCGAAGGCGCTGTTGGAGGTCGGCAGGCGGCTCGCGCCACTGCGGGACGAGGGCGTGCTGATCATGGGCAGCGGGTTCTTCACCCACAACCTGCGGGCGATGGGCGCCCCGGACACGCCGACCTGGTCGTCCGAGTTCGACGAGTGGGGTCGGGAGCGGCTGGCCGCGAAGGACGTGGACGCGCTGCTGGACTTCGAGAACGCGGCCCCGGCAGGCCACCTCGCGCACCCCAGGACGGAGCACTTCGCGCCGCTGTTCGTGGCGCTCGGGGCGGCCGACGAGAACCTGGACGGCCAGCACACCGTGATCGACGGATTCTGGCTGGGCCTGGCCAAACGTTCGGTGCAGTTCGACTGAAACGCAGCGTGCCCGGACCTGGTGTGGGTCCGGGCACGCTGTGTTCGGTCAGTGCAGCGTTGCCAGGTGCGGGTGCACCGTGTTGGCGAAGGCGAAACCGTTCGACGCGTCCCAGTTGATCGACCAGGTCATCGCGCCGCGGAAGCCGGGTGCGGTGGTGGTCGGCTTGAACGTGCCGCAGTTCGTGCCCATGTCCAGGCAGTCCATCGCGTTGTTCACCAGGGATGGCGCGACCAGACCGCCACCGGCCGCGCTCGCCGATGCCGGCAGGCCGAGGCCGATCTGGCTGGGCGACAGGCCGCCCTGCAACTGGATGCAGGCCAGCGCGGTCATGAAGTTCTCGGTGCTCTCGGCGTAGACGTTGCCGTCGCAGCCGTTCATGGTGCCCGAGTTGTAGTACTGCATGTTGACGATCGTCAGGATCGTCTTGATGTCCAACGCCAGCTGGAAGTAGTCCCCTCCGGTGGACTGCATGTCGACGGTCTGCGGCGCGAGCGTGATGATCACGCCGGGGTGCGCGGCGGCGATCGAGTGCAGTGCCTGCGACATGAAGGTCGGGTTGACGCCGTTCTCCAGGTCGATGTCCAGGCCGTCGAAGCCGAACTTGGTGATCAGGCTGTTGATGCTGTTCGCGAAGTTGGTCGCCGACGTGGAGTCCGCGACGCTGATCGTGCCGTTCGCGCCACCGACCGAGATGATCACCTTCTGGCCCCTGGAGTGCAGGGTCGCGATGTCGGCGGTGAAGTCGGCGTCGGTGTAGCCGCCGAGTGCCGAGGACAGGCCGGAGTCGACGTCGTAGCTGACCGCGCCCGGCGTGGTCGTGGCGTTGGCGAACGCGACGGCGACCAGGTCGTACGTGGTCGGGACGGCCGACAGCCGCATCACGGTGGCGCCGTTGACGAAGTCCTGCCAGTAGCCGGTCAGCACGTGTGCCGGCAGCGAGCCACCGGCGGGCGGCGGCGTGGTGGTACCGGCGCCGGTCGTCGCGGAGACCGCCGTCGACCTGGCCGACTCGCCGGCGGTGTTGACGGCCGTCACCGCGTAGCTGAACGCGGTCGACGCGGCCAGGCCCGTGTCGGTGAACGACGTCGACGTGGCGGAGCCGACCTTCGTGCCGTTGCGGTACACGTTGTAGCTGGTCGCGCCGGACGATGCGGTCCAGGCCAGCGAGACGGAGGATGCGGTCGTCGCGGTGGAGTGCAGACCGGTGGGTGCGGCCGGCGCGGACGGCGGTGGGTTGGTGGGCGGCGGCGTGGTGCCGGAGCCCGCGGGACCGGTCAGGACGACGTCGTCGACGGTGTCGACGGGCTGGGCGAACCAGCCGTGCACGAACACGGAGACGCTGGTGGTGCTGGCGCCGGTGGTGAAGCTGACCGAGAGCTGGGTGAACGCCGACGCGGCCTGGGTGAACGTGCTCGGGTCGGTGCTGCCGGTGCCGGTGGCGCCGATGAAGACGAAGGCGCCTTCGACCCAGTCGGACAGGGTGTAGGCCGAGTTGGGCAGGACCGAGACGGTCTGGGTGCACTGGGCGTCGTCGGAGCTGGTCGGGGTGAGGTGGAGGGCGTGGGTGCCTCCGTGCACCGGGCTGCCGACGATGGCCGCGGTCGCTCCACATGACCAACCGCTGGTCGTGCCGGCCTCGAAGTCACCGTTGGTGATGAGATTGGTCGCGGCTGAGGCCGAGGTGGCGGCGAGCAGCGCCGCCCCGACGCATGTCACCACGACGACCGCAAGGCCGCCTAACCATCGATGGAACTTGCCAACATGCACCCCGACCACCTCCGCTTAAGAGATACGTGCCACATCCAAAGGTGGACTAGACCAGTTTGCAGTGTCAAGGTCTGGACCAATTTGGCAATTACCACTTGGGTAAGTGGGCTGGGCCGAACCAACCTGGCGGCCGCTGAGGCGTCCACCGAATATGGTGACGTTGCTGAACCGTGTCGGCCCCGAGATCGATCTGACACGAACGATCATGGGTCAACCGGGCGTACTGGCCGCGTTCCTGCTGTTCTGTGCGCTGTTCGGCGCGGGAATGTGGCTGGTCGCGGGCACCTTCGGCTGGCGGAGGCTGCCGGCAACGCTGGCCGCCGTGGGACTGTCACTCGCGGTGGCGGTGACCCTGGTCAGGTCGGGTGGTCACCTGCCCAGTTCGCACACCGATCCGGTGACCCTGTGTATGCGCGACCCGTTCTCACTGCACGGCGGACTACAGGTGCTGAACTTCCTGATGCTCACGCCGTTCGCTTTCTTCGCCACCCTGTCCACCCGCAGACCGTTCTCGGTGATGGTCGTGTCGGCGCTGGTGTCCGGCGGGATCGAGATCACCCAGGCCTGGACGGGTCTCGGCGTCTGCCAGAAGCAGGATTTCCTGAACAACACGATCGGCGCGGTACTGGCGGCGGGCGCGGCGTGGGCGTTGCTCATGCTGTTGAGCGACGACGACCGCCAACCCGACCGCAGAACGTCGGAACGGGTCTAGTCAGCCGGTTCCGGAGCCAGCCCACCGAGCAGTTCAGCCGGCACGACGCGAACCGCAAACGGTTGCGTGGCCTCGAATGACTTGTCCCCCGCCACCTCGGCCACCAACTGATAGCGGAAGCCGGTGCTGTCGAGTTCGAATACCGTGAGGCTGAGTGTCCTCGGGTCGACGACCCAGTAACTGGGCACGCCCATCCGCTGGTAGGCCGCCTTCTTGAGATTCAGATCCTTGAGGACGCTGCTCGGTGACAGCACCTCCACGGCGAGCAGCGGCGCCGCCGGCAGGTTCTTCTCGGTCAGATCCTCATCTCGGGCCACCAGCACGTCAGGCTGCAACTCGGTCGTCTCGCTCGGCTGCACAGCGAACGGCGCAGGCAGCACGTGCATGTCCGTCGGACAGACCGCGTCCAGCAGCACGACCAATTGAGCCACGACCTTCTGATGCCGGAAGCTGGGCGCCGGGCTCACCAGGAGCATCCCGTCGAGCAGTTCGTACCGATTGTCGTCATCGGGGGTCGCCTCCAGGTCGTGCACGGTGAACGGGCGCCCGTGCGGGAGGCTGAACGAACCGGTCGTCGCGGTCATGGCCACCATGGTGCCCTCCTTTTCTGTCGAGGGCCAAGTGCAGCAGAGCCGTCCGACGAAAAAGGCCCATATCCGGGTAGAAGCCACAAAGTTCGCACAGTCGGATGGCGACTTGCCCGCAGGGCAACCCGGCCGCCTCCACCATCAGCGGTCGACACGCCAGGCACAGATGCCAGCCTGGCCATGGCCCCCGGAAACCCGGTCGGCGTTACTTCTTCGCGGATTTGGCCTTGTCCGGCGCGTCCTCAGTAGACAGTGCGGCGACGAAGGCCTCCTGCGGCACCTCGACCCTGCCGACCATCTTCATCCGCTTCTTGCCTTCCTTCTGCTTCTCCAGCAGCTTGCGCTTCCGGGTGATGTCACCGCCATAGCACTTCGCCAGCACGTCCTTGCGCATCGCGCGGATCGTCTCCCGCGCGATCACGCGGGATCCGATCGCCGCCTGGATCGGCACCTCGAACTGCTGACGAGGAATCAGCTCACGCAGTTTCGTCGCCAGCCGTGTGCCGTACGCGTACGCCGCGTCCCGGTGCACGATGGCGCTGAACGCGTCCACCGGCTCGCCCTGCAGCAGGATGTCGACCTTCACCAGGTTCGCGGCCTGCTCGCCGACCTCCTCGTAGTCCAGCGACGCATAACCACGGGTGCGCGACTTCAGCGCGTCGAAGAAGTCGTAGATGATCTCCGCGAGCGGCATCGTGTAGCGCAGCTCGACCCGGGTGTCGGACAGATAGTCCATCCCGCCCAGCTGGCCGCGCCTGGTCTGGCACAGCTCCATGATCGCGCCGACGAACTCGCTCGGCGAGATCACGGTCACCTTGACCATCGGCTCGTAGACCTCGGCGATCTTGCCGTCCACCCAGTCCGACGGGTTGGTCACGACGGTCTCGTTGCCCTCGTCGGTGACCACGCGGTAGACCACGTTGGGCGCCGTGGAGATCAGGTCCAGCCCGGCATCCCGCTCCAGCCGGTCCCTGGTGATCTCCAGGTGCAGCAGACCGAGGAAGCCGCACCGGAAGCCGAACCCGAGCGCGGCGCTGGTCTCCGGCTCGTAGACCAGCGCGGCGTCGTTGAGCTGAAGCTTGTCCAGCGCCTCACGCAACACCGGGTAGTCCGAGCCATCCACCGGGTACAGACCGGCGTAGACCATCGGCTTGGGCTCCTTGTAGCCGCCCAGCGCCTGCGTCGCACCCTTGCGCTCCGACGTGACGGTGTCGCCGACCTTCGACTGCCGGACGTCCTTCACCCCGGTGATGAGATAGCCGACCTCGCCGACGCCCAGCCCGACGCTCGGCTTCGGGTCCGGCGAGATGATGCCCACTTCGAGCAGTTCGTGGATCGTGCCGGTGGACATCATCTTGATCCGCTCACGCGGGGTGATCCGGCCGTCGATGACCCTGATGTAGGTGATGACACCACGGTAGGTGTCGTAGACCGAGTCGAAGATCAGCGCGCGAGCAGGCGCGGTCGCGTCGCCGACCGGCGCCGGGACCTGCTTGACCACCTCGTTCAGCAGTTCGCGCACGCCGACACCGGTCTTCGCGGACACCCGCAGCACGTCGTCCGGCTCGCAGCCGATGATGTGCGCGATCTCGGCCGCGTACCGCTCGGGGTCGGCGGCCGGCAGGTCGATCTTGTTCAGCACCGGGATGATCGTGAGGTCGTTCTCCATGGCCAGGTACAGATTGGCCAGGGTCTGCGCCTCGATCCCCTGCGCCGCGTCGACCAGCAGGATCGCGCCCTCGCACGCGGCCAGCGACCTGGACACCTCGTAGGTGAAGTCGACGTGGCCGGGAGTGTCGATCAGGTGCAGCACGAACTCGGTCTCGACACCGTCGGCATCAGCGGCCACCCACGGCAGCCGCACGTTCTGCGCCTTGATGGTGATGCCGCGCTCACGCTCGATGTCCATCCGGTCCAGGTACTGCGCCCGCATGGCCCGGCCCTCGACCACGCCGGTGAGCTGCAGCATGCGGTCGGCCAGGGTGGACTTGCCGTGGTCGATGTGCGCGATGATGCAGAAATTCCGGATGCGCTCCGGAGGCGTGAACGTGGCGTCAGCGAAACTTGGCACTCGGTTTCCTCGCACGTGGTGATACAGGCATGTCAATGGTCCCATGGCCGAGGGGATGCTCGGTGCCGCCGGTCAACCGACCGCAAGCGCGAACACGCCCGACGGCACGATCACGGCCGTTCGGCCAGCGCGATCGTGATCCCGGTCACCACGACGAGCACGATCGCGGTCGGGCTCGTCATCGCCCTCTCCACCGGCGTGTGAGTGCACTCCGGCCTGCTGATATCGTTGACGGGCAGTTACGTCAACAGTCGTGCCGTGTGGCATTCCGTCCTGGAGGAAACCCGCTTCGCGGGGCCACCGAAACGCGGTCGACCGTTCACCACCGAAGACTGAAGGAGCGTGGCCGCGTGGCCAACATCAAATCCCAGATCAAGCGGATCCGGACCAACGAAGCCGCCCGGCTGCGGAACAAGGCCGTCAAGTCGTCGGTGAAGACCGCGATCCGCAAGTTCCGCGAGGCTGCGGACGCCGGTGAGAAGGACAAGGCCATCGAGTTGCTGCGCGACGCCAGCCGCCAGCTGGACAAGGCCGCCGCCAAGGGTGTCATCCACCTCAACCAGGCAGCCAACAAGAAGTCGGCGATGGCAGCTCGCGCCAACAAGATCTGAGACTGTCAGCAGTCACCCCGATCCCGGTACGGACCACCGTGCCGGGGTCGGCTGCTGTTCAGGCCAGCCTGGTCACGTCCACACGTGCCGCACACCCGCGCTGCTCAAGGCACTCGGCGAACCGGTCCAGCACGTCGTCTTCCACCACCATCCCCTGTGGACTGTCAGCACCGGGGCGTGTCCACGTTGGGCAGCAACGGTTTCTCGTTGAGGTAGTAACGGACGAGGGCAGGGCGTAGGCGAGCTCGCCGTCGCCGACTCCGTTGCCCACAGCGTTGGCGATCCACCGGCCGTTCACCCTCCGTGGTCAGGATGTAGACCACGTTGTCCCGGCAGAACAGGTCCCTACCCTCGACCAGGAACGCAGGTCACCTGCGTCGGCCCGCACCTGCTGCCGCGACGATCCGCAGCACGGCCCGTTCCAGTGCGTAGTCGAAGTCGGCGGCGGCGCCCTTGACGTCCGCGTTCACCACGGCCACGACCTGCATGGCCTCGACCAGTCCCTCGGTGCTCCAGCCACGGGCCTGCGCCA
Organism: Pseudonocardiaceae bacterium; assembly: GCA_036502345.1. GTDB lineage: Bacteria > Actinomycetota > Actinomycetes > Mycobacteriales > Pseudonocardiaceae > DATEPR01. Next base: position 13,063 of record DASXYT010000339.1, on the reverse strand, counting down.
ACGCGCGCTTGACCTTCCACGGCGGCATGCCCAGCTCACTGGCCAACCGGAAGGGGTCGGACCGGCCGACCGCCGCCACCCTGGCCACCGTGCGGACGCCGTCCGCGAGTGCATCGGCCACCAGCACGTGCGGCACGCCCAGTTGCATCGCCCAGCGCAGCGCCTCCATCGCGCCCGCACGGTCGCCGTTCACCGCCTTCTCGGCCACCGCGAAGCCCGTGACCTCGGCTCGGCCGGTGTGGTAGCGGCGCACCGCGGGCTCGTCGACGACGCCACCCTCGGTGTCGGTCACCAGTTGACTGGCCGCCGAGGACAGTTCACGCAGATCCGAGCCGACCGTCTCGATCAGCGCGGCGACCGCGGCACCGTCGATCTTGCCCTTCGCCCTGCGGACTTCGGACCGGACGAACGTCTCCCGGTCGGCGGGCCGGGTGATCTTGGCGCACTCGGTCACCTCCGCCCCGGCCTTGCGTAGTGCGGCGGGGAGGTCCTTGGCCACCTTGCTGCGGCCGCCACCGCTGTGCACGACGACGAGCACGATCCCGTCGCCCGGCTCCTTGGCGTGGTTGAGGACGGCGTCGGCGATGTCCTTGCCGGCGTCCTGCACGCTGTCCAGGACGATGACGCGGCTCTCCGCGAACAGCGAAGGGCTGAGCAACTCGACCAGTTCGGCCGGGGTGAGCTCACTCACCGGGGCGTGCCGCGACTCGGTCTGCGGGTCGGCGTGCTTGGCCGCGTCGAGGATGTCCCGCACCGCGCGCTCGACCAGGAATTCCTCGTCGCCCAGCACGAGTTGCAGGGCGTGCGGGGCATTACCGGACGTGGTCACGTTGGCATCCTAGGACGCTCACCCGACCGGCCCAGCGCGTCCCACAGTGCGGCCAGGGTTGGCCGACCCGCCCAGGTGTGCCGTAACGTGTCCGACACAACCGAATAGTGCTCATCCAGAGGGGCAGAGGGATCGGCCCGAAGAAGCCCCGGCAACCGGCGTCAACTGACGATCACGGTGCCAATTCCGACCCGCGCAGGCGGGACAGATGAGGAGTGACCTCTCGATGACGACAATTGTCGGTACGGAGTCCGGAAATCGGACCAGCTACGATCTCGGCCCTGCCCGTGCACTGTCCTGCCGGGAGTGTGGACACCAGGTGCCACTGGCGGCGGAGTTCGCCTGTATCGAGTGTTTCGGGCCACTTGAGGTGGCCTATGACTTCCCTTCGGTGCGCCGCGAGGACATCGAGCGTGGACCGAAGTCGATCTGGCGGTACCGCAACCTACTGCCGGTGCCCACGAACGTTCAGGAACACCCCAACACCGAGCCCGGCCTGACCAGGTTGATCAAGGCGGACAAGCTGGCTGCCGCGCTGGGCCTGCGCAGCCTCTGGGTGAAGGACGACACCGGTAACCCCACCCACTCGTTCAAGGACCGGGTGGTCGCTGTCGCGTTGGCCGCCGCCCGTGAGCTGGGCTTTCGGGTGCTGGCCTGCCCGTCCACCGGGAACCTGGCGAACGCGGTGGCAGCGGCCGCCGCGCGGGCAGGCTGGGACTCGGTCGTGCTGATCCCGTCGTCGCTGGAGCGAGCCAAGGTGTTGACCACGGCCGTGTACGACGGCGCGCTGATCGCCGTGGACGGCAACTACGACGACGTGAACCGGCTGGCCACGGAGCTGGCGTCGGAGCACGACGACTGGGCGTTCGTGAACGTCAACGTGCGGCCGTACTACGCCGAGGGTTCGAAGACGCTCGGCTACGAGGTCGCGGAGCAGTTGGGCTGGCGACTGCCGCAGCAGATCGTGATCCCGGTCGCGTCCGGTTCGCAGTTGACCAAGGTGGACAAGGGTTTCCGCGAACTCGGCGAGTTGGGCTTGGTCGAGCCGACGCCGTACCGGGTGTTCGGGGCGCAGGCGACGGGCTGCTCGCCGGTGTCGACGGCATACAAGTCCGGAGTGGACGTTGTGACGCCGGTGCGGCCGGACACCATCGCGAGGTCGCTGGCCATCGGAGCGCCCGCGGACGGGCCGTACGTGCTGGACACCGTACGCCGCACCGGAGGCGCGGTCGAGGACGTGACCGACGAGGAAGTGGTCGAGGGCATCCGGCTGCTGGCCAGGACGGAAGGCATCTTCGCGGAGACGGCCGGCGGGGTGACGGTGGCGACGGCGAAGAAGCTGGTGGCGGCGGGGAAGCTCGACCCGGACGCGGAGACGGTGCTGCTGATCACCGGCGATGGTCTGAAGACGCTGGACGCGGTGCAGGACCGGATCGGCCCGAAGGCCACGGTGCCGCCGAACACGGCAGCAGTGCGGGAAGCACTGGCCCGGTAGCTCGGGTCTTTCACAGGCGAGCGTCGGCGGTCACCACGGCGCTGGGCTCTGGCGTGTCGACCCTTCGCGGACCTTGTGCCCGACGAGGGGTCGACACGTGAGACGGAAAGGTCGACACGCCAACGGCAGCGGTCGACACGCGGACGGGGGAAGGTCGCCAGGGGCCTATGGCGAGCGGGTCGCCCGGCATGACCATCAGGCTTCTGCTCGCGTGTCGACCCTTCGCGGAGACTCGGCGCGCGGCTAGGGCCGACACGCCAACGGGAGTAGCCGACACGCGGACCAGAGGTCGGTACGTGGCCAGGGAAGGTCGACACGCGCCAAGGATCAGCTGGCTGCCGGGCCGTGAAGGGTCGGCGCGACTGGCCGAATGGTCGACACGCGGGCGATGCGCTGCCGACCAAGTCGCGTGTGTCGACCATTTCCGGCGCACCCACCGGCCAACCGCCGCGTGTCGACCATTCCCGGCGCACCCGCTGACCAACCGCCGCATGTTGACCATTCCCCGCGCACCAGAGTGTGACCAGCCAGCACGCCATCCCGTGTGTCGACCGTTCGCGGAGATCTCCGCCTGTCGCCGTCGGGTCAACCACCTCCGCTGAGGGCTGGGTGTTGGGCGCTGTGGGGTGCGGGTCTTGGGTCGCCTCTGCGGACGGCGGCTGGGCCGTTCGGGCCCGGCACTATCGCCACGTCGCCATCGTGGTCGGTGCGGAGGACCAGGGCGCCGTCCGCAGACAGGTGGCCCAGGGTGATCGGGCTCGGGTGACCATACGGATTGCCGGCCCCGACGCTCGCTACCGCGATCCTGGCGTGCACAGCGTCCAGGAACGCGGGCGCCGAGAACTTGCTTCCGTGATGCGGAATCTTGAGCACAGCTGCCCTCAGGTCCACCCCGGACTCCAGCAAGTCGGCCTGCGCGGCCAGCTCTACATCACCGGTCAACAGCACACGACCTACGGCCGTCGTCGCCCTCAGCACCAGCGAACTGTTGTTCACCACCGTTCCTGACGGGTCATCGCCGACCGGCCACGACTCGGCCGGCACCGGACCCAGCACGTCCAGCGCCAGGCCTGGCCAGCTCAGCCGCTGACCTACCGCCAACTCGACCAGCGGCACTCTCGCCGCCGCAGCCTCCTTGATCACCTGTGTCCACGCCCAACCCGGCACCCGGGACGGCCCGACCGCCACCGCGCCCACGGTCCAGTCGCGCAGCACCGCCGCCAGGCCGCCCACGTGATCCGCATGCAGATGACTCAGCACCACCAACGGAATCCGCTCCACGTCCAGACTGTTCAGGCACGCATCGATCCCCTCCTCATCCGGCCCCGTGTCGACCACGACATCCCTGCCCGGCTGGCTGGTGGCCAGCACTTCACCGTCGCCCTGGCCGACGTCGCAGTCGACCATCGCCCAACCGGCCGGCGGCCAGCCCGGTGCGAACACCTTCACCGGCACGACCACGATGAACACGCCGACCAGCGCTGCCGCCATCAGTGCACGCAACCGCCGATACCTCAGCGCAACCACGATCGCGACCAGCACTGCCGCCAGTGCCGCGCCACCCCACCAGCCCGTCGGCCAGCTGATCGACGTGCCCGGGAGGCGAGCCGTCCGGTGCGCCACGAACCGCAGCCACTCCAACTCCGGCACCGCGACGTGCGCGATCACCGCTGCCAGCCACGGCCACACCTGAGCACACGCCATGGCCAACGCCCCCACCAGCATCGCGGGCACGAACGCCGGCTCGACCAGCGCGTTCGCCAGCACCGACGGCACGCTGAGCTGACCGTAGGCAGCTGCGATCACCGGCGCGGTCGCCAGTTGCGCGACCAACGCGATGGCGAGCAGTTCCGCGATACCTGCCGGCACGCCTCGTCGCTCCAGCGCCTGCGCTGTCGGCTTGGCCAGCAGCAACATGGCACCAGTGGCCACCACGGACAGCGCGAACCCGACGTCGGTCGCGAACGCCGGCTGCCACAGCGTCAGCACCACGACCGAACCGGCCAACGCCGAACCCGCCGATCTGGCCCGGCCGGTGGCCAGCGCGAGCAGCCCGACGCCGACCATGATGCCGGCGCGCAGCACGTTCGGCTCACCGCCTGCCACCTCGGCGAAGCAGAACAGCACGACACCGGTCACCACAGCGCAGGCACGCGGTCCGACGCCGATCCGGCGCAGAAACCACAGCACCGCGCCACAGACCACCATGAAATGCAGGCCACCGACAGCCATCAGGTAATCCATCCCGGCCTTGCGAAAGTCGTCCAGCATGGGCTGGGTGACCTCGCTTCGGTCGCCGACCACGATCGCGGGCAGCAGGCCGTGCACGTCGTCGGGCAGGTCTGCCGCCGCAGCGCGCAGGCCCCTCCGTAAGCCCTCAGCGGCCCGCTGGATCGCGGACGGTGGGGTGACGGCGCTTGGTGGCCCACGGACGCGGAGCACCGCGACCGGGCTGTCGCCCGAGGTGGACGGCAGGGGAACGGTCAGCTCGCCGGAGGCGTCCGCCTGCTGGCCACGCACCAGGCCGGCCCAGCCTCGGGTGGGCGCGATCAGGAGCACGGAGCCGTCGGCTGGCACGGTGCCGGTGCCTCGGTCGTCATCGGTGACGGCCAGCGCGTCGGCCGGGATCAGCACTGACCGCACGCCACCGGGACGGCTCGCGAAGCCGGCCGACATGATCGGCTTGGGCAGGTCGGTCAACTGGACGCGCAGGCGCACCGACTCGCTCTTGCGGGCCAGTTCGGCCAACGGGTTGCCCTCCTGGTGGTGCAGGCGGGCGCCGGTCCACACAGCGGTGACCACACCGCAGACCAGCACGGCCCACGCGGCCACCCGGACGGCCTGCGTGTGGCGGGTGGCCAGCACGGTGAGCGCGATGGCCGCGCACCCGAAACCGCACACCAGCGTCCACGCCCAGCCGAGACCGATGCCGAGGAGGGTCACCAGCCAGACCGTCGCCGCCGCGGGTAGTAGGCGTAGGTCGATGTGGAGGGCGAGCTTGCGCCACCACGGCACCCGGTCAGCAGACCGCAGTCCGATGCCCGGCGGCAATCCATCACTGGGTGGTTGCTCGGTCATGTCGTCACCAGGCCGGAGATCCTCGCGTAGCGGCCGTCGCCGATGCCCTCTACTTCGCGCAGTTGGCTGATCGAGTCGAAGTGGCCATGTTGGGTGCGCCACGTGAGGATGTGTTGGGCCATCGCGGGGCCTACACCGGGCAGGGTCTCCAGCGACTCCTCGGTGGCCGTGTTCAGATCGATCTTGGCCGTCGGGGCACCGCTGGCGTCGGGCTCCTCCTCCGGGTCGGCAGGCTGCGCCTCTACCGGAACCGGAATGCCCACATAGATCTGCTCGCCATCAGCCAACCGCCGCGCCAGGTTCAGCGCCATATCGTTGGTACCAGGGACAACGCCGCCCGCAGCCCGCAGCGCATCCGCGACCCTCGACCCGTCGGGCAGCGTGACCAGACCCGGGTGGGCCACCCTGCCGACGACGCTGATCACCAGCGTTGTCGGCGTCGCGCTGGCAGTCGTGGTCGCAAACGACGGAGCCGCACTGATCGCGGCCGGCAATGCCGGTGCCGACTCCATCTCCGGCTGCCGCGCGGACAACACGATCGCGGAACCGATCGCCGCGACCAGCACGATCGCCAGCACCACCACACCGAACCGGTGGCGCGCAACGAGAGCACGCACACCGGTGACGCCGCGCGTGCCGCCCGGCACCCAGCGCTCGACCAGTCGGCCGGCCTTCGTGTCCGCCCACGGAGCATCCGCCGCCGGCCCCAGTTCCTGGATGACGGCGGCCAGCCGCGCACTGACCGGATCCGACTGATCTTTCACGCGGCCGACGTTAGGCCGATTTCCAGACCATTTTCAGCAGCAGTCCGTCACCTGTGGACAGATGCCACCTATGTGGACAACCCACCTGGCAGCACGACCACACCCAGCACGCCCATGCCGGTGTGAGCACCAATAACGGCACCCACCTCGGACACCAGACAGCCTGCCGAATTCGGCAACCGTTCCTCCAACCGGGTAGCCAACTCGGCGGCCCGCTCCGGCGCACCGAGATGGTGCACGGCAAGGCCGACCGGACCGTCACCGGCCGTCTCGACGGTGAGTTCGATCATCCGAGCAGCCGCGCGGCTCGTCGTGCGCACCTTCTCCAACGGCACGATCTGGCCGCCTGCCACGTGCAGCAACGGTTTCACCGCGAGCGCCGACCCGAACAACGCGGCGGCGGGCCCGATCCGGCCGCCTCGGCGCAGGTGTTCCAGCGTCTGGAGGCAGAAGAACGTCCTGGTGCGCGAAGCCACGTCGGTGGCCACCCGTTCCACCTCGGCAGGTCCCCCACCGCGCGCCGCCTCGGCAGCCGCCGCCAGGACGGCGAAGCCGAGGCCCATGGCTGTGGTGCGGGAGTCGACAACGCGCACCACGCCGGGTTCGCCGACCTCGGTGCCGACCTCCTCGGCGGCCAGCCTCGCCGCCTCCCACGTGCCGGACAGGTCACGCGACAAGTGGACGGACACCACGCCCGGCGCACCGGCGTGCAACGCGGTCCGGTAGGCCTCGGCAAGCTCGGTAGGCGTGGGCCGGGAGGTCGTCACGGTCCGTCGCTCGTCCAGCGCCTTGGCCAGCTCAGCGGGCCCGAAGTCCACACCGTCCAGCCCGCTGTCCTGGTCGACCAGGACGTGCAGCGGCACGACCGACACCGCCTGACGGTCCGCGAAACCCTCGGGCAGGTAGGCGGTCGAGTCGGTGACGACGGCGACGGGCACAGCGGCGGGCACGGACATCGAGCCTACGGTCCTCCCGATTCAGGTGGTCGACCTGGCGCCGGTGAGTCCGATTCGGCAGCCGTTCGAGGCCACCAGGTCAGCCATTGCCTCGCCGACGCGGGCGTGACCAGCCCAGCCCCAGTGCATACCGTCCGGATTGCCGTCGCCACGGAAGACATGGTCGCGGGTCAGCGCGGCCAGGTCGAGCAGCGGCACGCCTCGCCTGGCGCCCCACGCCCCGATGGCCGCGGCGGCCGGCCGGTAGCCGGTGTGCACGTAGCCGTAGGCCGCGGCGCGGTGGGTGGCCGGCAGGATGGCGACGGCGGGCAGGTCGGGGCGCAGCGACCGGATCGCCTTCAGTGTGTTGTCCAGGTAGCGGACGGTCAGTGCCGGCGGCAGGGCGACCGGTTGACCGCCCAGCGCCTTGGCCAGCACCGGCTGGGCCTTGCCATAGCCCTGCCTGGCCAACCTGCGCAGCCGGTCCGGGCGCAGGTAGCGGATCCCGGTGCGCAGGTACGTCGGCAGCGGCGACGGCAGCGTGTCCATGCTGCCCACGGCGAGCACCAACGCGTCGATCTTGGGCAGTGACGCCCACACGTTCGGGTCACCCGCGAGGGCCCACCAGGCCTCCCTCGCCGTCCAGCCGGCACCCGCGAACAGCAGCGCGCGGCCGCCGAGCCGGGCGGCGACGATGTTGGGCCACAGCCGGGGGTCGTCGGCCGGCATCGGGTCGACGGGACCGTGGAACGCCAGCGAGTCGGCGAACACCAGCACCGTCGGGCCGCCGGGCGTGCTCACCCGGTGATGCCGGCGTTGTAGGCGGCCAGGCGCCACTTACCGTCGCCCCTGGCCCGCCGGGTGAGCACGGTCCAGTGGCAGTTGGCGATGCCCGCCAGCTGCGTCCACATCGACACCGGCAGGCCGAGCAGCCGCGCGGTGATCGCGATGATCACCCCGCCGTGCACGCACAGCATCACGGTGCGCCCGAACTCGTCGTCCAGTTCGGCCACGACCTCGACCGTGCGGTTGGCGACGTCGACCCGGCTCTCACCGTCCGGTGGCGCCCAGGTCGCGTCGCCCTGCCAGGTCGCCATGGCGCCCGGCCAGCCCTCCTCGACCTGCTCACCCGTCAGGCTCTGCCACTGCCCGAGGTTGGTCTCCCGCAGCCGCTTGTCGATGCGCAGCGGCACCCCGGACGCCTCGGTGAACACGGTCGCGGTGTCGGTGGCCCTGCTCAGGTCCGACGTGAGCACGATCTCCGGGTCGAAGCGGACCAGCGCCGGCACCGCGAACCGCGCCTGGTTCCAGCCGGTCGGCGTCAGCGGGACATCCAGATGCCCCTGCATCCTGCCTGCTGCGTTGTAGTCGGTCTCACCGTGCCGCCAGAGCACGAGCCGCCTCAGCGCCACGTCGGGAAGCCTTCCGGCACTCCGGCATCAGCCACGTCGTCGTCGGCCGATGCCGAGTCGGGACCTGGGTCGAACGGGATCCTGGGGCAGTCCTTCCACAGCCGCTCAAGGCCGTAGAACGAGCGCTCGTCGGCGTGCTGCACGTGGATCACGACGTCCACGAAGTCCAGCAGCACCCACCGGCCCTCGCGGGCGCCCTCCCGGCGGACCGGCTTCGTGCCGGCCTCGCGCATCTTCTCCTCGACGCTGTCCACGATGGCGCCGACCTGGCGTTCGTTGGGCGCCGACGCGATTACGAAACAGTCGGTGATCACGAGTTGGTCGGACACGTCGAGCACGATCACGTCGTGCGCCTTCTTGTCCGCGGCCGCCGCCGCTGCGACCAACGCCAACTCACGTGACCTCTCGGTTGCTGTCACGTCCCTCCTCATCACCGTACGGATTGGGAGCTCAGCGTACCTGTGGCGGCGCCGGTCGACCGACCGCCGCTCAGCTGGCGGCGTCCCGGTACAGGCCGGACTTGCTGATGTACTGCACGACCCCGTCCGGTACGAGGTACCAAACCGGCTGATCGCCGGCTACCCGCGCCCTGCAGTCGGTGGACGAGATGGCCATCGCGGGCACCTCGACGAGGGTCACTGAGCCGCGCGGCAGGTGTTCGCCGTTGAGCGGGTAGCCGGGCCTGGTGACCCCGATGAAGTGCGCGTACTCGAACAGCTCGGGCGCCTGGTGCCAGGACAGGATCTGCTCCAGGGCGTCGGCGCCGGTGATGAAGAACAGCTGCGCGTCCGGGTAGGCGTCGCGCATCTCGGTGAGGGTGTCGATCGTGTACGTGGGGCCCTTGCGGTCGATGTCGGCCCTGCTGACGGTGAACCTCGGGTTGGACGCCGTCGCGATGACCGTCATCAGGTAGCGGTCCTCGGCCGGGCTGACCACCCTGGCGGACTTCTGCCACGGCTCACCGGTCGGCACGAACACGACTTCGTCCAACGCGAACCTGGACGCCACCTCGCTGGCCGCGACGAGGTGACCGTGGTGCACCGGATCGAACGTGCCACCCATGACACCGATCCGCCGACGTTCGGACATGACTGTTGAGCGTACGTGGGTCACGGCGTCCTGCGGCACCGGCTGGCACGTCGGGTGACCTGCGTCCCAGCGGCTGGGTCAGAGCTCCGGCGCGAGTACCTCTTCGGTCTCCGCGTTGACCACCAGGATCGCTTCCATCGGGCAGGATTCGGCCGCGCCGAGCACGTCGTCGTCCGGGTCGATCTCGGCCTCGACTGGGACCGACTTGTCGTCGACCAGCTTGAACCGGTTGGGCAGTGTGCCGACGCAGACCGCCGATCCGATGCACGTGCCCCTGTCGACGGTGATCCGCCACCGGGTGTCCGCCACGATTCGCTCCCTAACTCTGTGCGTCAGAACGCACACAGCCTACGACCGTGCCGGGCACTACCCTGGAACCGTGCCCGCGAGACGCCCGAATCCGTTGCTGTGGCTCTACTACCAGTTCGGCGGCAAGCTGCCGGACAGCTACCGCGACTGGGTGCTCTACGACGGCACCAGCCGCTGGTGGGTGCAGCGCGCGTTCGTCAGGACGCTGTGTCAGGCGGTCCCGGTGCTCATCGTGCTGTTCGTGTTGTTCGCGGTCTTCGGGGTGCCGTGGTACTTCGCGGCCGCGTGCCTGGTCCTCGGCCTGGTGGTCAGCATCTACTACGCGCTGTCGTACTCGGTGGAGAGCGTGGACTCCCGGTTGACCCGCTACGGCTACCCGCCGCGCTACGGCTCGAACCTCCGCCAGGAGCAGTACGAGGAACAGCACCTCGGCGACAGCGAGCGCTACCGGCAGGTCTGGCAGTCCGGCGAGGAGCAGTAGCTCAGGAAGCCGGCCGGATGTGGCCGTCGCCCCACACGATCCACTTGGACGACGTCAGCTCGGCCAGCCCCATCGGGCCACGGGCGTGCAGTTTCTGCGTCGAGATGCCGATCTCCGCGCCCATCCCGAGTTCCGCTCCGTCGGTGAACGCGGTGGAGGCGTTCACCATCACGGCGGCCGAGTCCACCCTGGCGGTGAACTGACGGGCGGCGTTCACGTTGTCGGTGACGATGGCCTCGGTGTGCCCCGACGAGTGCGCGGCGATGTGCTCGATGGCGGTGTCCAGCGAGCCGACGACCCCCACCGCCAGGTCGAGCGACAGGTACTCGGTGTCCCAGTCCTCCTCGGTCGCCGCCACCACGTCGGGGACGTCACCTGCGGCCGCCAGCACCGCGTCGTCGCCGTGCACCGTGACACCGTTCTCGTGCAGCGAGCGCAGGATCCTGGGCAGGAACTCCCCCGCGATGTCCTCGTGCACGAGCAGCGTCTCGGCCGCGTTGCACACGCTGGTCCTGCGCGTCTTGGAGTTGAGCACGATCGCCTCCGCGCGGTCCAGGTCCGCGGCGGCGTCCACGTAGACGTGGCAGTTGCCGACGCCGGTCTCCACGGTGGGCACGGTGGCCTGCTCGACCACGGTGGCGATCAGGCCGGCACCGCCTCGCGGGATGACCAGGTCGACGAGGCCACGGGCGGTGATCAGGTGCCGGACCGACGCCCGGTCGTGGCAGGGCAGCAACTGGATGGCGTCGGCCGGCAGGCCCACCTCGGTCAGCACGTCGCGCAGCACGGCGACCAGCGCGGTGTTGGACCGCTCAGCGGATGACGAACCACGCAGCAGCACGGCGTTGCCGGACTTGAGCGCGAGGCCCGCGGCGTCGACCGTGACGTTCGGGCGGCCCTCGTAGACCATGCCCACGACGCCGAGCGGCACCCTGACCTGCCGCATCTCCAGGCCGTTGGGCAACAGCCCGCCGCGCAGTACCTCACCGACCGGGTCGGGCAGCGCGGCGACCGTACGCAGCCCGTCTGCGATGGAGTCGATCCGCCGGTCGGACAGGGCCAGCCGGTCGATCATCGACTCCGCGGTGCCCGCATCCCGTGCAGCTGCGACGTCGGCCTGGTTGGCCGCCAGCACCTCGGCTGCCCTGGCGCGCAGCGCGACGGCCATGGCCAGCAGAGTGGCATCCTTGCGCTCGCGGGTGGCCAGCGCGAGCACGCCGGCGGCCACCCTGGCCCGCCTCGCTGCGGCATGCACCTGTTCCCGCAGGTCGGTGGGCTCGGCCGCCTGCTGCTGGCTGTTCACGGTCGCGGTCATAACGGCAGCGTACGACGCTCGCGGCCGATTGTCGCGGGACTGTCCAAATGTTGAACAATCCGATTGTGGAGGAGTGTGACGGTGGACGACCAGAGGCGAGACGCGCTGCGCACGAGGGCGGCCGAGTTCGCGGGCGTGACCCTGACGAACATCCGCCAGGAGTTCCCGAACGACCTGTTCCTGACGGTCCGGCGGCCCGGCGACTTCCCCTACCGCCCTAAGGACGTCCATCCCGCCTTCTACGGCTGTTACGACTGGCACTCGTGCGTCGAGATGCACTGGCTGCTGGTGCGCCTGCTGCGGACGATGCCGGACGCGGTGCCCGCCGAGGACATCCGGACCGCGCTCAACGAGCACCTGACCGCACACGCGCTGGCCACCGAGGCCGCCACCTTGCGGGACCGCAACCACGTCGCCCGGCCCTACGCCTGGTCGTGGGCGCTCACCCTGGTCCACGAGATGGCCACCTGGGACGACCCGGACTCGCAGCGGTGGGCTGCGAACGCGGCACCCCTGGCGAAGGTGTTCACCGAGGCCTTCCTGAACTGGCTGCCCAAAGCCACCTACCCGGTCCGCCAGGGTGCGCACCACAACAGCGCTTTCGGCCTGTCCAGGGCACTCGGCTACGCGCGGTGGCTGGCGCACGAAGGTGACCCCGCGCTGCTGGAGGCCATCACCGAGGCGGCGCGGCGCTGGTTCGGCAACGACGCCGACTACCCGGCGGAGTGGGAACCGGACGGCACCGACTTCCTCTCCCCCGCGCTGTGCGAGGCGGAACTGATGGCGAACCTGTTGCCGGCAGGCGATTTCGGCCCGTGGCTGGACCGGTTCCTGCCGGGCATCGCCGACGGCGGCCCGACCGCGCTGCGCACGCCTGCCGTGGTGTCCGACGACAGCGACGGCGCGATCGCCCACCTGCACGGACTGAACCTGAGCCGGGCGTGGGGTTGGCTCAGGTTGGCCGACACGCTGCCGGCCGACGATCCGAGGGTGCCGGGCATGCTGGCGACCGCCGAGGAACACGCGATGCCCGAGTTGGACAAGGTCAGCGGCAGTCACTACATGGTCGAGCACTGGCTGGCCTGCTACGCCGTGCTCTACCTGAGCAGCTAGCGCCGCAGCGGAACGAGGTCGTCCGCGTGGACGACCTCGCGGCGCAGTTCTGGGGCCAGATCCCTGGTGGAGCGGCCGATCAACTCCGGCAGTTCGTGGGCGTCGAACGCGACGACACCCCTGGCCACCACGCGGTCGGTCGGGTCGACCAACTCGACGACGTCGCCTGCCTCGAACTGGCCGTCGGCGCCGGTGATGCCGGCCGCCAGCAGCGACCTGCGGCGGCGCACCACGCCGGTCACC
>DASXYT010000338.1:0-2550 GCA_036502345.1 Pseudonocardiaceae bacterium | reverse complement strand
GCCAGCTGCCGTTTGCGTGACTTGATGATCGAGTCTCGTTCGGATTCCGAAAGTCCACCCCAGATCCCGTATGGCTCCTGCACCGCCAGCGCGTGCTGACGACACAGCTGCAACACGGGACAGGCCTGGCAAACCGCCTTTGCCCTGGCCTCCCGTCGCGCCCTCGCCGGGCCACGTTCACCGTCGGGGTGAAAGAAGAACGCGCTGTCCATGCCTCGGCAGGAGCCTTCGAGCTGCCAGTCCCACACGTCGGCGTTGGGGCCGGGCAGCCGCCGGGTGTCCGCCATGTCACCGCCTCCTCCCGCCGGGCCATTGGGACTACTCCATTCGGCCCAGCGTGATCGACAGTAGAAGCGTGTCAAAGCTTGTTCAAGAGGCGTTGGACCCATGGACCGGGATTTTCATCCAATTGGGGGGGAAGCGACCGACTTGTCCGAGGTGGTCGGCATGATCGTCAGCGCCGAGCCCGGTCCGGTTGCCGTGCTGGATGCCGCGCCGGACGATGGTGACCGTGACCACGCAACCGGAGCCGAGCGATGGCGCGTCGCCCGAGCCACGGGGCGACGACCCTGATCCGGACCCGCACGAACCCGTCCTCACCGTTGCCGCGGTGGCCCGCCGGTTGGGCATCGCGCCCGCGACGCTGCGCACGTGGAACCGGAGATACGGCGTCGGGCCGAGCGAGCACGCCACCGGCCGGCACCGCAGATACGACAGTCAGGACGTGGCCAGGCTGGAACTGATGCAGCGGGCCCTGGTGCGCGGCGCCTCACCGGCGGACGCGGCCAGGTACGCGCTGAGCGAGACGCGGGCCGAGCAGCCTGCCGAGCTGGTCGGCCGGGTGCTGCGGCTACCCGGTGCCGGCCGGCTGGCCAGGGGGTTCGGCCGCGCGGTGCTCGCGATGGACTCGGTCGGGGCGCAGCGGCTGCTCGGCGAGGCGATCGAGGCCAGCGGTGTGCCGAGGGTGTGGGACGACGTGGTGCGGCCGGTGCTCGGCGCGATCGGGCGCCGCTGGAGCAACGCGGGCGCCCCTGTCGAGCTGGAACACCTGTTGTACGAGTGCGTGCTGGCCGCGCTGATCAGGGCCACCCCGCTGGTGGCCCAGCCGCGCAACCCCCGTCCTGTGCTGTTGGCCTGTGTGCCGGACGAACAGCACACCCTGGCGCTGCGCGGGCTGGTGGCGACCCTGGCCTGTCGGGGACTGGGCACCAGGATGCTGGGGCCCGCCGTGCCGGCGGACGCGCTGGCCGCCGCGATCCGCAGGACGGCGCCTGCCGCCGTGGTGCTGTGGGCACAACTGCCGCGCAACGCCGATCCGGCGCTGGCCACCGTGACACCGAAGGGCCGGCAGCGCACCAGGCTGTTCCTCGGCGGTCCCGGCTGGCAGGCCATCGACCTGGATCCTCGGCTCGTCCTGGCCGACGGCATCGGCCCGGCGGCCGACGACGTCGAGAAGGCCGTCCTGTGACCGACTTGCTGGCAGCCGCGTTCGGCGGGCAGCCGGACACCGCGGTCACCGTGGCCGCGGACGCGTCGGCGCGGGAACGCTGGCTGGCCGGCGTGGTGCTGGGCGGCCAGGGCCGGTACGCGGCGGCGGCCGGGCAGTTGCGCCGGGTGCTCGGTGGGCCGGACCCGGTGCTGGCCGGGCTGGCCGGCGCGACCATGGCGTCGCACCTGCGCCAGTTGGGCGGGCACGCCGCCGCCCGGCACTACGACGCCGAGGCGGCCCGCAGGCTGTCCGTGCCGAGCCGCGCGGACGGACCGGCCGACCCGTTCGGCACCGACCGGACCGGCGCCCTGGTCGACGTACTGCTCGGCCTGGCCGCCGACGCGATCGGCCTGCACCGGCCGACCGAGGCCGCCCGGCTGCACGAGGCGGCCCGCCGAGCCAGTGGAGACACAGGGACCTCGTGGCGGGTCACGGTCCGTATCGACTGGGTGGCAACCGAGATCGCCCTGGCCACCGATCGGCCGACGGCCGCCGTGCCGGCCGCCGAGCACGCCACGGAGGTGGCGACGGCGCACGGCGCGGTGCGACACACCGTGAAGTCGACCATGATGCTCGGGGCGGCGTTGGTGTCCGGGGGGACCCCGGACGGGCGGCGGCGGGCCGAGCGCCTACTCACGGGTGCCCTGGACGTATCCCTCAGATGGGGGATGTTTCCGCTGGTCTGGCCTTGCGCACTGCTACTGGCCGATCTGGCGCCGGATCGGGCCGCCGATTTGGCCGAAACTGCGGCCAACGCTCTGACCAGCGTATTCTCGTGGTCAGATGCCGAGATGAGGCGGATTGCGGCGGCTTCACCGTGGATGCCGAGGCCGCTGATCCGTTCCGGTGAACCGACTCGAACGGGTCACCAGTTAACTACTTGACGGATTAAGCACCAGATCGTGTCAAGGTCTGCCCCCTGGTGGCCGATACCGGAGTTGGAACGTCACTCGGCCGCTGGAAGGAGTCCCCGTGACGACGGTCTTGATCTGCGACGACCGGCGCAGCGTGCGGGAAGGTTTGACGCGCGTGATGTCTGCTGTGCCTGGGGTCAGTCGCAT
>DASXYT010000337.1:0-18334 GCA_036502345.1 Pseudonocardiaceae bacterium | reverse complement strand
GTCGACGGCCGTTCGGTCGGTTTTGCGTGAATTACTTACTGTTGTCGAAACCCGCCCTGCGCAAGGCATCCGCGAGTGCGCCGCCTGGTGCCGGCTGCCGCTCCTGCCGGCCGCCACCGCTGCCGCCGCGCGGCTTCGGGTCCCGTGGTCGCCCACCGCCACCCGAACGCTCGGGTCGCCCGCCCGACTTGGGACCCGTGGCCGGTTCGTCCTCCAGGCGCAGCGTGAGTGAGATGCGTTTGCGTGGAATGTCCACATCAAGCACCTTCACCCGCACCACGTCACCGGACTTCACCACGTCCCTCGGGTCCTTCACGAAGTTCCTGGACATGGCCGACACGTGCACCAACCCGTCCTGGTGCACGCCGATGTCCACGAACGCGCCGAACGCGGCCACATTCGTGACGACGCCCTCCAGCACCATGCCCTGCCGCAGGTCACCGATCTTCTCGACGCCTTCGGTGAACGTGGCCGTCTTGAAAGCGGGTCGCGGGTCGCGGCCGGGCTTCTCCAGTTCCTTCAGGATGTCCGTCACGGTCGGCAGACCGACCTTGTCGTCCACGAACTTCGCCGGGTCCACCTTGTGCAACACGGCGGGATTGCCGATCAGGTCGGCGATCCCGCCGTCCTTGACCGTCGCCGCCATGATCCTGCGCACCACGGGATAGGACTCCGGGTGCACGCTGGAGGAGTCCAGCGGGTCGTCGCCGCCGCGGATCCGCAGGAAGCCGGCACACTGCTCGAACGCCTTCGGGCCCAGCCGCGCGACACCCTTCAGCGCGGTACGCGACCGGAACGGCCCGTTCTCGTCCCGGTGCGCCACGATGTTCTCGGCCAACCCCTCGCCGATGCCGGACACCCTGGTGAGCAGCGGAGCCGACGCCGTGTTCACGTCCACGCCGACCGCGTTCACACAGTCCTCGACGACCGCGTCCAGCGACCGGGACAGCTTCAACTCGGCGAGGTCGTGCTGGTACTGGCCGACACCGATCGACTTCGGGTCGATCTTCACCAGTTCGGCCAGCGGGTCCTGCAACCGCCGCGCGATGGACACGGCACCTCGCAGCG
This sequence comes from Pseudonocardiaceae bacterium, assembly GCA_036502345.1. Taxonomy (GTDB): domain Bacteria; phylum Actinomycetota; class Actinomycetes; order Mycobacteriales; family Pseudonocardiaceae; genus DATEPR01. The sequence goes on along the minus strand of DASXYT010000337.1, from coordinate 17,266 downwards.
ACACGTCCATGCCGGGCAGTTCCTGGGAGGCGTAGGCCGACGCCGAGTACACCGAGGCGCCCGCCTCGGACACCACGATCTTGGTCAGCCCGAGTTGCGGCCGCAGTTTGATCAGGTCGGCGGCCAGCTTGTCGGTCTCCCGGGACGCCGTGCCGTTGCCGATCGAGATCAGGTCGACGTTGTGCGCCTCGGCCAGCCTGGCCAACGAGGCCAGCGCCTCGTCCCAGCGCTGCTGCGGCTGGTGCGGGTAGATGGTGTCGGTGGCGACGACCTTGCCGGTCGCGTCCACGATGGCGACCTTCACGCCGGTACGGAACCCGGGGTCCAGGCCCATCGTGGACCGCGCGCCGGCCGGCGCCGCCAGCAGCAGGTCACGCAGGTTGGTGGCGAACACCCGCACCGCCTCATCCTCGGCCGCCTGCCACAGCCGCATCCGCAGGTCGATGCCCAGCCGCACCAGGATCCGGGTGCGCCAGGCCCAGCGGACAGTGTCGGTCAGCCACTTGTCTGCGGGCCTGCCCTGGTCGTCGACACCGAAGCGGGCGGCGATGTGCCGCTCGTAGTCGGTCGGGCCGGCGGGCGGTTCGGCCGGCATGTCGTCCGGCGCCATGGTCAGGTCGAGCACGTTCTCCTTCTCGCCACGGAACACGGCGAGCACCCGGTGCGAGGGCAGCGACGCGTAGGACTCGCTGAACTCGAAGTAGTCGGAGAACTTGGCGCCCGCCTCCTCCTGGCCCTCCCGCACCGCCGACGCCAGCCTGCCGCGCGTCCACATCCGCTCGCGCAGCGTGCCGATCAGGTCGGCGTCCTCGGCGAACCGCTCGACCAGGATGGACCGGGCGCCGTCCAGCGCCGCCGCGGCGTCGGCCACCCCACGCTCCGCGTCCACGTACTCGGCGCCTCGGGCCTGCGGGTCCTGGGTCGGGTCGGACAGCAGCAGATCGGCCAGTGGTTCGAGGCCCGCCTCCCTCGCGATCTGCGCCTTGGTGCGCCGCTTCGGCTTGTACGGCAGGTAGATGTCCTCCAGCCGCGCCTTCGAGTCGGCGGCGATGATCTGCGCCGCCAGCGCATCGTCCAGCTTGCCCTGCGACCGGATCGACTCCAGGATCGCGCTGCGGCGCTCCTCGAGTTCGCGCAGGTAGCGCAGCCGCTCCTCCAGGGTGCGCAGCTGCGTGTCGTCCAGGGTGCCGGTCACCTCCTTGCGGTACCTGGCGATGAACGGCACCGTCGAGCCACCGTCCAACAGATCGACGGCCGCGCCGACCTGGCCGTCGCGGACGCCGAGTTCCTCAGCGATCCGACGGTTGATCGACTGATTGATCAACCGCTGCGCCGCCGCTGGGTCGACCGCCCTGTCCGCCTCTGTACCCGTCACTGCCGTCACCCTTGCCAACCGTTTCTGTCACCGAACGAACCGACCACGCATTCTGCCGGTGCCGGGCGGCCGTTGTCTCGGCGGCTCGCTCCCCAAGTAGTGGATCTCGTGTTTGTCGCAGGCCAGAGCCGGGTAATTCCGGTGCAGGAGACGCACGGAGGTGATGGGGATGGCAGTGATTTCGCGCTTGCCCGGTCCGGTCGAGCAGCACTGGGAGTGGCAGCTTCGGGGCAGTTGCCGTGGTTTGGACAGTTCGCTGTTCTTCCACCCGGAGTACGAGCGGGGCCCGGCCCGCCATGCCCGCGAGGAACGGGCGAAGGCGATCTGCCACAGCTGCCCGGTGTTGACCGACTGCCGCAAGCACGCGCTTTCGGTCCAGGAGCCCTACGGGGTGTGGGGCGCGATGACCGCCGACGAGCGCCGCAAGGCCGCCGCCCGCGCCGTACCCGTTAGCTGACCGGCTGCCACCGTCCCCGGTGGCAGCCGGTCAGTTCGACTGGGGCTGGCTGCTCAACCCTGGTCGTCCTGGAGCCCCTCCGGGGCGGTCATCGCGGTGCGCAGCTTGGTGATGCTGGCCGCGAGCAGTCGCGATACGTGCATCTGGGACAGGCCGACGCGGTCGGCGATCTGGGTCTGCGTGAGGTTGCCGAAGAACCGCAGCACCACGATGGCCCGCTCCCGTTCCGGCAGCGTGGCCAACACCGGGAACAGTGCTTGACGGTTCTCCACGTCCACGAGCCGCTCGTCGTCGTCGCCGAGCAGGTCACCGACGGACGTGTTGCCGTCGGCCGCCGAGACCAGTTCGTCCAGCGATTCGCTGTGGTAGACATTGGCCGCGGCCAGGCCTTCCTGGATCTCCTCGATCGGCCGGTCCAACGCTTCGGCCAACTCACTCGGCCGTGGTGCGCGGCCGAGATCATGGCTCAGTTCCATGGTTTTCGCGGTGATCGCCGCGTGTAGTTCCTTCACGCGCCTGGGCACCCGCACGGACCATGTGGTGTCACGGAAGAACCGACGCACCTCACCGGTGATCGTCGGTACCGCGAACGCGAGGAAGTCGCTGCCCCGCGTCGGGTCGAACCTGTCGACGGCCTGGATCAGGCCGATAGCGGCCACCTGTCGCAGATCGTCGTCGGGTTGGCCACGGTTGTGGAACCGACGGGCGATGTGCTCCGCGACGGGCAGATGTTCGGCAACCAGTCGGTCACGCAGGGTCTGCCTGGCGCGCTCGGGCAGGTTCTTGTCGGCGAGTTCGTGGAACAGCGGTGCCAGATCGCCGTAGTCGGTTCTCTTCGCGGGTCTGACAGAGGTCATTTTTGATCATCACCCTCGGCCGGTAGCCGTTTGGACTGGGTGTGGCGCATGCTTCGCCTGTTGGGCACAGGTGAGCCCAACAGGCGTACGGGCTGGTGGCGGGGTGCGGTGAGGCACCGGGTGACCCACGCTGTGGCAAGCGCGCGCTCGGTAACGAACGAGCCCCGGTGCGGCTGTGCGCTCAACCGCTGTAGGTCAACGATACGTGGACAACGGGAGCAGTTCAAGGCCAGGGGCCGCTGGTCTGCCAAGGACTGTCCCATACGGACAGTGTGGCTACCTGTGCCCGTCGGTCTGCTGCGCTTGCCGCAAGGCATTCCAGGCCAGCCTCGCCGCTGCCGTCGCTTCCGGGCGCGGCTCGATCAGCACCTCGTCGGCCCGGTCGCCGAGCAGTTCCCGCTCCGGCTGTTCGGCGGGAGCGTTGCCGACGATCTGCACCAGCGCGATGCTGAAGTCGCGGAGTTTCACGTTCGCCTGCTGGCTGATCCGCACCAGCGCGCTGAACGCGCCGGGACCGTCGCAGCCGAGATGGGCCATCACGATGCCCTTGGCCTGTTCGATCACCCTGCGGTGCTGCACCATGTCCAGCACCTGGTCGGTGCGCATGACCTCGCCCGCGCAGAACTCGACGACGGCCGCGCAGGTCGCGATCAGCGGCTCGTAGCCCTCGACCACCCGCATGTCCTGCAACGTGGGTGCGTGGTCGAGGTAGAGGGTCAGCATGATCAGGCCGCCCTGACTCCAGCCACCGGGCAGCGCCACCATGCCGACCGTCGACTCGTCGCTGTCCAGCCAGTTGGCCAGTTCGGGCCACCGCTGGTCCCTGCGCACGTCGTCGACCATGATGTGGTCGTCCTGGTCGGCGGCTGTCACCAGCGGGCCGACCTTCTCCGACCACTGGCGCTGGTCCAGGTCGGCCGCGATGCCGATCGCGGCGATCACGGCGCCGTCCTCGACTGACGGACCAGAGCTCAGCCCGACGCCGAGGCAGCCGGTCACCTGATCGCACAGGTGCGTCAGCAGACCCTCGATCAGCTCCGAGCCGACCGTGAATCTCGTAGGTTTCGCAGACGTATCCGTCATATGGCTGGGTTGTCCTGACCGGGTGTGCGCGAAACGTGCGCAAGCGCACCGCGGGGTGACGCAACCTGCGCCACCCCGGCCTGTCGTGCCTGGTCAGACCTGCTTGACCTCAATACCTTTCCAGAACGCCACCCGGTCGCGGACGTGCTCCGCTTCCGGCTTGGGCGCCGGGTAGTACCAGACGGCGTCGTCGTTGGTCGCGCCGTCCACGGTGACCGAGTAGTAGCTCGCGGTGCCCTTCCACGGGCAGACGGAGTTCATGTCGCTGTCCGACAGATACTCCTTCTTCAGCGAGGCAGCCGGGAAGTACAGGTTGCCCTCGACGGTCACCACGTCGTCGGTCTCGGCCAGCACTGTGTCGTGCCACACCGCCTGATAGGTCATGTCACATTCCCTCGTGTCGTGTGCGCCGACTTCCGCAGCGCCCTGCGCAACTGGAGAATCCGACCGTAGCCCGGCACGGCGACCAGCAGCACCCCTGCGATAGCGGCCAGCAGCAGCGCCACGCCGAGCGACAGGTGACCGTGCGCGCCGAAGAACGAGATCTGGACCGACTGGCTGTTCTCGATGATGAACACCAACAGCACCAGCAGCACGACGGCTGCGGCGGTCAGGCCGACCCACAGTCCGCTGAACCTGGTGCGCCGCATCTTCTTGAACGCCTGGCCGGTGGCCGGCGCCGTCGGATCGGACACTGCCGTGTCGGGGACCGGTTCGTACGGCTCCGGCGCACGTGCGCCGGTGGGTTGGACGGCCGCGGCCTGCGGCGGTACCCGTTCGTCGGTCTGCACCGGGATCTGGTCGGTGTCGGGCGCATCCAGGTTCACACGCTCGTGCTCAACCATGTCGATCACCTACGTTCTTGCTTCTTGGACGATTCCCGCCTGCGTCCAGTGTGGCGCCGTTCTGGGTATTTCGTCGCTCGCCACCCTGAGGATGGCCCCCGATTGGGTTAACCCAAACGTCCTGTTTGCTGCTCCACCCGTCCGGTGAGCAGCAGACCGGCCATCGCGACGACCGCGTCGGCCGCCCGTTGCGTCGGGCAGCCGTCCCTGGTGGCCCTCCGCAGGTCGGCGGCCAGACCGGCCAACAACAGGTGGGCCATGTAGTCGGCGTCCAGATCCGGCCGCGCCTGGCTGATCAACGACCGCACGTGACGTTGCCACTGCGGGTAACCGCCCACTCGATAGCGCGCACCGGGTGATGCCGTCTCCGACATGTGCACGAGGTCGAGATTGGCGTCCAGGAACGCGGAGTACGCGGCCAGGAACGCACGCAGCCGGTCACCTGCCGGCGCACCCCTGCCCAATGGCGGCGGGCCGTGGTCCAGGGCTTCCCGCAACTCCTGTTCCCTGGCGTCGAGCAGGGCGACACCCAGTCCGGCCTTGTCACCGAACCTGCGGAACAGGGTGCCCTTGCCGACGCCCGCCTCGTTGGCGATCTGGTCCATGGACACGCCGTCGACGCCATGCTCGGCGAACAGTCGCGCCGTCACTTCGAGGATCTTCGCCCGGTTACGGACCGCGTCCGACCGTTCCTTGCGTGGGCGTGCCGCGATCTCGTCACTCACAGTAGTAGGACTCTAGTCCGGATCCCGTGGACCGCCACTCGAATACGCTGATCACTCGTGGACCGGACCTGGCGGGCCTGGATCGCCGCAGCGAGGACAACGGTGTGCTGACCGGCTGGGCCACGCTCACCGGCGTCTGGAGCGACCACGAACTGCACGTCCGGCACCAGGGCCTACCGGTCGAGCGGCCCAACCCGACCGGCCGCCGGCACACCCCGCCGCGCCCGCTGCGGCAAGACCAGCGGCCGGAACTCGACCAGGCCAGAAGCAGACTGCACGACGAAATGCGGTCCGGCAGGTGGCCGCTCACTATGCTCGACCTGGACGTCTGGCTCACACCGGCCGTGCGATCGTCACCAACTCCTGGCTCTCCGGGGTGACCGGTCCGCGCTGCCAGTCGCCGTACTGGTGGTCGACCTGAAAGCCGGCCTCGGTCAGGAACTTTCCGAGCGTCGGCACGTCGAAGAAGCGCAGGCTCGCCCGGTCGATCCGCACCACCGTGCCGTCGGGCAGCCCGGTCGTCTCGGTCATGGTCACCACATCGTCGACCACCGACTCCACCTGATGCCACATCCGCAACACCCGGCCGTCGGGCAGCGTCGTGTCGAAGGCGTTGGACGGATTCCAGGACTCCCAGGCACGGGCCTGTACGTGTCGGGTACCGAACGCGAACCGGCCGCCGTCCCGCAGCGCCGTGCGGATCGCCTGGAGTGAGGCGCCCAGTTCGTCGTCGGTGACCAGGCACTGGAAGGCGTTGCTGTTCATCGTCGCGAGGTCGAACTCGCCCACCCAAGGCATCCCGTCGGCCTTCCCCAGCACCCACTCGATGTCGTCGCGTCGCCGCGCCCGCGCCAGCATCGCCGGATCCGGGTCGATCCCGACCAGCCGCCCGACGTGCCCCTCGCGGCGGGCCACGTGCAGCATGCTGCCGGTCCCACAGCCGACGTCGAGCACCGAGTCGACTGTGGCGACGAGGGCCGACACGTAGGCGTTCTCGGGGTGCCCGCCCAGCTCCCACGGGTTCTGGACGTCATACAGGGCAGCGACTTCCGCGTCGGACAACAACAGTTCAATCCTCCAACCACGTCAGGCGTGCTTCACCGAGCCGGTTGAGTGTCGCATGCACCTGTTCGGCCGACGTGGAAACCCAGGTCATCGACGAGCCGGGCTGCACGTAATAGGCCTCTTTCTCGCCTATCTGCATTCCCCAGCCGAGAAACGGTGTACCCGTGCGGTCGACCCCGTAAACGGAGAACAACGTCGGCCTGAGATACGATGCGTCCTCGGCGAGCGCGGCCATCAAATGGTCTGGTGCGTTACCCATTAAGCTCTCCTGCCTGATCTTCGAGTGGCGTTGTGCGATAGCTTGCGACAGCATGACCACAAAGGACAAGGCTGCTGCCACCGCGCAGCAGGTGAACTTGATGGGTGGCATTCTGCTGCCACCCGACAGCAAATGGAGGATGTCGTGTCGAAGACCCCCAAGGGGATGCGTCTCGCACGAGCGCTGCGCGATGCGCGGGAGTCTCGCGGGTTCACCCTGCGCGAACTCGGGGCCATGACCGGCCGGAACTCGGGCGTGTTGTCCCGGTATGAGAGCGGTGAGCGGACGCCGAAGCCCGAGGACGTGGCACAGTTGCTGACCGCCTTGGAGATTCGTGGCGAGGACTACGAGGAGATTCTGTCACTCGCCTACGGCACCGATGGCCCGGGTTGGGCCGCCTTGACTTTGCCCGACCAGCGGCAACACCTACGCGCGATGATCGATATGGAACAGAGCGCCACCCACATCGACCATGTTGCGCCATCTTTGTTTCCCGGCCTCCTACAATCAGAGGCCTACATGACGGCGATAATGTTGGCTGCCGGCATGTCTGCGAAAGAGGTCATGGACCGGGTAGCGACAAGATTGCTCCGTCGTGAAGCGCTGGACAAATCGGAGCCGGTGGAGTTCATGTCGTTCCTTGGAGAGGCGGCACTGTACTGGCTCGTTGGCGGGCGTGACGTGCTGGTTGACCAGTTGCGGCATGTGCTGCAACTCAGTAGGCGACCCCATGTGCATGTGCGGATCGTGCCATTCGAGAGCGGCTGGCAACCTTGTTTGGATGGCAACTTCATGATTATGGACAGGGCGATCGTCCATCGAGATGCCGGAAAGTCTGGAATCTTTCTGCACAATCGCGCCGACGTCGCCTCTTATATCGACTCCGTCGGTCAGCTCGATGCGGTATCATTCAGCGAGGCAAAGTCTCATGCAGTGCTGACCGCCCGGCTTCGTGTGTTGGAAGGGACTTCTTGACGTGACTGACGAATGGCGGAAATCAACCTGCAGTCCGAACGCGGACTCGTGTGTTGAGGTGTATCGAGACCGGACCGCCCTGCGGGACAGCAAGAATGCCGCAGGGCCGGTCCTGAGCGTCGATGTGGCGCTGCTGGTCAGCGACGTGAAAGCGGGCAGGCTGGCCCGCTAGGTCCCAGTTCGCACGGTGCGGGGTGCATCGACGAGTTCGATGCCTAGGGCGACCACGCCGAGGGCTTCACGTTCGGGAGGATAGATCTGGCGGATGTTCGCGAGTTGCTCGTCGCGGGTGGCCAAGGGGTTGACCGAGGCGACTTCCTCGTGGTCGAACATCTCGTCGAACGTGTCGTAGCGGGTGACGCGGGTGACGCGGGTGAGCACCTCGTCGCCTTGGCAGCGGAACCGGATCAGTGAGCCTTTCTTGATCTTGCGGCGACTGGAGTCGTTGACGCGGATCTCGGTGGTCTTGCGACCGGTGGCGACAAGATCGAAGTAGCGTTTGTAGATGCCCATCTCGTGAGCGCGGACGACGGGTTGGGTGGGGCGTGCGGTCATGATGCGGCCGAGTTCCTTGACGGTGAACGAGCGGAAGAAGTGCTTGGGGTCGGTCAGCAGCTGGCTGACCAGCCAGACCAGCGCGTCGACGTAGTTGTCGACCGAGCCGGGCCAAGCGGTGGTGTCGAGCATCCAGGGTTCGACATCGGTGGGCAAGACTCCCTTGCCCTGCTCGCGCAGCAGGGACTTGGACAACTTTGCCCCGGTCGGGGCGAGCACCTGCGGGGTGAACACGCGGATCGGCATCTGCGCTGGCGGTGTGTCCAGGGCACCGAGCGCGCCGTCGACGAGTTGACAGCCGAAGACCCAGTCGCCGCCTTTCATCATCACGTGCAGTGTGCCCGAGTCGCGGCCCAGCGCGCGTTCCTTGATCAGGTTGCGGTAAAGGGTGGCCAGGTCGAGGTAGGGCTGGTCGTCTTCGGGGTCGATGTGCGCCTCGTAGGGGCCGTGGTCGAAACAGACCGCGGTGAAGGTGGCGCCGTCCTCGTCGAAATGGGCGAGCTTGGTGCGGTCGGCGCGTTTCTCCGCCCAGCCGCAGTCCGGGCAGGGGACGCGAACGTGGACGACGCCGTGGGAGGGTGCCATCCACCAGCGAATGTCCTCCAGGCGTTCCAGGGTGCGAAGGAACTCGGCCCGGAATCCTGGTGTGGCTTGCTGGTCGGTATACGTCTCCACCTCGTAGTCGGTGTCGGTGGCTTGCGACAGCGAGGTGAAGAACGCACCGTAATAACGATCGATCAGTTCGCTGATCCCGTCCTTGCCCAGTGCGTGGTAGTAGGTCTGTTGGTAGGCGGTGTGTGTTTCCGGGTCGAGCACCACCTCGTGGGGCGCGTTGTCCAGAGCGCCGAACCGCACGCCGGTGTCGATGGAGAACTCCCGCCGGGCGATCCTGGCGAGCAGGAACGCGGCGGTCTGGACCAGGTTGGTACCCAGGTGTGGTGCCCCATTGATCTGGGTACCGACCACGAACTCGATCCGTGAGGGCCGGGTGGCCAGGACACGGGGGCGCAGGATGTCGATCGATCGCAGCAGAGCATTGGCCAGCACGCTGTTGGGCGAGATCAGGAACGATGGTTTCCCATTGCGACTCAACGAGATCACGCTCCTCGGCTGGGTTTGGGCAGGCGCAAGTTGGCGCAGATGAAGTCGAGCCGGGCAGCAGCGGAGTCGGGAGCGACGAACACCGGTTGGTAGCCGGCGTCGTAGTAGCCCTGCACGATCAGTTCGTGGACGCGCCGAATCTCGCGGTCTTTGGCCCAGACGATGTCGTCGGGATCCTCGAAGGTGTCGAGCGGGTCGAGCACGAAGATCGCGTCGTAGCGATAGCGCCGGGTGGCTTCCTCCAACTGCGGGGTCGGGCGCAGCCCGAAGAACCCTTCCCAGCCATAGCCGTCCGGGATTCCCCTGTTGTAGAAGCGGATTCCGCCTATGTGCGTGGTGTATTCGGTGATGAACGCGTCGAGGACTTCCAACGAGTAGTCGCGGCGATCCTCCTTGAGCAGGTGTCGGCCCAGTCGTTCGCGGTGCTTGCGGTAGATGGCTCGACCGGGTTCCTCTGCCATGCAGGGGATTCCGCCGGCATGTACCGCTTCGAGCAGGTCGTCCTTGCCGGAGGAGGGACCTCCGGTGATGACATAGCGGCGCGGGGCTCCGGTCGACGCAGCCTTCAGAGCAGCGGCCAAGGCCGGGTTGGTGGTGGTCACGACGGTTGTCCGTTCTGTCCATCAGGGGTTCTCTCGGGAGATACCGGCCGTGCGAGGAAGCCGCGAGTCCAGACGTTGCCCAGTTCGGTTTCGCCGTGCAGGGCGGTGACGAACTGCTCCCGGCTGGCTCCGCCGGCGGCGGCCTCAGTCAGGCGCGATGCCTGCGCCGAGGTCAGAGTCGGGGTCCAGCCGGCGAGGGCGGCCATCTCGTCCGCTGAGACCTCCAGGTCCGGGGTGAATGTGGTGTAGCTGATGGCCTCGGCTCGGGCTATGGCCCATCGCCAGGCGGCGGTCACTGCGGTGTGGACGATGTCCAAGCGGCTGGACTGGAGGCTGATCAGTCGTTCGACGGCGAGCAGTTCGGCGCGGGCGGCGTAGATAGCCGACCACAGCCTGCTGAACTGCTCCTCGTATTCGGCGACTTCCCAGGCGAACGGGTCCTCTTGGACCGGCTGTCGCTTGGTGGCTGGGGCCAGCCGGGGCGCGATCATCGCCGATCGAGTGAACCGCTCGGCGTCGGCGAGCAGTTCCCAGGCGATCGTCTCGATCAGCTTGGGCTCGACCCGCTTGCGGAAGTGGTGACTCTCGTGTCCGGCCTGCTCGGCCGCCAGGTTCCGGCGCACGGTCAGGTTCTGGCCCGGCTCGGCCGGTGGCAGTCCGAACAACGCCCGCGCCGCCGAGGCGTAGCGGGCGTCCGGGAACCGAGCCAGCAGGCCGCGCAGGGTGCCGTCCAGAGCCGTGGTGCGGCTGGCCTCATCAGCAGGATCGGCTGCCCGGGCGATGATTCCGCGCAGGTCGAGCAATGCCCCATCCGCAGTGGCCGGGGTGACCGGCAGCCCGCGTCGCAGTAGCCGCCCGACCGCTGCGACTACGTCGTCCTCCGCTGGGCTTTTTCTGGGCATGCGTTGAGTGAAACACAATGCCCAGAAAAAGCCCAGTGTTGTATCGGTCGGTGGAAGGCACGGCGATCAGTCCGTCGTGTTCAGCTGCGGGGACGTCAGTTGAGGGCTGCCAGAAGCGCCGATCAAGTTCGGGTCGACCTGCTAGAAGCCCCTGACCTTGCCGATGTCGATCCGCATGGCAACGTTGTAGGTGGCGGCGAACTTCTCGACGGTGCCGCTGATCCCTGCCATCGGGCCTGCGTACTTCGCCATGTAGGCAGGGCTCTGGTCCGGTGCCGGCTCGTCGGGTGTCAGCCGGGCGTCGCCTGTGATGACGACGACGCTGCCGCCGTGGTCGTCGCTGTTGAAGTTCAGCGACACCCTGGGGCGCTGCAGGACGTGCGTCAGGCGGTTGGCCGAGGCGATGCTGTAGACGACGATGTCGTCGCCGTCGTGCAGGAACCACACCGGGTTCGGCTGCGGTGTGCCGTCCTTGCCGATCGTGGTGAGCCAGATCAGCGGTTCACTCGCCAGGCGCTCACGCACCGACTTGCCGAAGGGTGTTTCCGGGTCCGGAAGTTGATCAGCTGCCATACGTCCCAGCCTAGGCGATTTCGCCCGGTCGGCCACCCATGCGGGTAGCGCGGGCAGCAAGTCGGCCGACCACACACCACATGGTGCGCAGGTTGCTCCTCGCCGCCGGCCTGATCATGATCGTCGGTGGTGGTGTCGTACTCGGCACGGCCGGGGTCGGGGCGAATGTCGTCGGTGCGGTGTTCGCCGTGCTGGGGCTGGCGATCTCGTACCTGCAACTGTTCGTCCGACTGCCGTTGCGCTCGACCGTGGCCGATCCCGGCGTTGTGCCGTCGGGCCAGTTAGTGGTGGCACACCCAGCGGCGAAGCCGAGCGCTGTGGCCGTCGAACCGAAGATGTATCAGGGAATTCTGCTGCTGGTGGCCGGTTTCTGTGCCGCCGCCGCGCACCTCTCGTCGTTCCCGACATCCGTGTCGTAGGCCGACTTTCTGAGCGTCATGAGCTTCTTCATCATCGCCGGCGTCTGCAACTCGTTCGGCTTCCCCGGTGTCTACGCGCTGACCGCGGGCGGCGGTCGCCTGGTGGCGATGTTCGCCACGGCGCTCACCGTGACCGGTGCCGCGATCAGCGGTTTCGTGGCGATCGTGTCCTACGAGGTGGTGTCCGGTGGCGCCAGGCCGCCGGCCTCGATCGCAGTCCTGATCAGGGTGAACAACGGTGCGTTCGCCGTCGCGAGCCTGCTCTTGGCGATCGCGGTGTGGCGGGCGGCCGGGCCGGCCAGGTGGCCGGGTTGGGCGTCGTCGGGGTTCGCCGTGGCGTCCGGGGTGTTCGTGTGGCGGCCCGAGTACGTCGAAGGGGTGCTGCTGCACATCGGGGGAGTTGCCCACGGCGTGGCGGTGGTCTACCTCGGCTACCGGATCGTGTTCGTGGAACTGCGCCACCGGCTGCCCTTCTGAGCCGCTCGACCCACTACCGGGCAGACTGGGCGGCGTGACCATCCGAGTCGTGCTGGCCGATGACCAGGCCCTGGTCCGGGCGGGCTTCCGCGCGCTCGTGGACTCGGCGCCCGACCTGGCCGTCGTCGGGGAGGCGTCGACCGGCAGGGAAGCCGTCGCGCTGGCTCGCAGCGCCCGCGCCGATGTCGTGCTGATGGACATCCGGATGCCGGAACTGGACGGCCTGGCCGCGACCACGCAGATCAGCGCGGACGAGGACCTGGCAGGCGTGCGGGTGCTGATCCTGACCACGTTCGAGATCGACGAGTACGTTTTCGCCGCCCTGCGCGCGGGCGCCAGCGGGTTCCTCGGCAAGGGCGTGGCACCCGAGGAACTGCTGGCCGCCATCCGGATGATCGCCAGGGGAGACGCGCTGCTCTCGCCGACCGCCACCCGCAGCCTGATCGCCAGGTTCCTCGCGCAGCCCGACTACCCGGTGCGTGACTCACCCGCCGTGCTGGACGTGCTGACGGTCCGCGAACGCGAGGTGTTGACGTTCGTGGCGGCCGGCCTGTCCAACGAGGAGATCGCCGAACGCCTGCTGCTCAGCCCGCTGACCGCGAAGACCCACGTGAACCGGGCGATGGTGAAGCTGGGCGCGCGGGACAGGGCGCAACTGGTCGTGATCGCCTACGAAACCGGCCTGGTCCGAGCAGGCGAACGTCGCTAGCCGAGAATGTCATCCCAGTAGTTGCGGATGAAGCTCTGGACGTCGCCTGGAAGCTTATCGAACGACAGCTTGGTGTTCACCTCCTCGCCGTCGGCATCCTTCTTGACGGGGGAGCTGCCTCGTTCCTTCTTGGTCGGCTGTTCGGCCACGATGTCCGTGCCGGTGCCGCTGAAGTAGTAGTGCACCATGGGGATGCCCTCGCGACTCACATGGAACACCCGGTCCCTGTCCCCGCCTTTCAGGTTGATGTGGTACTTGGCGTTGCCCTGCACCCAGGTGGGCATCAGCTCATTGCGTACGCCGCGTTGCACATTGATGCCGTTCACGTCGTACACGCCATCTCCGTCTTCGATCTCGTCCACAACGACGACGGCCTTCTTGACCTTCGTCTTGGTTTTCTTCTTGGCCTTTTCCTTGACCTGAGCGTAAAATGCCATCAGCCCTCTTCACCCTCTTCACTGGCGAGTTCTGCCGCTATCTCGGCGCGCATTCGCGCCAACTCCTCGGGTGTCAGCACCTCGGATCCCGGCACCTCCCGCAGCGCCTCGGCCAACGACTCCTCGATGATCTGGTCCACGCCTGCCGAGCCGGTCTCCGCGGCCGGCTCGCCTGCCGGTTGCGCGGCAGGTGCCTGGACGGTGAACCCGAACTCGGAGAGCTTCGCGGCCCGTTCGGTCAGTGGAAGTCCGTTGAGGGGGTTCAGCTTCTCGTAGGCCGCGGCGTACATGTCCGGGTGCTGCTGGTTGGCCGAGGTGTAGGTCCAGTCGCGGAACTGTGCCCAGCCCGCTTCCGAGCCGTCCCAGTTCGCCCAACCTGATCCCAACTGTCGCACCACGGTCTCCCACTGCGAACCGGCCGGCTGCTGCTGCGCGGGCTTCGCGCTGATCGTGAGACCCAGCCCCGTCAGGGCAACGACTCGGTCGGCAGGCGGAAGTTCGTTGAGCGGGTTCAGCTTTTCGTAGGCTACGGCGTACAGGTCGGCGTGTTGCTCGTTGGCCGAGGTGTAGGTCCAGTCTCGGAATTGTGCCCAGGCCGCATCGGAACCGTCCCAGTTCGCCCATCCCGAACCGAGTTGCCGAACCACCTCGTCCCACGAGGCGCCCGACGGCGGCGGGACCTGAGCCGCCGCCCGCTCCCTGCTGGTCGCGTACGCGGACGGCAGTTCCCGCAGATCGGCGACGAGTTTGCCGATCAGTTCGGTCCTGCCGTGGTCGGCCGCATATCCCAGGAATGTCACAGCGGCGGTACTGAACGTGCTGCCCGCGGTCGAGCTGAGCTGCCTGGAAAAAGCGTCCCAATCATTGCTCGACGCCGAGTAGGCGCCGTTGACCAGGTCGAACCATTCCGTGGCCTGGCTCGGAGCGATATCGACGACCGCCACGGCGTCCAGCATTTCGGCATCCATCGGATGTCTCCCCATTTTTCACAATGTTCAACGGGTCGATCTCGTCCGACGGTAGGGCCGATCCAGTGATCAGTCGTGCGCGATTGTGCAGCCGTCCGCGCAGAATACGGTGCTACCAGGCCACCGGCAGCGACGTCAGCCCGAAGACCACCGAGAACGCCCGGAACTCGACATCCTCGAACGGCACGGCCAGTCGCAGGTTCGGGAACCGGTCGAACAGTGCCGGATAGGCGATCCGCATCTCCATCCTGGCCAGCGGCGCGCCGAGACAGTGGTGGATGCCGTGGCCGAAGGCGAGGTGACTGGTGATCTCCCTGGTCAGGTCGACGCGGTCCAGGTCGTCACCGAGCGCGGGGTCGCGGTTCGCGGCCGGCAGCGAGCACATCACCGGTTCGCCCGCCTTGATCGACTGGCCACCGATGGTGACGTCCTCGATGGCCACGCGCGGCACCACGGTGTGCACGACGGACAGGTAGCGCAGCAGTTCCTCGACGGCCCCGTCCACCCTGGCCGGGTCGCGCATCAGCGCCAACTGGTCCGGTTCGCGCAGCAGCAGGAGGGTGCCCAGGCCGAGCATGTTGGACGTGGTCTCGTGGCCGGCGAGCAGCAGCAGGTCGGCGACACCGGTCAACTCGTTGTCGCTGATCTCGTCGCCGTGCTCCCGGATCAGCATGCCGAGCATGGCGTCGCCGGGTTCCTTGCGCTGCTGGGCGATCAGGCCGGCCATGTAGGCCCTGGCCTGGTCGCCTGCCGCGACCCGGCGCTCGAAGTCGATGGACATGTTGAGGCGGTCCCGGCTCAACTGCTGGAACTCGTCGCGCTCGTCGTAGGGCACGCCGAGCAGTTCGCAGATCACCAGCGACGGCACCGGCAGTGCGAACGCGCTGACCAGGTCGGCGGACGAGCCGGCGGCGGCCATGGCGTCCAGGTGTTCTGTGACGATGGCCTCGACCCGGGGCCGGATCCTGCGCATCCTGGCCACGGTGAACTCGGCCGTCAGGAGCTTGCGCAGCCGGGTGTGGTCGGGCGGGTCGTAGCCGAGCAGGAAGCCGGTCTCCATCCGCTTGGTGCCACCGTCCGATGAGGACGAGAACGGTGTGGAATTGTTGCCCTGCAACGGTCCTCGGTTGCCGGCGCCGAACTGGTTGCTGAACCGGGTCGCGTCGCCGAGCACCTGCCGGACTTCCTGGTAGCGGGTGGCCAGCCATGCCTTGGTGCCCCACGGCAGGGTCACGCCGGTCAGTGGCGCCTCTTCGCGCATCTTGGTGAGTTCGGCAACCGGATCGAACTTGTCGCGGCGGATGTGCACGGGCATGATCGGCGTCTCGGTCATCAACGGGTCCCTATCAAAGCGATATCGGACTATCGTTTGCCAGGTCGACCCTACCATAACTGGAAGTGCACTATCACTGGCCGCTGATTCTGTTACCGTGCTGGTCATGGACGCTCCAGCCGCCCGCCCGCTGCGGGCCGACGCGGCTCGCAACGCGGAGCGGATCATGCACGCGGGCCGCGAGGCGTTCGCCGAAGCAGGCGCCGACGTGTCGCTGGAGGAGGTCGCCAGGCGGGCCGGCGTGGGCGTCGCGACGCTGTACCGCCGGTTCCCCAGCAAGGACGATCTGATCCGGTCGATCGTGGAATGGCGCTACGCCGAACAGGTCGAGCCGGTGCTGGCGGCCGCGCTCGCCGACGGTGACCCGTGGCGCGGCCTGGTGGCCACACTGGACGCGGCCCTGACCGTGGCCGCAGAGGAACGCGGCATCATCAAGGCGTCCCGCGATCCCGGCAGGCTGGTCAGCGGCATCCTGGACCGGTTCTTCCCCGAGTTGGCCACGATCGTGGTGCGTGGCCAGGAAGCGGGTCAGATCCGCGCCGATCTCACACCGGCCGACCTGCCGCCGCTGGTGTACATGCTGATCAGCACGCTGCGGCTGACCGAGCCCGGTTGTGCCGACTGGCGGCGGTACCTGTCGCTGCTGCTGGACGCGCTGCGGCCGTCGTCGGCGAGTCCGCTGCCCGGCCGGTCAGGTCCTGGCGCGTAGACCGTCGGCGATCACGCTCAACGCCCGGGCCGCCGAACCGTTCTGCTGGGTCGCTGCGAGGAACACCGTGCCCAGCAACGTGGACACGTCCTCCGTGGTGACGTCCGGCCGGACGGCGCCGGCGGCCTGGGCCCTGGCCAGCAGGATGCCGATCGAGTCGCGAATGCCGGCCCTGGCTTCGGACAGCCGCCCGGTGACGTCGATGCCGGCTGCCGTGAGCGCGTCGACCAGGTCCCGCTTCATCGCGCCCTGCTGGGCAAGTTCGGTGAACATGGCGAAGAACGCGGCACCGGGTTCCGGGGCGTCCGCCCACTGCCGGATCCGGTCACCCATCTCCTGGACACGGCCGAGCACGATCGTCTCGAACAGTGCTTCCTTGGTCGGGAAGTGCCGGTACACCGTGCCGGCACCGACACCCGCGCGCCTGGCGATCTCGTCCAGCGGTACGGCAAGGCCCTCCGCGGCGAACGCCTCCTGAGCGGCGCGCAGCACGCTGGCCCGGTTGCGGCGCGCGTCGGCCCGCAGACCACCGGCGGCAGGATCAGCGCTCATGGCGCCATTATCGGGCAGAACTGAAGTCAGGTGCGGTTCGAGTCCGCTTCCACAGGCCAACCGGCCATTTCCCTGACCACTCGCTGTGCCAGGACGAGCCCGGACACCTCGCCCTCGCTGAACGTTCGCTGGCGCAACACAGCGGCAGGGTCACTGCCGGCGAGCCGTTCGGCCTCGTCAACGCCGATCTTCGCGCCGTGTTCCAGTTCGGCCAGTTTGGCCAGCAGCGAGGCGACTGCCACGTGATCAGCGTGCTCCATGAGA
This sequence comes from Pseudonocardiaceae bacterium, assembly GCA_036502345.1. Taxonomy (GTDB): domain Bacteria; phylum Actinomycetota; class Actinomycetes; order Mycobacteriales; family Pseudonocardiaceae; genus DATEPR01. Next base: position 24 of record DASXYT010000337.1, on the reverse strand, counting down.
GTTAACCCTATCGGACGTGGGGCC